>JBEGVM010000039.1:0-8904 GCA_041178365.1 Gemmatimonadota bacterium | reverse complement strand
TGGTGGAGCAGGGGATTCCATACGCCACCTGGGATCACCTCGGACAGGTGCACTTCGATGGCGAGGCCATCACGCGGCACATCGATCAGGTGCTCGCGCTCCCGTTCATCGATGTCCCCGGGATCCGCGCCCGCAAGTTCCGCGTCGCCTTCGATGCCTGTCACGGGGCCGGCGGCGAGATCATCCCGCGACTCCTCGAGCTCTTGGGCTGTGAGGTGCATGCGATCGGGCTCACCGCTGATGGCCGCTTCCCGCGTCCCCCCGAGCCGGTGCCGGAGCATCTCACCGATCTTGAGGCGCTGGTGAAGAAGACCGGCGCCGCCGTCGGGTTCGCGACCGATCCCGATGTCGATCGCCTCGCCCTCGTCTCCGACCAAGGGAAGGCGATCGGCGAGGATTACACCCTGGCCCTCGCCACGCGCGTCGTCCTTCGGCACCGCACCGGACCCGTGGTGACGAACCTCTCCACGAGCCGTATCGTCGACGACATGGCGGCTGAGTCAGGATCGCGGGTGCTTCGTGCCCCGGTCGGCGAGGTGAATGTCGCCCTCGCCATGCGTGAGGCGGGTGCGGTGATCGGCGGGGAAGGGAATGGCGGTGTGATCCTCCCCGAACTGCATCTCGGCCGCGACGCGCCACTCGGCGTGGCGCTGATCCTCCAGCTCCTTCACGAGGCGGCCGAGCCCCTTTCGAAGATCGTCGCGCGCTTTCCGCGCTACGCGATCGTGAAGGACAAGCTCGATCGTCCCGATGCCCCACTCGATGCGGTGTATGCCCAGCTCCGCTCGGCCTTCCCTGATGCCCAGGTGGACACGCAGGACGGGTTGCGCCTCAGCTGGCCCGATCGTTGGGTGCATGTGCGCCCCTCGGGCACGGAGCCGATCGTCCGCGTCATCGCCGAAGCCCCCACGCGCGACGGTGCACAGGGGTTGGTCGACCGTGGTCGCCAGCTCCTCAAGGCACTTTCGTAGCACCGAGAGATGTTTGGTATCAGGTACCAGGCACCCCCCTGTCACCTGACCCCTGACCCCTGACCCCTGTCTTTATGTGCGGTATCGTCGGTTACATCGGTCCCAAGGACGCCACCCCGATCCTCATCGGCGGCCTCAAGCGCCTCGAGTATCGTGGCTATGACTCCTCCGGCGTCGCACTGATCGATCGCGGGGCGCTCGAGACGCGTCGCGCCGAGGGGAAGATCGCGCGCTTGGAAGGGGTGCTCACCGAGCAGCCGGTGAAGGGGCACGTCGGGATCGGTCACACCCGGTGGGCGACCCATGGGCCGCCGAGTGACCGGAACGCGCACCCGCATCTGAGCACCGACAACACGGTGGCAGTGGTGCACAATGGGATCATCGAGAATGCCGATGCGCTCCGGAAGGAGCTGCAGAGCAAGGGCCACACCTTCCGCTCGGATACCGACACCGAGGTGCTCGCGCACCTGATCCAGGAGCTCTACGAGGGGTCGCTGGAGGAGGCGGTCATCGGGGCGCTTCGCGTGGTCGTGGGGACGTACGGGATCGCCGTGGTCTCGAGCAAGGACCCTGGGAAGATCGTCGGGGCGCGGAGGGGGAGCCCGCTCCTCGTCGGGATCGGGGAGGGGCAGTACTTCCTTGCGAGCGATGCCTCGGCGATCCTCGCACATACGCGCGAGGTCGTCTACCTCAACGAGGGCGACATGGTGGTCCTCACCGGCGACGGCTACCGCATCCTCGACATCAATGCGACCCCGATCCGGCGCTCCGTCGAGACGATCGCCTGGGATCTCGATGCGATCGAGCGGGCCGGGTACGAGCACTTCATGCTCAAGGAGATCTTCGAGCAGCCGCAGACGGTGTCGAACACCATGCGTGGGCGTCTGCGGCTCGAGGAGGGGTCCTCCAAGCTCGGTGGGCTGAACATGAGCCACGACGAGCTGATGGCGATCGACAACATCGTCATCACCGCCTGCGGGACGAGTTGGCACTCCGCGCTCATCGGCGAGCTGATGATCGAGGACATGGCACGGATCCCCGTCGAGGTGGAGTACGCCTCGGAGTTCCGCTACCGGAACCCGATCATCACGCCGACCACGCTCTGCATCGTGATCTCGCAGTCGGGGGAGACGGCTGACACGTTGGCCGCGATGCGCGAGGCGAAGCGGCGCGGAGCGCGGACACTCGGGCTAGTGAACGTCGTCGGCTCGACAATCGCCCGTGAGGACGACGGCGGGATCTACCTCCATGCGGGGCCGGAGATCGGGGTCGCCTCCACCAAGGCCTTCACGAGCCAGGTGGTCGCGCTCGCCCTCTTCGCGCTCAAGCTCGCACGCAAGCGGAATCTCTCGGTCGCGCGCGGGCGCGAGGTCACGCAGGCGCTTGACCTCCTTCCGAGCCAGATCCAGGGGATCCTCGATCAGGCCGCAGCGATCGAGACCATCGCCGACTCATACAAAGACGCCCACAACTTCCTCTACCTCGGTCGCGGCTACAACTTCCCCGCCGCCTTGGAAGGGGCGCTCAAGCTGAAGGAGATCAGCTATATCCACGCCGAGGGGTATCCCGCGGCGGAGATGAAGCATGGGCCGATCGCGCTGATCGACGAGAAGATGCCGGTCGTCTTCATCGCGCCGCATGATTCGGTGTTCGAGAAGATCGTCTCGAACATCCAAGAGGTGAAGGCGCGTGGTGGGAAGACGATCGTGATCACCAGCCGTGAGGAGCCGGCGCTTGCGGGGCTCATGGATCATGAGATCCGGGTCCCGGAGACCGTTGATATGCTCACGCCGGTCCTCGCGAGCATCCCCCTCCAGCTCCTCGCGTACTACATCGCGGTGAAGCGTGGGGCGAACGTCGACCAGCCGCGAAACCTCGCCAAGTCGGTCACCGTCGAGTAGGCGGCGGCGATGCGAGTCTTGCTCCAGCGCGTCTCGCGCGCCGAGGTGCGTGTCGCAGGTGAGGTGATTGGGCGCATCGGGCGGGGGTTCTGCCTGCTCGTGGGGTACACCGCGAGCGACACCGAGGCGGGGAACCGCTGGATGGCGGAGAAGGTGACGGGGCTGCGGCTCTTCACCGACGCGGACGGCAAGATGAACCTCGGCCTCGACGAGGTGCAGGGGGCGTTGCTCGTCGTGAGCCAGTTCACGCTCTACGGGGATGCCACGAAGGGGCGTCGCCCCTCGTTCATCGATGCAGCGCCGCCTGAGCAGGCGCGGGCGCTCTATCTCCAGTTCATCACGCTTCTCAAGGCGCAGGGGGTCGAGGTCGCGGCGGGGGAGTTCGGGGCCGATATGGCGGTGGAGCTGGTGAACGATGGGCCTGTGACACTCTGGCTCGAGCGATGACCGCGCCCCTCGAGGTCATCCTCGCCTCACAGTCCCCGCGTCGCCGCGATCTCCTGGATCTGATCGGCATCACGCATCTGGTGCGCCCGGCCGATATCGACGAGTCGGTCCACGCCGATGAGGCGCCGGTGCCGCACTGTGAACGGCTCGCTCGGACCAAGGCGCAGAGACTCGCGGACCAGATGCCGGGGTGTGTGGTGATCGCCGCGGACACGATCGTCGTGCTGGATGCGGCGATCCTTGGGAAGCCAGCAGATGTCGCTGAGGCGCGCGCGACCCTCGCCCGGCTGAGTGGACGCACGCACACGGTGCACACCGCGATCGCCGTGGCCTTCGATCACCGACTGGTGAGTGCGGTGGAATCGGTGGAGGTCACCTTTCGCGCGCTCTCTGCGGAGGAGATCGCCGCCTACGTCGCCACGGGTGAGCCGATGGACAAGGCCGGGGCGTACGGGATCCAAGGCTATGGCGCGACCATCGTCGATCACATCGACGGCGACTACTTCAGCGTGATGGGGCTCGGACTGCGGCGGCTCGTGGCGCTGTTCGCCGAGCTGGGGCTGCGTTACGACTTTGGCGCCGGGGTCAGGCGCGGCAGATAACTGGCCGCGTAGTGCGTGCGCCACCGCTCGACACGATCGAGCACCTGCTGCACGGTGATGCGCGGCATGCGGTCCGGGCGATTCTCCATCGAGATGGGATAGTCCTCGCCCGGATCGCCGTAGGCATCGACCATCAGGTCGCCGAACTTGCGGTACGGCCCGACGCGCTTGGGGTTGGAAAACGCGATGAGGCTCACCACCGGGCGGTCGAGCGCCACCGTGATATGGAGCGGACCGGTGTCTGGTGAGAGCACGAGTGCCGCCGCGTCGAGGATCCCCACCAGACCGCGTAATCCCCCCTGACCGAGCGCGCTGACGGGGGTGTGCCGCGCCCGATCCATGATCACGCGCTCCGCCTGCACCTCCCGCGGGGAGCGCGCGCCCACCAGGACCGGCTGCAGCCCGAAGTCATGCCAGAGCGCATCGCACACCGCCGCCCACCGCTCGGGGATCCAATCCTTCACCGGCTTACTCGTCGCGACGACGATCGGCGCGATGGGGCGATCGAACCGCGCGATGAACTCCCGCTGCCACGCACGCTCTGCCTCGTTCCACGGCCCGAGCCCCCATGCGACCGGTTGCGACGGCACCCCGAGCCAATCGGCGAATTCGAGATACTGGTCCTGCACATGCTGCATCGCGCGAGGGGGGATCCGATGCGTCGTGAAGAGCCAGTTGGCATCGCGGGCACGGGCGCGGTCGAAGCCGAGCTTCACCGGCGCCCGCGTGAAGGAGGTGATGATCCCTGCCTTGAAATACACCTGCAGGTTGATCACGAGATCGAAGTGCCGTGCGTGGAGCGCGCGACGGATCTCGCGGAACCCTTGGAGGCCCTTGGTGCGATCGAAGAGGAGGATCTCGTCCACCAGCGGATGGCCCCGCACCAACCCCGCAGGGCCAGGCTGGAGCACCCAGGTCACATGCATCGCGGGATTCGCCCGCTTGAGCGCCGTCAGCAACGGGAGTACATGCACCACATCCCCCACTGCGGACATCATCACGATGCAGACGCGGTCCATCGGCAGGCGCGTCATGCGGCGTCCTCCGTGGCGAGGGCCCGCAGCTGCGCGATCGCCTCCCCGTCGATGGGGAGCGCCCAGCGATCCCGCCACTTTCGCAGTGAGCGCTCCAGTCGCGCAAGGTTCCGTTCCGCGATCCCCGCATCATTCGGTGTCCCGAGCAGGACACGATCCACATCGAGGAGCCAGGCGTGCCACCGATCCCCTTCGCAGGCGAGATGCAGATTCTTCGCATTGAGGTCGGGGTGATGCACCCCTGCGGCGCGCAGGTCGCGCAGGAGCGCGGCGACGGCGACGAGGAGATGCGCTCGCTTCTCCCCCCCTGCGGTGCGCCACACCGTCGGCAGATCGCCCCCCTCAGGGAGCCGGCGCGTCACCACATCGATCCGGCATCGCCCGAGTCCCGCAGGATAGAGCACATACCCCACGACATCCGGCGTGCGGATCCCCGCCTCACGCAGGTAGAGCGCCATCCGCAGCTCCCACGGCGCGCGTCCTGGGCTACGAAACCGATCACCGAGGAGTGACCCGAAGGCCCCGCCATGCTGCGCGTGCCGCACCACGACGGGCACGGCGCTCCCTGGGAGGGTGACCCCCCAGGCGGTCGCTCGACCCTGGAACGGCACCGCATCGGGTTCGGTCGCCGCCCATGCGTGAACGGATGGCGCCGCGGCGAGCGCGCGCCGGAACCCCTCGACACACGAGAGACGGGCGATCACCGTCGCCCGCCCCACCGTCAGGCGGTCGTAGCCTGCCGGCACCTCCACCCCGACGCGCCTCACCGACGGACGCGAAAGACGGGCAGGGGCTGGCTCTTCCCCTTGAGCTCCATCGGAGGGAGGGGATCGAGGGCGGGGGGCATCGCGAGCGCCGCACGGAACGGCTCGGAGAGCAGGATCTCCCCGGCGCCTGCCGCGCCACAGAGTCGGCTCGAGGTGTTCACGGGATCACCGATCACGGTGTACTCCAGACGACGCTCACTCCCGATGTTCCCCGCGAAGACGTCGCCGACGTTCAACCCGATCCCGATCTCGAGGGTCGGTCGCCCCGCGGCGCGCCACCCCGCGTTCAGCGCGTCGAGCGCCGTCATCATGTCGAGCGCCGCCTGCATCGCGCGGTCACAGTCATCGGGCTCGCCGAGGGGCGCGCCCCACTGCGCCATCACCGCATCCCCGATGAACTTGTCGAGCGTTCCACCATGACGGAACACACACTCCACCATCTCGGTGAAGTACTCCGTGAGGAGCCGCGCCATCGCATCGGGATTCATCGTCTCGGAGAGCGCGGTGAACCCACGGATGTCAGAGAAGAGGATCGCCACCGAGCGCTTCTCCCCGCCCAAGGTCACGGCGTCGGGGCTCGACGCGATACGCGCCGCAAGCTGCGGCGTGAAGAAGCGCTCGAAGTTGCTCCGAGCTAACGCCTCCCGCCGGATCCGTTCCGCGAGCTGCCCATTCTCGAGCGAGACCGACGCGATGCCGGCGAAGGCGATCAGGAGGTCGAGGTCGGCCTCGCCGAACTGCGTCAGCGAGAGGTGATCGACGTAGATGACGCCGAGCGCCTGGCCGGCGCTGTCGAGCAGCGGGACGCACATCGCGGAGCGGACCTTCTGCAGGACCACGGACTTCGACATGAATCGCGCATCCTGGGCGGCATCATCGGAGAGGATCGCGACCTGCTGTTCGAGCGCGGTCCGGAGGATCGACTGTGGGACATCATTCGATGCCACCGCGCCGCGTCGGTCGCGCGAGAGCTTCGGGACGAGCGCCCCCTCGGCATCGGTCAGGAGGATCGCGCAGCGATCGGCCTCCAACACCTGGAAGGTGTAGTCGACGATCTTCTCCAAGAGGGTATCGAGGTCGGTCGCGCGGCCGAGCCCTTTGGAGACCTCGAGGAGGAGGGCGAGGCGGCGCCGATCCTTGGCGGCGGGATCGTTCGCGGGGGCGGCGGCACGGGCCGCCGCGATCGCCTCGATCTCCGACAGCTTGGGGACCTGACGGACGATCGTCGCCCCCGGTGGCGGCGCCGGCTCGCGGCGCGCGACGGGCGGGGGCGCGGCGGCGATCGCCGATACGGTGAACCCCACCTTCCCGAAGCGCACCCTGTCACCGGCCCGAGCGGTCCCCCCATCGGCCGAGACCGGTGCGTCATTCACGAAGGTCCCATTACTCGATCCCAGATCGCGCACCACGAGGCAATCGGCCGTCACGCGGAGCTCCGCATGCTGACGAGAGACCGTGGGGTCCACCACCGGGCAGTCGTTCGTCGTCGCGCGCCCGACCACGAAGGGGTCCGGCCCGATCAGGTCGAAGGTGGTGGGGTGACCGGTACCGGTCAGGCGGAACGACATGGGGGGAAATATGCCCCTCACCCCCGATCCCGGCGATGGTTGTGAGGGGCGCGTCGCGTCATGAGATTCCGCGCTATGCGGCTCCGTCGGTTCGCCTGGCTCCTCCTCCTTACCGCGCCGCTCCAGTCCCAGGAGCGGTGGAACGACGACCGGACCCTCACCCTGGTCCGCTCGGCGATCGCACGTCGGAGCGCCCAGCTCGCCGACACCGCCCTGCGAGACTACCGGGCGCGTGCCCATGGGTATGTGACCTTCCTCGCCCAGTTCGGCGAGGGGTTTCCCCTCCCCCCAGCCGTCGTGAAGTCGGACGAGCTGATGGTGGAGGTGCTGTGGCAGGCTCCTGATCGCAGTGCGCAGCGTATCATCGGCCGGCGGGACACCCTCCTCCTCCCGACCGATATGAACTACCACCGCGATCATCTCGTGGTGGTGCAGAACAACTTTCCCTCGATCATCCGTCTGGGAGATGGCGACGAAGTGCAGGATGTGGCGCACCCGCTCTCCGCGGCGGGGCTCGCGATCTACGAGTATCGGCTCAGCGATTCGCTCGCGATCCGCACCGGGGCCCAGGCGATCGATGTCCTGCTGATCCAGGTGCGTCCGAAGAACGATCGGCAGCCGGCCGCCGTGGGCGCGATCCATCTCGATCGCGCCAATGCCTCCGTCGTTCGGATGACCCTCTCATTCACCCGAGCGGCCCTCAAGGATCCGCAACTCGAGGATGTCTCGGTGATCCTCGAGAACGGGCTCGTCGACGGACGCTTCTGGTTGCCGCGCCGGCAGGAGATCGAGATCCGACGGACGGCGACGTGGATGGATTTCCCTGCGCGCGGGATCATCCGCGGACGGTGGGAGATCACCGACGTCGAGCCGAACATCACCCCACCACCAGAGCGGTTCCTCGGCCCGGAGATCACCGAGGTCCCGCGGCGCCTGCAGCGGGCCTATCCCTTCGAGGGGGAGATCCTACGCACCCTCCCCGAGGCGATCCGCACCCTCGACGACGCCGAGGTGCGCGAGGTCCAAGAGGCCGCGCGGGAGTTGGTTCGCGCCGCGGCCCTCGAACGGGTCGGGCTCGGCCGCCCCTCGGCACGGCGGGTCTCGGATCTCCTCCGGGTGAATCGCGTCGAGGGGTTCGCCGTCGGCGGCGGGCTCTCGCAGACGCTGGGGCGTGGGCTCACCGCGGCGCTCCTCGGTCGCTACGGCACCGCGGACCATCGGTGGAAGGGAGGTGGCGTGCTCACCTGGCGCTCCCCGCGTGAGGCGCAGCTGACCGTCGAATGGTCGGAGGACTTCGGGGAGGCGGGGGGGCTCGCCGAGGTGAGCGGGCTTCGGAACTCCATCGCCGCGCAGGAGTTCGGGAGTGACTGGACCGACCCGTATGGTCTCGTCCGCGGACGGGTGCGCTACGCATCGGCCCCCCGCGAGCGGGACCGCTGGTCGATCGAGCTCGCCCGGGAGCGACATCGTCCGCTCACGGTCACCGCGACCCCCTCCACCGGCCGCTACGAGCCGACGCTCGCCGCCGACCGCCGCACGTTGACCGCCGCGACGATCGGATGGAGTCGTGCCCCAGCCCCGGACCCCGAGGCCATGCAGCTCACAGGCCAGGCC
>JBEGVM010000038.1:0-14489 GCA_041178365.1 Gemmatimonadota bacterium | reverse complement strand
AGATCGATGCATACGCTCCACCCCAGTTGAAGCTCCCCGCCGAGGCGAAGCCGTTCGCGCCGGTGCGCTGCACCGTGGCGAAGCCCAAGCCCCACCCAGTGCCACCGTCCGCGCTGTAGCGCGTGCCGACCTGATCGGTGGTGAGGAGCTCGACGCTCCGCGGTGAGAGATAGCGACGGCCGTCGATCGCGCCGCCACGCCGCAGCATCTCGAGAAAGCGTGCGTAGTCGCGCGCGGTGGAGGTGAGCCCAGCACCGCCGGAAAAGCTCGTCCGCGGACCCTCCACATAATGGCCCTGGCCGCGAGCCCCGGTGTCGGTGCGGACGAGGCGCCCCTCCGTGTCATTCCGATAGACCGCGACGAGGCGATCACGTTCCGTGCTCGGCACATAGAAGCGGGTGTCCTTCATCCCCAGCGGCTCGGTCAGGCGCTCGTGCAGGAAGCGATCGAGCGGCACCCCGCTCGCCCGCTCGACGATGCACCCGAGCAAATCGGTGTTGTAGCCGTACACCCAGCGTTCACCGGGCTGCGCGATGAAGGGGAGGGTCCCGAGCCGCTCCATGGTGGTGCAGATCGGCTCGCGCTTGTCGGCGGTGTACCACCCGAAGCCGGCCGCAGGGCCCAACCCCACGACGCGATAGCGCTCGGCCACCAAGGCATCGGTGCCATACGAGATCCCTGCGGTATGGGTGAGGAGATCGAATACCGAGATCTGTCGCTTCGCGGGGGTGATCACGACGCCGGTGTCACTCCGCGTAGCGACCGCGGTACGCGCGAAGGTGGGAATCCATTTCGATGCCGGATCGGTCAGGGCGATCCGGCCCTCCTCGACGAGCATCATGACCGCGGCGCTCACGAGCGCCTTGGTCTGCGACGCGATGCGGAAGATCGCGTCGGAAGTCATCGCGCGCTGGGCCTCACGATCGGCCCACCCCACGGCCTGTTCGTAGACCACCTCGCCATCACGGAGCACGAGCGCCACGGCACCTCCGATCTTCGCCGAGTCGACCTGCTGCTGCAGATAGCGGGTGAGGCGCTCCATCCGCGCGGCGTCCACTGCGGCGCGCGCGTCGAGCTCCTCGAGCCGGAGTCGCGCACTGAGGATGTAGGGCTGCTGGCCGGCATCCCAATGCCCGTACGTCACGGTGACGAAGCTCCCATCGGGCATCCGCTCGAGGCCCGGATAGGTGCTATCCCATTGGTTGGTGTTGTCCTTGATCCGCACGCGATACTGGCCTGGCGTCCCGCGCATCAGGTCCTCCCAGCGGCCCACCCAAGCGACCCAATCCCCCTTGGTCGCGCTCCCCTCGGCCATGTCACGGAAGGTGATGAGCAGCCGGCCATCGCCGGCATACTGCGCCGTGTGGCGATCGCCCGTGAGTTCCCATGGGAGATCTCGCGGCGTGCTCCACGAGCGGCCTTCATCCGTGGTGGTGATGATCTGCGAGGGCGCCTTGCGACGGTTCTCGCGAAGGAGGAGCGCCAGGGTACGCCCATCTGGGGAGCGAACGGCGCCGGGCTCACAGAGATGGAGGTCGCTCCCGCGCCAGATCTCCGACGGCGTGCCCCAGGTGCGGCCGCCATCGACCGAGCGGACCTGAAAGAGCCGGAAGGTCCCCTCCGCCTTCCCGTTCGCGGTGTAGAACCGCCCATCGTCATGGAAGAAGGCGAGGAGGGAGCCATCGGCCATCGGGACCACGGAGCCCATGACGACGATCCCGCCCCAATCACCGATGGGGGCGAGTGGGGTCCAGGTGCGCCCCTCGTCGTCACTTGAGGCAATCCGCGCGGGGTAGAGTCCCGAGAAGAGGATCAACCGATGGCCACCGCGCACGGGATCCGGCACCCGGTGGATCGTCGGCGTCTCGAGGGAGGTGGCCCAGTTGGCCGGGGTGGGGAGGCGCTCGCTCCAGGTGCGGCCGCCGTCCGCGCTCCTCTTCATCAAGATGGCACCCTTCCCATGCCCCTTGGGATAGACCGCCAGGATGGTGCGGCCGTCGCCCAGGAGGGTGGTCGAGACGTGGCCCAGGTACTGGCTCGCCTCGCGATCGACCACGGTGTGGCGGCCCGCGTCGCGGTCGAGATCGACGAGGGGGATGGCCTGGCCCGCGACCGAAGCAGGGCACAGGAGCAGGGCGGCGGCGCCGAGGGTGAAACCTGCACGGCGGAAGGAGCGTAGAAGGAGCATGGTCCAGAACTTCGGTCCCGCGGGCCCCTACGTCCACCCGTCCGCGTTCCGCCCCCCTTTGCCTGGCGCTAACTTCCACCAGATATGACGGCACCACTGAAGGTCGCGTTCGTCGGCACCCACGGGGTGGGGAAGACCACACTCTGTTACGAACTGGCCGCCGAGCTCAAGCGGCGGGACAAGGCCGTGGACCTCGTGAAGGAGGTCGCGCGGCGCTGCCCCCTCCCAATCAACGAGGGGACGACGATCGAGGCGCAGAGCTGGATCCTGCACGCACAGATCGCCGAGGAGATCGCGGTGGGGGCGCAGGCCGAGGTGGTGGTCTGTGACCGCTCGGTGCTCGACAACTATGCCTATCTCGTGGCGCGGGCGGGGCGGCAGGCGTCGCTCGATGCGCTCGTCCGGAGCTGGGTGGGGACCTACGACGCCCTCATCAAGGTGCCGGTGACGGCGCCGCCGACCTTCGATGGGACGCGCGCGGTGAGTCTGGCCTTCCAGCGGGAGATCGACGAGACGATCGATGAATTGATCGCGGCGTTCGAGGTGCCGGTGATGCGACTCGAAGCGGCAGAGCGCCCAGGATGGCTGCGACGGGTGCTGACGCATGTTCGGCTCGATCGCGTCGCCGCCGTCCTCATGCTCTGCACGCTCGGTGCCTGTGCGCCGTCGGCGACGATCGCGACGGGCCCCGTGCCGGTCTTGGCACCGGCACAAGAGGCCTTCCCGGGCTTCCCCGACGCCCCGGTGGTCCCCACCGTCGGCCCCTCCACCCCCGCCGCGATCGCCAAGGCCCGCGCCGATAGCGCGAAGCTCCCCTACACGACCGCCGACGTGGCGTTCATGCAGGGGATGATCAGTCATCATTCGCAAGCGATCGCGATGTCGCGGCTCGCCCCCACACGCACCACGAACCGTGCGATCCTCACCCTCGCCTCGCGCATCATCAATGCGCAGGAGGACGAGATCCGCATCATGCAGACCTGGCTCGCTGATCGGCAGCAACCGGTGCAGGAGGCGCGCCCGATGGGGATGCGACATGCGATGGAAGGGATGTCGCACGACATGCTGATGCCGGGGATGCTCTCCGAGGACGAGGTGCTCGCGCTCGGACGCGCGCGTGAGGCGGCGTTCGACGAGTTCTTCCTCCGCAAGATGATCCAGCATCACCGTGGGGCGACGGCGATGGTCGCGACCCTCTTCGCCACCCCGGGCGGTGGAGAGGAGCTCACCGTCTTCAAGTTCGCCGCCGACGTGAATGTGGATCAAACCACCGAGATCGCACGGATGGAGCTGATGCTCGTGCAGCTCGTGGTGAATCGCGCCGCGCCCTGATGTCGTATGGTAGGTTGGCTGTCGTCGTCGGCTGCACCGTTGGACCTGTCCCACCCCTGACTCTCACCTGAGGCACCTGCATGGTACGCACCACCCGTATTCCCTCACTCCTCGCGCTACTCACGTCGGTCGCGGTCGCGGCGTGCGCGCCATCGGCGGCACCGAACGTCGGCATGGCCCCGAGCCCGGATCCCCGTGTCGGCCTGAAGGCGGGGCTCCGAGACGCCGGCGAGGCCGCCTGGAATCTCGAGGTTCTCTCCGCGACCCCGTCGCCCGAGCCGTTCGGATCGTCCACCAACTCCGATCTCGCCTTCTCCGGCAAGTATGCGATCCAGGGGAACTACAGCGGCTATCAGGTCTGGGATCTCACCAACCCACGGCAGCCGGTCCTGGCGGCTACCCTGAATTGCCCGGCGTCACAGAGTGATGTCTCGGTGTACGGGAACCTCCTCTTCGTCTCCGGTGAGGGGCTCGAGGGGCGACTCGACTGCGCCCCCGGTGGCGTGCGTGACACGGTGAGCGCGATCCGCCTCCGTGGCCTCCGCATCTTCGACATCACCGACATCAAGAACCCCCGCAACGTCGGCAATGTGCAGACCTGCCGCGGCTCGCACACGCACACCGTGCTTGAGCACCCCGGGGACAAGGAGAACGTCTACGTCTACATCTCGGGCTCGGCGCCGATCCGGTCGCCGAACGAGCTCCCCGGGTGCGTGCGCGAGACGCCGGACCGGGATCCCAACTCGGCGCTCTTCCGGATCGAGGTGATCAAGGTCCCGCTCAAGGATCCGGCGCGCGCCGCGGTCGTGAGCTCGCCGCGCATCTTCAACGACCTCGTCGCCCCGCCACGCCATGGCGATGCGCCGGAGGATAAGATCGCGCGGGAGCGGATGCTCGAGCAGGCCAAGCGGAGCGGGGCCTTCGTGGTCTCGATCGAGGGGCAGACGATGATGCTCCCGCCGCAGTTCACCCGCCCGCTGCTCGATAGCATCGTGAAGGCGCGTGGTGGCTCCGGAGCCCCGACGGCCGCGGATAGCACGGCGCTCCGTGGGTCGATCGACGGGATCGTCGCGAGAATGGCGGGGCTCACGCCGGCAAGTGTCGCCGGTCGTCCGCGTCCCGGTCCGACGCAGTGCCATGACATCACGGTATATCCTGCCATCGGGCTCGCCGGTGGGGCCTGTGAGGGGTACGGGCTCCTCCTCGACATCCGCGATCCGGTGAACCCGAAGCGGATCGCCGCAGTGGCGGACTCGAACTTCGCCTACTGGCACTCGGCGACCTTCAACAACGATGGTACCAAGGTCCTCTTCACCGACGAGTGGGGTGGTGGCGGTGGTCCGAAGTGCCGCGCGACCGATCCCAAGGAGTGGGGCGCCAACGCGATCTTCACGATCGAGAATGGTCAGATGGTGTTCCAGAGCTACTACAAGTTGCCGGCCCCGCAGACCTCGCTCGAGAACTGCGTGGCCCACAACGGCAAGCTGATTCCCGTGCCAGGCCGCGATATCATGGTGCAGTCCTGGTACCAGGGCGGCATCTCGGTCTTTGACTGGACCGATGCCAAGCGCCCGGTGGAGATCGCCTTCCACGATCGTGGTCCGGTCGATGCCACGCGCATGGGGAACGCTGGCTCCTGGTCGATCTACTGGTACAACGGCGTGCTCGTGAGCTCCGAGATCGGGCGCGGACTCGACGTCTTCGCGCTCAAGCCGTCGGCGATGCTCACGCAGAATGAGATCGATGCCGCCAACACGGTGCGCTTCGACTTCCTCAATCCGCAGGGCCAGCCGAAGGTCGTCTGGCCGGCGAGCTTCGCGCTCGCCCGCGCCTTCGTCGATCAGCTTGAGCGGTCGGGAGGCGTGTCGGGGAGCAAGGTGAAGGCGTACCGGGCGGCGCTCACCGAGGCGGAGGCCAAGCGCGGGGCCGAGCGTCAGGCGGCACTCAAGGCGCTCGGGAGCACGGTGCGGTCGAGCATCGGTGGGAAGGATGCAGCTCGCGTGACCAAGTTGGCGGATGCCGTGGAGGCGCTCGCCGCGCAGTAAGCGAAACGCAAAAGCCCCGAGCGAATCGCTCGGGGCCTGACCGCCGGGTGCGCCATGGTGCGCATCCGGCGGTTTGCGTTGTCGGTCAGTGCGATTCGCCTGAGGGGAGCTGTGGGACCGCGGTCTCGCTCGACGCGCGAAGGAGCCCGCTCTTGGTGTAGATCTCCAGCTTCTCGCGGGTATCGAGGATGTCGAGGTTCCGCATCGTCAGCTGCCCGATCCGATCGAGCGGGGTGAAGAACGCCTCCCCCTTCTCCATCGTGAGGCGCTCGGGCTTGTAGGTGAGATTGGAACTGGTGGTGTCGAGGATCGAGTAGTCGTTCCCACGGCGCAGCTCCACCGTCACCTCGCCGGTCACGGCGCGCGCCACCCACCGCTGCGCCGACTCGCGCAGCATCAGCGCCTGGGGGTCGAGCCAGCGCCCCTGGTACAGGAGCCGCCCGAGCTTGCGCCCATTGAGGCGGTACTGCTCGATCGTGTCCTCGTTGTGGATCCCCGTCACGAGGCGCTCGTAGGCGAGGAAGAGGAGGGCCATCCCCGGCGCCTCGTAGATCCCGCGGCTCTTCGCCTCGATGATCCGATTCTCGATCTGATCGGTCATCCCGAGGCCATGCCGCCCCCCGATCGCGTTCGCCTCGAGGAAGAGGTCGAGAACCGATGTGAAGCTCCGGCCGTTGAGCGCGACGGGGACCCCCTCCTCGAAGCGGATCCGCACCGTCTCGCGCGCCACCGGGATGTCATCCTTCCAGAAGGCGACCCCCATGATCGGCTCGACGATGTGCATGCTCTGATCGAGGAACTCGAGGTGCTTGGCCTCGTGTGTCGCGCCCAAGAGGTTGGAGTCGGTGGAGTACGCCTTCTCCGTGCTCATCTTGTACGCGAAGCCGTTGGCGATCAGGTACTCTGCCATCTCGGTGCGTCCGCCCAGCTCATCGATGAAGGTCTGGTCGAGCCAGGGCTTGTAGACCTTGAGCGCGGGGTTGGTGAGGAGCCCGTAGCGGTAGAACCGCTCGATGTCATTTCCCTTGAAGGTGCTCCCATCGCCCCAGATGTTCACACCATCCTCGCGCATCGCGGCGACGAGCATCGTCCCGGTGACGGCGCGCCCGAGCGGCGTCGTGTTGAAGTAGGTCTGCCCGCCGGTCGTGACATGGAAGGCGCCCGACTGGATGGCCGCGAGTCCCTCGGCCACGAGCTGCGTTCGGCAATCGATCAGGCGGGCCTTCTCCGCGCCGTATTCCATCGCCTTACGCGGGATCGCCTCGTAGTCCGACTCATCGGGCTGGCCGAGGTTCGCGGTGTAGGCGTAGGGGATGGCGCCCTTGGCGCGCATCCAGTGCAGCGCGGCGCTGGTATCGAGTCCACCCGAGAAGGCGATGCCGACACGCTCGCCGACCGGAAGGGATTGCAGGATCGTGGCCACGGAGTCTCCAGAGCGGTGGAACGGTCGTGAAAGGTACTCAGGTCCGGCAGGGACTCAGAGCGTTGAGGTGCTCCGCTCACGAGGAGTGGCGAGGGCGCGCGCGAGCGCCGCCGCCGAGCCGGCGAGGAGTCCGCCGTAGGCGAGGGTCACGACGATCAGGGCGTTGGGGCCAAGACGCAGGGCGCGCCCCACGGTGAGCGCCACCGAGCCTGCTGGGGCCCCCCGCGCCACCAGCGCGAGCACCACTCCCCAGGCGACGGCACCGGCGAGGCCAGCGAGGACCGGCGCCGCGGCGTCTGTGCGGCGCACCACCGTGAAGACCGCGCCGACCACCGGCACCATCCACCACCCCACGACCCAGGTGAGGGTCGCCATCGCCATCACCGCAAGGAGGAACCAGACAGGACGGGTCATGGGGCCGCCGGGGAGAGGGTGAGGACGCTGCGGCGCACCATGCCTGGGAGTTCACCGGCGCGGCGCGGAAGGTGCAGGGCGTTCAGCGCCCCGAGGCGCCACCCTTCGAGGCGATCCGCATAGCGCGAGGAGACAGGGTTCCCTGACTGCCCACCGGGATAGATCCCCCAGGCCTGCACGGTGTCTCCGAGCTCGACGACGAAGCGCCAACTCGCGCCAGCGGTCCCCCGTCCCTCGCTCGGGCTCAGGGTACCAGGCCCCGCTTGGACGGCGAGCGATTCGCGATCGAAGCCGGGGAGCTGCAGGAGGTGCCGGATATTGGTCGTGCGACGCGTCCGCCAGCGCCAGGCGGAGGGATCGTTGCCCAGTTGCGCGCGCGTCTCGCGCCACGCCGTCTCGAGGCTCTCGAGGAGGAGCTGATCGCGATCCTCGCGCACGTCGGGGGTGCGGCGATCATCCCACCAGATGGAGGTCCGATCCTCGAAGAGCCGCACGAGGAGCATCGAGTTGGGCGTCGCGGCGCGCTGCGCGTCCCCCTCGGGAATCAGCTCGTCCCACGTGCGATTGATGGTGGTGCGCAGCACGGCATCGAAGAGCACCGCGCCCTGGCTCTCGGGATCGAAGTGCTGATCCCACGCCGCCAGGAAGGTCATCGCCGCACGCGCCTCCTCCGAGGCCATCGGCCGCGCGCGGAGCGCCCCCTGCAGCGCCGCGAGCACGGGCGCGGTCAGGGCACTCTGCGGATCGGTGTGCGCGAGTCGCATCTTCTCCGGCGTCATCGCCGCATCGGTGCGCAGGATCTGATTGATGCGCATCGCGCGCCATGGGGTCGGCCAATCCCAGCCGAGGTACCCGGGGCGGACGGTGGGATCGAGGGGCTGTTGATTGGCGCTCGCGAGGTAGCCCTGTGCCGGCGCCATCGCCTGCGGGAGCCGCGCGGTAGGCCAATCGCCGGTCCAATCGACCGCGCGCGTGGACCCATCCTGGAGGCGATCGCCGCGCCCATCGCCGGGCCGGACGGGGAAGCGCCCCGTGCTGCGGATCGCGATGCGCCCCGTGCGATCGGCGACAAGGAAGTTCTGCGCCGGCGCGCGATACCCCTGCATCGCCTCGTACCAGGCATCCACCGAGCGCGCACGGATCGCTTGGAGATACGCCCCCGCCTCGCCCGAGGGCTCGAGCGCGGTCCAGCGCTGCGAGGTCCAGCCGGCGGAGGTGCGCTGCAGCGGCCCACGGTGCGTGGTGTAGAGCGTATCGGTCGCGAGCACCTCACCGCGCTTGCCCGTGAAGGTCTCGACGCGTGAGGTGATCGGCGCCCACTCGCCATCGAGGCGATACCGCGTGGGGGCGACCGAATCGTCCACCGTCTCCCGATAGAAGTCGACGACATCGGCGCCGGTGTTCGTCGCCGTCCACGCCACGTCGCGGTTGAAGCCGATCGGGATCACCGGAGAGAGCGGGAGCGAGACGCCGTAGAGATCGAGCTCCCCGGCGACGAGGTGCACCTCGTACCAGATATTCGGCAGCGTGAGCTGGAGGTGCGGATCGCCGGAGAGGAGCGCATGGCCAGAGGCGGAGCGCGCCGGGGCGACGGCCCAGTTGTTGCTCCCGACCACCGCCTCCCCCTTGGTCTCGCTCTCGATGCCGGCGATGAGCCGGCGTCCGTCGTCCAATCGCGCACGCGCCTCGGCCACCTTCGACGGCGTGGGAACGGTCGGGGCGGGGAAGCGCGCCGTGAGGTAGGTGGGCGCGGTGCGGCCGGCCACCGGCTCGATCGGCTCTTGGATCGGGGCATTCACCGGAAAGAGCGCGTCCGTGGCCGCGGGGCCGATCAGCGCCTCGATCGCCTCACGGCGGAGCTCATCGTCGCGATACGAGAGGGACTGCGACATCTGCATCAGCAACAGGAAACAGTCCACCGGTTCGAACCGACGCGGCGCGACCCCCAACAGCTTGTACTCGAGTGGGAGCTCGGCGGGCGTCGCCTGCGCGACCCAGGCGTTCACGCCATCCATGTATGCGATGATCGCCGCGCGAGTGGGATCGTCCGCAGCGAGGGCGGCCCACTTGGCCGCGGCCGCGGCGGGAAGCCCACGCGCTCGCGTGGCGCGATCGAGCTCGAGCGTCCGCGCGCCTGCCACCTCAGTCAGTGTGCCCGCCGCCGCGCGCTGCGTCATCTCCATCTGAAAGAGTCGATCCCGCGCATGCACCCACCCCAAGGTACGAAACGCATCGAGCTCCGTGGCGGCGAAGATGTGTGGCACGCCATGGTCGTCGTACTCGATCGTCACCCCCGCGCCGAGTCCGGTGAGCGCATGCGATTCCTCGGGCGCCAGCTCCGCGGTGCGTGCCGCGGCCCAGACCCCATGGGCAGGGTCGAGCAGGGGGCCGAGCGCGGGAAGATTCCGCACCGGGAAGAACCCATGCACGAGCCCCGCCGCGAGGGCCGCACCCGCGACACCGACCGTCACCCACCGTGGTATAGTCACTCGATCACCCCTGATCGCCGAGGATCCCGCCGATCAATCCGCGGGAGGTGCCCTGCCGCTGGAGCGCGGGCGCATGCGCGATCACCTGTTCGGCGAGGCGCGAGAAGGGCATCGTCTGGAGCACGATCTTCCCGGGGCCGGTGAGCTTCACATAGAAGAGCCCCTCGCCACCGAAGAGCATCGTCTTCACGCCACGCACCATCTCGATGTCGTAGTCCACGGAGGGCTGCATCGCGACGAGGCATCCGGTGTCGACGCGCAGGACCTCCCCTGGGGCGAGTTCGCGCTCTACCAGGGTCCCTGAGGCGGAGAGGAAGGCGAGCCCATCGCCCCGCAGACGCTGCAGGATGAATCCCTCGCCACCGAAGAAGCCGGCGCCGATGCGGCGAGTGAAGGCGATGTCCATGTCGATCCCGCGCGCGGCGCAGAGAAAGGCATCCTTCTGCGCGATGATCTCACCGCCCCACTGCTTCAGGTCGGCGATGAGGATCTTGCCGGGGGTCGGCGCCGCGAAGGCGACGTCGCGGCGCTGATTCATGGTGTTGCCGAAGAGGGTGATGAAGAACGACTCCCCGGTGAGCATCCGCTTGCCAGCGCCCACGAGCTTGCCGAAGAGCCCGCCCCCTTGGTTGTTGGGGTCTAGGGTCGTCGCCATCTGGATCCCGTCCTCCATGTACATCATCGCCCCCGCCTCAGCGAGCACCGCTTCGCCCGGGTCGAGGGTGATGATCACGCCCTGCATGTCGTCTCCGATCAACCGATAATCGATCACGTCGGCAGCCATATGAACTCCAGGGATCAGGTGTCAGGTGTCAGGTGTCAGGTGTCAGGTGTCAGGTCACAGAAGGCGGCAATGCGCCGACCGAAGCTGACCAATCTACGAAGGCCAGGCCCCGAAGGTGTCAGTCGTGGGGTGGGGGCCCAGGGAGGTGCCGCTCCCAGTACCCCACATCGAACCAGCGTCCGAACTTGCACCCGGTCTCGCGGAAGTGTGCGACTTGGATCATCCCCATCGCCTCGTGGAGGGCGACACTCGCGGGATTCGGGAGCGTGATGCCGGCCAGCGCCGCGTGGTACCCTGCGGCGTCGAGTCGTGCGAAGAGGGCGGTGTAGAGGCTCCGCCCCACGCCGCGCCGGTGGTGCGTGGGTGCCACGTACACGGTGATCTCGACCGACTTCCGATATCCGCGCCTCGCGCGCCATGGGGTGGCGTAGGCATAGCCCACCATGGCGCCGTCCTCGGCGACGAGCCAGGGCAAACCCTGCGCCTCGACCTCGGCGAGCCGTCGGCCCATCTCTGCCGCGTCGGGCGGCGTCTCCTCAAGGGTCACGGCGGTGTCCCTGACGAACGAGGCGTAGAGCGCGGCAATCGCGTCGGCGTCCGCCAGCGTCGCATCCCGGCACCGCATCGGGGACGGGGACGCCGCGGTCATGCGCGGTCGAGCGCCGCGGCGAATGCCTTCACGATCTCGCCGGCGGGCCGGATGTCATGAATGGTCGCCACGGACCGGCCGGCCTGCCAATAGTCCTGCGCGGTATCGTCGCTCCAGAGGGAGCGCTTGAGGCGGCGCACCGAGTTGAGTGCGTACCAGGTGCGCATCCAGTGCTTGGTGCGGCGGCCGCGGAGCATCCAGCGGGCGAATGCCCCGGAGTCGGTCCCAAGCCGCTGGATATACGCGTTGTTGATCACCGCGACGGGGACGCCGGTCAGGCGCGTGGTGCGCACGATATCCGTCTCCTCGGCGGCGACGATCGCGTCCTTGTACGCCTGGCTGCTCTCGCATTCCGTGGTCGCGATGAAGCGCGTGCCGAGCTGGACGGCGGCGTAGCCTAAGCGCATCAGGCGTGCGAAGTCGGCGGCATCGCCGACGCCGCCCGCGGCGACCAGCGGGAGGCTGAAGGCTCCCAGTTCGTCGAGAAGGACCTCGGCCGTCTTGCTCCCCGCGTGGCCGCCGGCGCGGTCATTCACCGCGACGAGTCCGTCGACGCCACCATCGATCCCCTTCTGCGCCCACTTCCGCTCGGTGACGTCGTGGTAGACCACGCCGCCCACCGCATGGACCTTCTCGCAGACCCAGCGCGGATTCCCGAGGGAGGTAAGGAAGAAGCGCACCCCCTCCTCGAGGGCGATGTCGATCCACTCCTCCATCCGCTTCCGATAGATCTTGTTGTTCCCCTCGATCAGGGCATTGAAGCCGATCGGCTTGGAGGTGAGCTCCTTGATGTAGCGGAGCCCCTCGCGGAAGCCGTAGCCATGCACGTAGGTGAGGGAGATCGGCTGCACGATCCCCAGTCCGCCCGCCTCACTCACCGCCGCGACGAGCTCGGGGTTGGAGCAGGGGTACATGGGGCCACAGATGAGGGGGACCTCGACCCCGACCTGCGTGGTGAACACGGTCTGCATCAGACGGCTCCCGTGGGAGGTGCGGCGGTGGGGGGGCGATGTCCCGGCGCGAGTCCGAGCCGCCACGAGACGGTCGCGCGCGCGACCACTTCATTGGCGCTGTTCAGGCAATCGGCAGTGACCTCATGATCCATATCACCCGTCACGGTGGGAATCGTCACCCGGCTGACGGCGCGGATCGTCCCGCGCGCCTTCTTGCGATACTCCATGCGGATCTCCCGCACGATGCTGCGGACGCCATCGGGGAGGCCGCTCACCATCGCGAGCCCGCTCGCCATCTCGGCCACATTGATCAGCGCGACGGCATGGACGGAGCCAAGATGTTGGCGATTCGCGCGACGGTCGGGGATCTCGACCTCCGCATGGCCGGGCTCCAGGACGCGCACCCGTGGTTTGGTGGACCCGGAATAGGGGACGGTCCACGCGAACAGTTGCTGGAAGACCCACCCGCCGCCTGGGAAGCGCGAGCAGAGGCGCCAGAGGCGCAGGAGGCGTCGGCCGGTGGATGCCATGCGGGAAAGCTAGCGCCTCACGTCAGGTCAGGGCGCTCGGTAGCTTTCGGGACCCTCTCTCAGGATTCTTGCGATGCGTTCCCTGCGCTTCATCGCCCCGCTCCTCCCCCTGATCGCCCTTCCGCTCGCCATGTCCGCTCAGAATCCCGCTCCACCCATCGCCAAACGCCTCCCCGTCGAGTTGGTGCTGCACGGGGAGCGCCGCGTGGATGACTACGCCTACTTCAAGGACCGGAAGCACCCCGAGACGATCCCGTATCTCGAGGCGGAGAACCGCTACACCGACGCCATGATGGCGCACACGGCCGCGCTGCAGCAGCAGCTCTACGAGGAGATGCTCGCCAAGATCAAGGAGGACGACGCGCAGGTCCCCGAGCGGCACGACGGCTGGTTCTACTACTCCCGCACGGAGAAGGGGAAGCCCTATCCGATCTACGCGCGCAAGCGTGGCGCGCTCACCGCACGCGAGGAGATCTACTTCGACCAGAACGCCGAGGCGGAAGGGCATGCCTTCTACTCCCTCGGCGGGATGGAGGTGAGTCCTGACCACAACCTCCTAGCGGTCCTCGTCGATACCACCGGCTACGAGGACTTCATCCTCCGGATCAAGGATCTGCGCACGGGGACGTGGCTCCCCGACGAGATCACACAGCTCAGCTGGGGGCTCGCCTGGGCCAATGACAACACGACTCTCTTCTACATGACCCCGGACTCGGCCAAGCGAGGGGATGCCGTCTGGCGGCACCGGCTCGGGACCCCGCGCAGCGCCGATGTGAAGGTCTATCAGGACACCGATGTGCTCTTCAACGTCGGCGTATCGCGCGCTCGGAATGGGGCGTTCATCCTGATCTCGAGCGGGTCCTTCACCTCGAGTGAGTGGCATCTGATCCCGACCGATCGCCCCACCGAGGCTCCGCGGGTGGTGGCGCCCCGGCGGCCGGGGGTCGAGTACGAGGTGGAGCCGGGGGAGGGGGTGCTCTATATCGTGACGAACGAGGGGGCGCAGAACTTCCGCGTGATGACCGCGCCCGTCGCGACGCCGGAGCGCGCCCAGTGGCGCGACTGGCTCGCGCCGCGTGCCGATGTGTTCGTGGAAGGGGTGATGCCGTTCAAACATCATGTGGTGGTGGTGGAGCGGTGCGACGGGCTCCGGCGCCTGCGCATCGCCTCGCTCGACGGGAAGCGCGACCTGCACGAGGTGACCTTCCCCGAGGCGGCGTACGGCGTCTTCCCGGGGGAGAATCCACAGTACGAGGCGCGGGAGCTCCGCTTCTCGTACAGCTCGCTCGTGACGCCGAGCACGGTGTTCGATTACGACATGGACCGCCGCACGCGGATCGAGCAGAAGCGCACCGAGGTGCCGGGATACGATCCCTCGCGGTACGAGGTGGAGCGCCTCTACGCCACCGCGCGTGATGGCACGCGGATCCCGATCTCCCTCGTGCATCGCAAGGGCTTCGTGCGGGACGGCAAGGCGCCGCTCCTGCTCTACGCCTATGGCTCGTACGGATCTACCACCGAGCCGACCTTCAGCTCCCAGCGCTTTGCGTTGGTGGATCGCGGCTTCACCTACGCCATCGCCCATGTGCGCGGCGGGCAGGAGATGGGGCGCCCCTGGTATGACGACGGGAAGATGCTCAAGAAGCAGAACACCTTCACCGACTTCATCGACGTCGCCGACC
>JBEGVM010000037.1:0-2659 GCA_041178365.1 Gemmatimonadota bacterium | reverse complement strand
AAGGCGGTGCACGAGTGGTATCTCGCCGTCTATGTGGATGCGGTGGAGTGGGTGGAGCTTCCGAACACGATCGGGATGGCGCTCTACGCCGACGGCGGGGTGATGGCCTCCAAGCCCTACGTGGCCACGGGGAAGTACATCGATCGGATGAGCAACTACTGCAAGGGGTGTCGATTCGACCCCGCGCTCTCCACTGGCGAGACCGCCTGCCCCTTCACCACCCTCTATTGGGACTTCCTGATGCGGCATGAGCCGATGCTCGCGAAGAACCAGCGGATGGCGCTCCAGGTGAAGAACCTCAAACGTCTCTCCGCCGAGCAGCGTTCACTGATTGCCGAGCAGGCGAAGGCGATCCGTGCGCACGGCGGCGCCCCACCCACTGCCCCGACCCTTTTCCAGGATCTCTGATGCGCCTCGCCGCCCTTCTCCTCCTCCCCCTCACGTTCGCCTGTGGCGGAGCCAGCGAAGAGGCCCCCGCCGACCTCTTCCTCGCTGGGCTCCGCGCGCGATGCGGCCAGGCCTTCGAGGGGAAGATCATCGATCCCCAGCCCTCCGACACCGCCTTCGCCCGCCAGCGTCTGGTGATGCATGTGCGCGGCTGTGGCGACACGGTGCGGATCCCGTTCCATGTGGGGGAGGATCGGTCGCGCACCTGGGTGCTGACCCGCATCGCGGATGGGGTCCGGCTCAAGCATGACCATCGCCATGAGGATGGGAGCGAGGATGCGATCACCCAGTACGGTGGAGACTCGCGCCCGACCGGCACTGCGCAACAGATGGAGTTCGCGGCCGACTCGCTGACCGCGGCCCTCATCCCCGCCGCGCGCACCAATGTCTGGACCGTCGCCCTCACCGAGACGCAGTTCGTCTACCAATTGATTCGCGAGGGCACCGACCGCCGCTTCCGTGTGGAGTTCGATCTCTCCGCACCGATCACCCCGCCCCCGGCTCCGTGGGGCGCCACCGATCCTGAGTGAGTCTCGCGCTCTCATCTCGCATCTCCCCTCTCCCATCTCTCTCATGTCCCTCCCTCGCGTCCTCCTCTTCGCTACCGCGCTCCTGAGCCCCGCACTCGCCACCGCGCAACGTCCGACCGCCGGTGAGGGCGGTGCCCGCGCGGCGACCGACACGACCCCGCGCGTACATGTCGTCTGGGGGCGTCGCGATGGCACCAGCACCTTCCCCCTCACCAACTATGCCCAGGTGAAGCCCCTCGTCCCCGGACAGATGGACTTCCAGCACTACCACACCTCGGCCGAGGTCGAGGCGTGGATGCAGCGGTGGGCGAAGGAGCGGCCGGAGCTCGTCGAGCTTTACATGGTGGGGAACGCCTTCAGCGGGCGTCCGATCTGGCAGCTCACCCTCACCAACAAGAAGACCGGCGCGCACACGCAGAAGCCGGCAGCCTTCTTCGAGGGGGGCCGTCACTCCGGGGAGATCACCTCCACCGAGAGCGTGCTCTATCTCGCCTGGCATCTGATCGAGAACTACGGGAAGGATCCTGCGATCACCAAGCTGCTCGATACCAAGGCCGTTTACCTCCGGCCACTGAACAATCCCGACGGTTCGGATATGTATCGCCTCACCGCGCAGGCGAACCGCAGCACCGTGCGCCCCTACGACGATGACGGCGATGGACTCGTCGATGAGGATGCCGGTGAGGATCTCGATGGCGATGGCTTCCTCCGGCAGATGCGGACGTTCGTGGGCGAGGGGAAAGGGAATGCCGTGAAGGACACCGCCGATAAGAGCGGGCGTCTCATGCGGAACGTCCCGATGGGCCAGGGCGACTACCTGATGTATCCAGAGGGCGTCGACAACGATCGCGATGGTCGCATCAACGAGGATGGGATCGGGGGCCTCGATCTCCACCGCAACTATCCGTACAACTGGCGTCCGATGCGTGAACCCACCGGACGTGGCAACACGCAGGGGGGCGCGGGGGAGTATCCCCTCTCCGAGCCCGAGACGCGCGCCGTGGTGCTCTGGCTCCTGCAGCATCCCAACGTGAGTGTCAGCAACAGCATGGACACCTCGGTGCCGATGCATCTCCGCGGCCCCTCCACCTGCGAGGAAGAGGAGTGCATGTTCCCCGCGGACCGCAAGCTCTTCCTCCACTTCGACTCGCTCGGCATCGCGCGCACCGGCTACCCTTGGGCGGGAAACACCTACCGCACCTACGCGACGCGCTTCGCTCGCACGCCGGAGGAGGCGCGCCCCGAGGCGCTCTATGGGCATGGCCCGGATTGGGGCTACTTCCAGTTCGGCGCCATCTGGTATGGGGACGAGCTCTGGAATGGTGGGCGCGAGCGCGACTACAACGGCGATGGGCGCTGGGACCAGTACGAGGTGCTCCGCTACTGCGACGAGGCGTTCGGCGGCCGCTGCTACAAGAACTGGACGACCTTCCAGCACCCCGACCTCGGTGAGGTCGAACTCGGCGGCTACGATCCCAAGTTCTTCTCGCAGAACGGGCCGCCCGAGGTCCTCGAGAAGTGGGCGCGCAACCAGGCGATGTTCAACCTTGAGCTCGCGCTGGCCTTGCCCGAGGTCAGCATCACCGAGGTGAGCGTGGTGAAGGCCACCGCGCGCCGTGGGGCGGCGAACGACTCTGCCACCCATGAGGTGCGCGTCACCCTGCGCAACGCGGGGTATCTCC
>JBEGVM010000036.1:0-3953 GCA_041178365.1 Gemmatimonadota bacterium | reverse complement strand
TGCGGTTCGCCCACGAGTTCGCCGACGCAGGTCCCTCGCTCGCCGAAGTTGAGCAGCGTGGAGGTGGTCCCACGCCACCCCATCTTGTGGATCAACCCGCCGAGGGTGACGTGGTTCGGGTTGCCGAGCGTGCCATCGTCGGCGTAGCGCCGCTTGGGGACGATGAAGAGCGAGATCCCCTTGGTGCCAGCGGGGGCCCCCGCGATGCGTGCGAGCACCAGGTGCACGATGTTCTCGGTGAGCTCATGCTCTCCAGCCGAGATCCAGATCTTGGTCCCCTCGATGCGATAGGTCCCATCGGGGTTGGGATGCGCCGTGGTGCGCAGATCGGCGAGGGCGGATCCCGCGTCGGGTTCAGTGAGCGCCATCGTCCCACCAAAGCGCCCATCGAGCATCGGCGGGAGCCACTTCGCCTTCTGGGCCTCGGAGCCGAAGGCCGCGATCAGATTCGCGGCGCCAGCGGTGAGCATCGGATAGCTCGCGCTCCCGATGTTCGCCGCCTCCAACCAAGCGATCGCCGCTGCGGCGACGGTGTGCGGGAGTTGGAGCCCGCCGATCTCGGCATCGTGCGTCGCCGCGATGATCCCCGCCTCCGCGGTGGCGGCGTAGGCGGGTTTCAGGTCGGATTGGGTGACGACGACCCCATCGACGACCTGCGGCTCTTCTTGATCGTTGCGCTTGCGATTCGGCGCATAGTGCCGCTCGGCGACTTCGCGCTCGGTGTCGAGCACCGCGTCGTAGACCTCACGGCTCTGCTCCGCGAAGCGGGGGCGCGCCGTCAGCGCCTCGGCCTCAAGGAGCTCGTAGAGGACGAACTGGAGATCGCGCGGATGGAGGAGCGTGCTCATGGGCGGTAGGCGACGCAGTCGATCTCGACGCGTAGCCCCTCCCCTGGGAGCCCCGCGGCTTGAATCGTGGTCCGCGCCGGCCGGTGATCGCCGAAGACGCGCTGATAGACCCCATTCATCTCTTGGAACTCCTTCATGTCCAAGAGAAAGACCCCACAGCGCAAGACGTACTGGAGATCCGAGCCTCCCGCGTGCAGGATCGCGCGGAGGTTCTTGAGACACTGCTCAGTCTGCGTCGCCGCATCGGGGCCGGCGAGGCGGCCCGTGGCGGGGTCAGTCGCCCCCTGCCCCGAGACGAAGATCAACCGTTCGAATCCCATCCCAGGGACGTAGGGACCGACGGGCGCAGGCAGATTGGCGGCGTGGATTGGTTGGTGCGTCATGCGGCGACCTGTGGCTTGGTGGCGCGGACGAATCCGCTGAGGAACTTGCCTTCGATCTGCTGCGCAAAGAGCTCGGGGTCGAGCCCGGTGCCTTGGAGGAGCGCCGTCGCATCATCCACCGAGTAGACGCGCGTGGGCTCGATAGATGCGTGCGTGAAGCCGACCTCGTGCAAGAGACGCAGGAACTCCTGCTCTTCGAGCGCACCGGCGATACATCCCATCCAGAGCTCCATGTTCTTGCGCACATCGGCGGGGACCTCGCCTCGCACGATCACGTCGGAGACGGCGAATCGCCCCCCAGGCTTGAGCACGCGGAATGCCTCGGCGAGGGTCTCCCGCTTATCGCCGGAGAGATTGATCACACAGTTGGAGATGATCACATCCACCGAGGCATCGGGGAGTGGGATTGACTCGATGTGGCCTTTCAGGAATTCGACATTCGTCGCGCCCGCCTTCGCCTTGTTCGCATTGGCGAGCGCGAGCATCTCATCGGTCATGTCGAGGCCGTAGGCCTTCCCTGTGGGCCCGACCCGCTTGGCCGAGAGGAGGACATCGATCCCACCACCCGATCCGAGATCGAGGACGGTCTCGCCCTCGTGGAGATCAGCGAGAGCGGTCGGGTTTCCGCAGCCGAGTGAGGCGAGGAGGGCTTCCGCGGGGATCCCTGCGGCCTGCCCCTCGTCGTACAGGTTCACCGTGATCGGGTCCCACGAGGTGGTCGAGCTTCCGCAGCATCCACTGGAGCCTTCCGCTGGGACACAGCAGCTGGCGGCGAGCGTCTCGCCGGCGGCCGCACCCTCCGCCACGCGACGGGCGGCGGTACCGTAGCGGTCGCGCACCGCGTCGCGGAGGGGAGAGATGGGTTCGGCGTCTGGGGGGCGGCGGGTCAGCGATTCCATGGGCGTCTCATCGGTTGATCTGAAGATACCCCAGTGACGATCAGGGCGTTCGTGGGCGGCGCAGACCCACGATCCAGGCGATCGCGCCGACGAGGAGACCGACTGGCAGGAGGAGTCGCGTCGCCTCCGCGATGACCTCGAGCGCGGCGTACCGCGCCCCGATCCCGTAGATCGCCCAGGCTACCACCAGTGGGAAGATCCACATCCCGCGGGCCCAGGCCATCCAGGCCCCGAGCCCGGTGGCGATGGTCATCATGGCGATGCTCCATGCGGCCTCACCGATCCCGAACCCGCCGAAGCCGACGACGTGCGCGAACTGAAAGCTGTTCGAGATGACGGCGACGCTGATCCAGGCGAGATAGAGGTCGAAGGGCCAGATCACGCAGAGCCGCTCGTGCCATGCCGGCCCGTAGGGGGTGGCACGGAGCCCTTCCGTGGTCGCGATGAGTGAGACGAGAAAGCCAAGCATCACGAGGAGCGCGAGCGCGTAATGTCCGAAGCTGAAGAGGGAGATCCAGGCGACGTTCAGCACGCCAGCGATGACCCACCACCAGCCCAGTCGCGCCACGGCACGCCGCGCGCCCTCGAGCGGAAGCCATTGGTAGATCGCCCCCGCGATAAGCCCGGCATAAATCAGGCTCCAGATCCCGAAGACCCAGTTCGCGGGAAGGAAGAGCGACTGATAGCGGTTGGCGATCTCCCCGATGCTATCGCCGCTCATCACCCCCGTCGCGGCGAGCCCATTGAGGGCGATCACGCCCAGCAGCGTGAGCAGGTTGATGCTTTTCATGACAAGAGGTCGTGGCATCGATCGATTCGGTCAGGGTGATGGCGTCGCACGTACGAACGCCGCGATGCGCCGGACGATCTCGCTCTCGGCACGATTGATTCGCGCGAAGGCACCCACGCTGACCCCATGCGTGCCGGGGACCCAGAGCTCCTCCACCGGCACTCGGGCGGTTCGTAGCACCGCGGCGAGCGACCGCGTGTTGCGCGGGTTCACGGTTCGGTCATCCTCCCCCATCACGAGGAGGGTGCGTAGCGACTGCGGCGTCACGAAGTGCACGGGAAGGGCATCGAATTCCTGTCTCGATGATCCCGCGAAGGTTCGCCGCAGCAGCTTGGTATCAAAGATGAAGTCATACGGACCCGAGAGGCCGACGAACCCGTTGAGGATCGCCGGGGTCACCCCTGCCGTGGCGAGATAGCGCGGATCGTACGCGACGAGCGCCGCGATGTGGGCCCCCGCACTATGCCCCATCAGCACGATGCGCGTAGGATCCCCACCCCACTCGGCGACCCGAGCCCGCGCATGCGCGACGGCCCGCGCGGCATCATCCACGAAGTCGGGGAATCGAGTCCTGGGCATCAATCCATAATTCGGAAGGATGGCGACGAAGCCGAGCTGCGCGAGAGCCTCACCGACCCACGCGTAGTCGCGCTTGTCCCCACTCTCCCAGCTCCCACCATGGATGAAGATCACGACCGGCGCGGGTCCCTCGAGCGGACGCCCCGACGAGTCGAGGGCGCGATACACATCGTAGCGCTGGCGCGAGCCCTCACCATAGGCGATCTCGGTGCGTGGGACCCGAGCCGTCTCGATCAGATTCGCTGCGCCGAGTTGGATCGTGGTGCAGGCAGGGGTCGCGAGGAGTGTCAGGCCGAGGAGCCCGTACATCAGCGAGCTCACCACCGCTGTTCGCTTCACGCGGCCGTGCCTCGACCACGCGCCCGCTGCACGATCGACACGAGCGCGACGAGGATCCCGCCACTGAGCACCCCCACGCCCCCCTCGAGCGCCAGCGTCAGCACCGAGCCGAGCG
>JBEGVM010000035.1:0-4087 GCA_041178365.1 Gemmatimonadota bacterium | reverse complement strand
CCAGCGGTGAGCGCGATCAGCGTGCCGACCACGATCGCGAGCGTGGGGTGGAAGACGCGGAGCCGTATCAATAGATGCGAGGTCGGATCGATGTCCTGTGCGAATCCTTCGGCGAGCGAAGCGGCGGGGAAGAGCGTGTCGCCGAGCGCGGTGACCGCGCCCGTCATCCCGACCACGAGCATCCCGATCAGGCTCGCGATCAAGAGCCCTCGCTCCCCACTCGGTTCGGTCAGCCGTGGGGCGCGATGTCCGGCGGCAAACCAGGGCACGAGGGTGAGCGCGGCGACCAAGAGGAAGGTGTTGAAGAGGTGCGCCGAGAGCCACCAGGCCCGCGCCATGCTCACGTTGTCGGCGACCATCTCGAAGAGGACGAGCCCCGCCCCAACGAGCGCCTCGGTGAGCATCAGCGCCATCGCCGCATGGGCGGCGATCCAGGTGGCGCTCCGCCGGACGGTGATGCGGCGCGCCCAGACCAGCTGCCCCACCACGAGCAAGAGGGCAATCCCTGACGTCGCGCGATGGGTGAGCTCGATGAGCGTCTCGATCCCAGGCTCGCGCGGGATCACCACCCCGTTGCAGAGCGGCCAGTGCGCACCGCATCCTGCCCCCGAACCCGAGGCGCGCACATAGGCACCCCAGAGGATGACGAGTAGGTTATATCCGAGGACCGCCCAGCCATATCGTGCGAATCGCGTCATCGCCTGAACCCGTCTCCTGAGATGAAGACCAGCACTCTCATCACCCTCGCCGCCGTCGTCGGATTCGGCGGCCTCCTGCTCTACACCACGTTGCAGGCGCAGCAGGTGGAGTGTACCGCCTGCATCACCTTCAAGGGCGGACAGAATTGCGCGACCGCCTCGGGCCAGGACTCACTCGAGGCCCTTCGCACCGTCGTGAACACCGCCTGCGGACCCCTCGCCACGGGGATGGCGGAGTCGATCCAGTGCAGTGGGCTCCCGCCGCAACGCCCGCAGTGCCGCACCCGTTGAGTGTCGAAGTCTAATCGCCTCGCCCTGCTGCTCGCCTTCGGGCTGGGGTGTGGTGGTGCGCCGGTCGAACCCACCCCACGGGTCGGCGCCGTGGAGATCGTCGTCCAGGATACGGTCCTCCGACCGGGACGCGCCCTGCAGGCGGAGGCACGGGTGCGCGCGCCGGACGGGGCCCTCCTCGAGGACATCGCCGTCAGTTGGCGTTCCCTCACCCCGGCCACGCTGCAGGTGGGCCCGACGGGCCAGGTTGTCGCCATCGCACCGGGGGTCGGGATCGTCCGCGCGAGTGTCGGATCGATCGGTAGCGAGCTCAGCCTCACGCTACGGAATCCCGCGGTGCGCACGTTGAGGCTCGAGGTCGATTCGCTGCGACTCTCCCTCCCGGCCGGCGTGCGACTGCTCGCCGCCGCGGCGTTGGATTCCGTCGGAGATCCGATCGTCGGCGCTGTAGTACAGTGGAGCTCATCCGCCACGCGGATCGCCTCGGTCAGTGGGCTCGGGCAGGTCTCCGCCGTAGCAATCGGGCAGGCGCGCGTGATCGCCCAGGCCGATGCCGCGAGCGCCGCGGTGGAGGTGAGCGTCGTCGCCGATCCCTCCCCGACGGCACCGGTGATCGATGCCATCGCCCCAGTGGTCGTCATCCCGGGGCAGACCCTGGTCGTGAATGGGTCGCTCTTCGGCGCCACGCCGGCGTCGAACACCGTGCTCCTCGACGGCGTGCCGGTCGCTGTGACGCAGGCGAGTACGACCCAAATGGTGCTGAGCATCCCGCCCGCGACGAGCTTCTCCTGCGCCCCGCGCCGCACCGTCGCGCTGCAGATCGGGACTAGCGGGGGGATCGGCGTCGCCTCCGTTCCGCTCGAGGTCGCGACCGCTCGCGCACTCCAGCCCGGGAGCTTCGCGGTCCTCACCTCCGCGGCGGCGCACTGTCTCGATCTCTCATCGAGTCCGGGTCGCTATCGCTTGGCCGTCACGAATGTGGCACGATCGATCGGTGCGCCTTCGATCGCGGCGACGGTCACTGGGGTGGTGAGTGCGCCAGAGGCCTGGCCCGCGGTCCTGCCCGACCAGCGGGTCGCGCTGCAGACGACGACCAGTGCGACGTTCAGTGCGACCTTCGGTGCAACCCGCTCGGGGAGTGGACGGCCCGCGGACGCGCCTCGACTCGTGGAGCCGCGCATCGGGGATCTCCGCCAGATCCGTCTCCCTGCGCTCGGGCAACCCGACCTCTGCACGCGCTTCACCCCGATCACCGCACGGGTGGCCTGGGTCGGGCGCCGCCTCACGATCCTCGAGGACACCACGACCGTCATCGATGGCGTGCCCACCTTAGCCCGCACGCAGGATCCCCTCTACGCCGCGGTGGGCACGGAACTCGATTCCCTCGGCTGGGCGATCGTCCGTCGCTTCGGCGATCCCCTCGTCATGGATGGACGGCTTGACGCGGATGGGCGGGTGGCCGTCGTCCTCACGCCGCGCATGAACACCGCCCTCGGTGGGGGGGCGCTCGCTGCGACCGTCACCTGCGATCTCTTCCCGCGCGCGCAGTTCGCCGCGAGTGACATGGGGGAGATCATCTATGCGCAGGTGCCCACCGTCAATGCGGTTGGCGATGCCCCAGGTACGCCGGCACGGTGGCGACGCGAGATGCGCGCCACCCTCGTGCATGAGCTGAAGCATGTGGCCTCGTTTGCGGAGCGTGTGATCCGAGGGCAACCATTGGAAGAGCCCTGGCTCGAGGAGGCGACCGCGCGGCACGCGGAGGAACTCTTCGCTCGGGCCATCTACGGCCATCAGCGCGGCGGCAACGTCGCGTTCGCAACAAGCCTCGCCTGCGAGATCACCGGGGCTGGGTGCCTCGATGCGCCCCGCGCCATCCAGCCGCACATCGAGGCGCTCTACGAGATGCTCGGCGCGTCCACCACCCGTTCCCTCCTCGGCCCCACCAGCGCGGGTGACGTCTCGTTCTACGGGGCGGCGTGGGCCTTCACGCGATGGGTACTCGATCAGCAGGGAAGCGACGAGTCGATCACCTTCGCGGCGCTCACCTCAAGCGGGCAGTCCGGGCTCGCGAACCTCGAAGCGCGCGCGCAGCGCCCATGGGAGGAGCTCCTCCCCGAGTGGGCGCTCACGATGATGGTCGACGACGCGGGATGGTCGGTCCCGTCACGTCTCACCTTCCCGTCATGGGATCTGCGCGGTCAGTTCCGCGGGCTCTGTGAGCAGGTCGGGCGGTGTCTCTCCCCCGCGGGTGACCCGCGCTTCCCATACGCCGACCCGGTCCGCGCGGTCCGACTCACGCCGGCATCGGCGGCCACGACCACCAGTTCGGCGCCTCCGACCTTCACACTCGGCACGATCGTCCCAGGCGGCTTCGCCCCGATCGAGCTCACGGTCACGGCAGGGCAGAGTGGGGTCGTTGGGGTGACGGGGGGCGGCACCCTACGGCTCGGGCTGGTCCGGATCGAATGACGACCGAGATCAGGTGACAGGGGTCAGGGTGTAGGTATCTGCCACCTGACCCCTGTCACCTGACCCCTGCCTCCTGTCACCTCATCCCTCCCGAAGCGCTGCCATCGGCGTCTCTCGGAAGACATCGCGCCCCGTGAGCAGCCCGATCCCCACCGCCATCAGCACGATCGTCGTCGCGATCCCGAGGGCCGGGAGCAACGCCGGCGCGAAGGTCCCCTTGAAGACGAAGGTCACCAGGGCCCACGACCCACCGATCGCCAACACCATCCCACTCAGGCTCCCGAGAAGCCCGAGCACCGCGTACTCCGTCAGGAGGATCCATCCGATCTGTCGCTTGGTCGCGCCGAGGGTCTTGAGGAGCACCCCTTCGCGCAGGCGATCGCGACGCGTCGCGGCCACCGCGCTGAAGAGCACGGGGATCCCCATCGCCAGACTGAAGAGCGCGAGGAAGCGCACGGTGAGCGTCACGCGGTCCAGGATCTGCTGGATCGTGCGTCGGATGAGCGAGAGGTCGATGCTCGAGACGTTGGGATAGGCCCGCACCGCATCGCGCTGCAGGAGGGCGACCGCCGTATCGTTCGGCGCATCGGTGACGAGGACGAACTGCTTCGGTGCAGATTCGATCG
>JBEGVM010000034.1:0-12920 GCA_041178365.1 Gemmatimonadota bacterium | reverse complement strand
CTGCTGCCGACCATCCGTGCCGCGAGCGATCCGGTGACGCGTGACCTCTATCTGGCGCGCGCCGCGGAGGCAGCGGGCGTGGCGCGCGAGGCCTTGGTGACCGAACTCCATGCGGTGCGCCGCGGGAGTGGGCCACGCGCCACGGTGGCTCGTCCGACCCGTATCGATGGGGGGGCGCCGACGTCACGCGATGGGATGTCCGTCGGTCCCTCCGCTCGTGAGGGGATGCCAGCCGGTCCGTACCGTTCTGCCGTCGAGCAGGGGAACGCCGAGCAGGTGTTGCTCCGTGTGGTCCTCACGCAGCCGATCTGGCGCGATCATGTGATCGAGGAACTCGGCAAGCTGGAGGAGTCGGAGCGGCCGGCGGAGGTCGCCTTCGGAGAAGACGAGGCCGATGGGGTCGGTGAGACCCTCGTCCTTCGCGATCCGGTGTACGCGATGATCTTCCGCGCCCTGCTCCTCGTCGGGGATGAGGCGTCGGCCGAGGCGATGGCCGAGCACCTCGATCCCCTCGCGGTCCGGGTCTATGAGGAGTTGCGCGCCGACCCGCAGGCGGTCGTGGACGCCCGGGCGAGCATCACCGACGCCCTCCGGCAGCTGCAGGGGCGCTTGGTGGATGCGCGTCTCCGCACGTTGGAATCGCTCCTTCCGCTGGCCGATGCCAACGAGAAGGACGCGCTCACCCTCCAGATCAAGCGGCTCGCCGACGAGAAGCGTTCGCTCGGCGTGCAGCATTGGGGGATGGTCCGTCGGTCGCGCTGACCCCATCTTTCCCTGTGTCTCCTCTCTTTCCCCTCCGATCTCTCCATGTCTGATCTTCGCGCCCTGCTCGCCCTCCAAGACGACGACCTCGCCATCCATGCGCTGGACCAGCGCCTCGCCGCGCTGGAGCCCCGCATCCGGGAGCTCGACACGCGTCGGCAGCGGATCGTCGACACGATGGCCCGTCAATCGACGGCGTTGCAGGCGGAGGAGAATAAGCAGGCCTTTCTGCGAGACAAGATCGTCGAGCATCGCGAGTTGATCGCGCGGAACCAGGCGCAGCTCGATGCGGTCAAGACGATGCGGCAGGCGACGGCGGCGGCGGCGCAGATGGATCAGGCGAAGCGCATCGTCGCCGGCGAGGAGGCGGACCTCCAGGTGATCTCGCGCCGCGTCGAGGAGTTGCGTGCAGGGCATGCCGCCTCGGCGGCGGACTTGGAGGCGTGTGAGGCGGAGCAGGCGACGGCGCGTGGTGAGGTGGCCTCGGAGCGGGCGGCGATCGACGGCGAACTCGCCGTGGCGCGGGCGAAGCGGGAGGCGACCGCTGCCCACGTCCCCGCCGCGTTGCGGACCCGCTATGACCGGATCCGTAACAACAAGCGGGTCCACGTCGTGGTCGCGCTCAATGCGCTGGCCTGTGGCGCCTGTGATACGGCCATCCCGCTCCAGCGCCGACACGCGATGATGTCGGGCACCGTGATCGAGCTCTGCGAGGCGTGCGGCGTCCTGATGTATCACGCGGTGTGAGTCGGCGTCGGCCGGCGTCCCGCTGGCTCCCTCCGGCGGCGGCACCGGCCGGGGTCGCTGACGCCCTCGCGCAGGCGCTGCAACCGACCGCGGAGCAGCCAGGGAAGCAGGCGGTCCCGCTCGCGATCTGTCAGCTGCTCGCTGCGCGTGGCCTTCACGAGGTGGACCTCGCGAAGCGGTTCCTGCGACCGACGCTCGATCAGGTCGAGTCGCCGGAGCAGATGATCGATCTGCCCCGCGCCGCGGATCGCCTGGCGCTGGCCGTGCAACGTGGCGAGGCGATCCTCGTGCATGGCGATTATGACGTCGATGGGATCTGCTCCACGACCCTGATGACCAAGGTCCTCCGTGGGCTCGGGGGATCGGTCACCCCATTCATCCCCGATCGCATCGCCGACGGATACGACCTCGGGCCAGCAGGTGTGGCGGCCGCGAAGGCGATCAGCGCGAAGGTGGTCCTGACGTGCGACTGCGGGACCTCGGCGCTAGAGCCGGCGGCGGCGTTGCGCGCGGCGGGGATCGATCTGATCGTCACCGATCACCATCTCCCGGGTGGGGCGCTCCCCGACGCCTTCGCGGTGGTCAATCCCAAGCGGGCCGATTGTCCGTCGCTCGACAAGGATCTCGCGGCCGTCGGGGTGGCGTACAAGCTGGCGCGCGCCGTGGTCTCGCGATGTGGTGGGGACCCTGCGGCCGTGGATGGTCTCCTGGATTTGGTCGCGCTCGCCACGATCGCCGACGTGGCGCCGTTGCGTGGGGAGAATCGGGTCTTCGCGCGGCTGGGCCTCCAGCAACTGGCGTCGAGTGCCCATCCCGGCATCCGATCGCTCCTTCGGGCGGCGCGACTCGATGGCAAGCCGCTCACCGCAGGGCGCATCGGGTTTACGCTCGCGCCGCGTCTCAACGCCCTGGGGCGCATCGGGAAGGCGATCCGCGGCGTCGAGCTCCTGCTGACCGAGGACGAGGCGTCGGCGAACATCATCGCGCGGGAGTGCGAGGAGCTCAACGCCGAGCGGCAGGAGCTGAATCGGCAGATGCTCGATGAGGCCCTGCGGCGTGTCGACGCGCTCGACCTGGACGCCACGTGGGGGATCGTCGTCGCGCAGGAGGGGTGGCATCCTGGGGTGATCGGGATCGTGGCCTCGCGTCTCGTGGAGTCGACGTCGCGTCCGGTGATGATGGTCGCGGTGCAGGATGGGGTGGGGAAGGGATCAGGACGATCGATCCCCGCGCTCGATCTGCATGGGGTGCTGCATGACTGCGCCGATCTCCTCGCGCGGTTCGGTGGGCATCGTGCGGCGGCAGGGATCACGATCGACGCCGCGCGACTCCCCGCCTTCACGGAGCGATTCAACGATCAGGTGCGTGCGCGACTCACCGCGGAAGATCTGGTGCCCACCCTCCGCACCGACCTCGAGCTCCCGATCGATATGATCGATGAGACGCTCGAGCGGGGACTGAAGCACCTCGAGCCGTTCGGCATGGGGAATCCAGGGCCGATCTTCGTCTCGCGTGGGGTGCGGGTCGCGCAAGGGCCTCGCCGCATCGGGACCGATGGGGTGAAGATGGCGTTCGCGTCCTCGAATGGGACGCTCGAGGGGATCCTCTGGGACGGCGCGCGTGCCACAGGGCTCACCGTCGGGTCTGTGGTCGACCTCGCGTACAAACTGGAAGCCAATGAGTACCAGGGGCGGCGGACGCTCCAAGCCGTGATCCAGGACCTGCGGCATGGGTGAGTTGCGCATCGTGGCGGGGGCCTGGCGTGGGCGGCGGATCGCGGTCCCCCGCGGCGCGGTGCGTCCCACGGCGGACCGGGTCCGCGAAGCGTGGATGAGCATCGTCGCCCCCGCACTCGATGGGGCGCAGGTCGTGGACCTCTGCGCCGGCTCTGGTGCCCTCGGGCTCGAGGCGCTCTCGCGTGGCGCGGCGCACGCGGACTTCGTGGAGCGGGATCCCACGGTCCTGTCGACCCTGCGTGCGAATCTCACCGCGCTCGGGGCGGAGGCGCGGGCAACCATTCATCGGAGCGACGCCGTTCGGTTCGTGGATGCGGGGGCGCAGGAGGGCTCGATCCCCCGATGGGATATCGCCTTCGCCGACCCGCCCTATCACCAGGGGACGGCCACCGCGCTGGCCGAGCGCTGGCTCCGCGCCCCGTTCGCAGCGATCTTTGGCATCGAACACGAGACCGCCCTCACCCTCCCCGAGGCGGGGAGTCCAGCGTCATCCGATCGACGGCAGTACGGCGACACCGCCCTCACCATCTACCGCACCGGTCCCTAAGATGCCCAAGGTCGCGCTCTATGCGGGCAGCTTCGATCCTATCACCAATGGGCATGCCGATCTGATTCGGCGCTCCCTCGGCTTCGTCGACCGACTGGTCGTCGGGGTCGCGGTGAACATCGCGAAGCAGCCCCTGTTCAGTGTGGAGGAGCGGATGACGCTCATCCGTGCCGCACTCGACGATGATCCGCGCGTCGAGGTGCGCTCGTTCAGCGGTCTCGTCGTGAACTTCGCGCGTGAGGCGGGCGCCCAGATCGTGCTCCGAGGCCTCCGTGCGGTGGCGGACTTCGAGTATGAGTATCAGATGGCGTTGATGAATCGGCACCTCGCCCCGCAATTGGAGACGATGTTCATGGTCCCCTCCCTCGAGGTGAGCTATGTGAGCTCCTCGCTGGTGCGTGAGGTCGCGCGCTTCGGCGGGGAGATCGACCAACTCGTCCATCCCGCCGTGGCGCGTGCGCTCCGTGCGAAGTTTGCTGGGGCGTCGCCCGCCAGCGGTTCCACTCCCTCTTCCCCTGCGCGCGGATCATGACCCTCGATGCCAGCACTCATGGTGACGTCCTCGTCATCTCCCTCCACGGCCAACTGATCGTCGGCAATCGGCAGGCGCTCAAGCAGCGTGTCCTCGATGACATCGACTCCGGGACGCGCAAGGTCGTCGTCGACTTCTCGAATACGGGGTACATCGACAGCTCGGGGCTCGGCGTCCTCGTCTCGCTCGCCAAGCGACTCCGTGAGCTCGGGGGGGATCTGCGCCTCGCGAATCTCAATGCCGACCTCCGCACCCTCTTCGAGCTCACGAAGCTCGACTCGCTCTTCCAGATCGCCGAGTCCCGCGAGCAGGCGCTGGCGGGCTTCTAGGTGGTGTCCACCTCGGCGCTCGACTTTCGCGTCCCGAGCGACCTGGCGCAGATCGAATCGATCGTCGCGCAGGTCGTGCATCGGTGCCGTGAGTGCCGGTTCGATCCGCGTCAGCTGAGTCTCAACGTGCCGGTCGCCCTGACGGAGGCGATCTCCAACGCGATGCTCCGAGGCAACGGGGAGGACGTGGCGAAGGAGGTGCGGGTGCGTGCCGAGGTCTCGGAGGCGCGACTCGTGATCGAGGTGGAGGACGAGGGGGCAGGGTTCGATCTCGACGCATGCTGTGACGATCCGACCACGCCGGAGAATCTCGAACGCGAGGATGGGCGCGGGCTCTTCCTGATGCGGACCTTGATGGATGAGGTCGTTCGCCTCGACGGCGCGGTGAACGTGGTGCGGCTCACCCTCCAGCGCCGGTGAGACTCGTATGAGTCAGCTGGGACGCGTCCTCGAGGCCTTCGCCGTCGCGCAGGGGGGAAGTGCGGTCATCTGGATGGCGTCGCCGCGCACGGGGCAGCTCGATGTCGTCGCGGCTGCCGGGGGTGAGGTGACACCGCCGGAGCCGACGCTCCTCGCCGCGGATGCGACGATCACCGAGCGATCCACCGCGCTCGGGCCCCAGTGGATCATGCGCGTCCCGGGACGCACCGCCGCCTGGCTTGGGGTCGGCGCGGTGCCGGGGTCGGCGGTGGAGGTCGTGCGGTGGGTCCCCATGTTGGCGGAGATGCTCTCCCCGATCCTGCAGAGTCAGTGGGAGGCTCAGCGCGCGACGGATGAACTCGCGGAACGCTACGAGGAGATCAATCTCCTGTACTCGATCAGCGACATCCTCGGGCGGACGGTGACCTTGGAGCAGATGGCGCGCACGATCCTCATGGAGGTCGCCGAGACGGTCGGCGCGGAGTATGGTGCCATCCACACGCACGATCCGGCCTCCGGGGTCTTGCGCCCGGTGGCCACGCTTCGGCTCTCGCCTGCGGTGGAGGCGATCGCCATCCCGACCGACCATCCGGTGAGCGTGCCGGCACGCGTCTTCCGGACGCGCAACGCGTTGCTCGTCGATGCCGGTGTGCTCGAGAGCGAACATGAGGCGGCGTTCCGCGAGGGGGCGCTCCTCTCGGTGCCGATCAACTGGACCGCCCCTGGGGGTGGGGTCACGCTCGGGGTGGTCTCCCTCTCGGGACGGCGGGGCGGGGCGGCGTTCACCGCGGGAGACGAGAAGCTCGTCGCGGCGGTCGGGTCGCAGATCGGGACCGCGATCCAGAATGCGCGGTTGGTGCGCGCCTCCGTGGAGCGGGAGCGGCTGGAGTCCGAGATGCGCCTCGCGCATGATCTGCAGCTCAAGTTGCTCCCGGCGGGGCAGGTGGTCGCGCCCGAGGCGCTCTGCGCCGCTCGCGTCGAGGCAGCAGAGGGGGTGGGTGGCGATTTCTATCATCTGTTCCGTCTTGATGAGGGGCGCACCGGGATCCTCATCGGGGATGTGTCAGGGCATGGGTATCGCGCCGCCCTGATCATGGCGCTCGTGATGAGTGCGGCGGCGATCCATGCCCGGACCACCAGCGACCCGGCTCGCACCGTCGAGGCGCTGCTCGCCACCGTCGCCGATGAGTTGCGGGAGACCGAGATGTTCCTGAGTCTCTGCTATGCCATCGTCGATCATGCGCGCGGGGAGATCCAGTGGACCAACACGGGACATCCGCACGCCTTCGTGATCGATGCCACCGGCACGGCCCATCGGCTCCAGGCCACCGATCCCCCGCTCGGGTTGGGGAGCGCGGCGTTGCAGGTGCGCTCCCGCCCATGGGATCGCACCGCCGATCTCCTCGCGCTCTTCACCGACGGTGTGAGTGATGCACGGGATCAGGCCGGCCATCCGCTCGGCGAAGCGGCCGTGTTGCGTGTGCTTGCGGCGCGACGGCGCGAGGTGCCCTCGCGCATCATCGACGGGGTGTTCTCGGCCGTCGAGGGACATATGGGGCGCGTCCCGCCGCACGATGATCAGGCCGTCGTCGTGCTCCGGAGCGCGTGACCTCCCTTCCGCGCGCGAAGAAGCGCTTCGGGCAGCACTTCCTCTCCGACCCGCGCATCCTCGCGCGCATCGCGGAGACGCTGACGATCGCGCCGACGGACACCGTGATCGAGATCGGCCCGGGGCGGGGCGCCCTCACGGCGGAGTTGCTGCGGCGCGCCGGTCGGGTGATCGCCATCGAAGTGGATCGGGACCTCGTCCCGATCCTTCGCACGCGATGGGTGGAGGATCCGCGTCTCACCGTGGTCGAGGGGGATGTCCTCGCACAGGATCTCTCCGCGCTCGCGGGAGGACCCTTCCTTCTCGTCGGGAATGTGCCGTACAACATCACGACCCCGATTCTATTCCATGCACTCCAGCGACCGCGTCCGGCGCGTGCGGTCTATCTGGTGCAGCTCGAGGTGGCCCAGCGTGCGGCGGCAGCACCCGGCGATGAGGCGTACGGCGCGCTCTCGGTCAACCTGCAGGCGGTCGCGACGGTCGAGCTCATCTTCCGCGTGCCGGCCGGTGCCTTCGCCCCGCCGCCGAAAGTCGAGTCGGCGGTGATCCTCGTGACGCCGCGCCAGGATCCGGAGATCGCTGCAGAGGAGGAGGCGGCGTTTCGTACGATGGTGCAGGGGGCATTTGGGCTGCGCCGCAAGCAACTCAAGCGGGTCGTGCGCACGCTCTGGGCGATGAGCGCGGAGCAGGCGGGGGCGGTGATCGTCCAGGCGGGGCTCGATCCCGAAGCCAGGCCGGAGACGCTCAGTCCCTCGGATTTCGCCGCGCTCCTCCGTGCCGCTCGCGCGGTGTCACCGGGCGCACCGACGGCGACGCCTTAAGCCAGCCCCTGGTTGGTCAGGGCGTAGGCCAACACCTCGAGCTCCGTCGCCATGTTGACGGCGCGCACCGTGACCCCCTCTGGGGCGACGAGCGAGGTGGGCGCGAAGTTCAACACCGCCCGAATCCCCGCGGCGACCACCCGGTCTAGCGCGGCCTGCGCCGACTCGCCAGGGACGCAGAGGACCGCGATGCGAGGGTGTAATGCGGCGATGTCCCTCTCGAAATCCCCATCAGCGCGCACGGTCACGCCGCTCAGCTGCGTCCCCACCCGAGCGGGATCGGTGTCGTAGATCCCGACGACGTCGAACCCATGGGTCCCGAAGCCGCGGTACTGGGCCAGCGCCGCCCCGATCTTCCCGGCGCCCACGATCACGACGGGCCAGCGCGTGTCGAGCCCGAGGATCTCGCGCAGGGAAGCCATGAGGTCCTTTACCGCGTAGCCGAGGCCCCGCTTCCCGAAGGAGCCGAAGAAGGAAAGATCCTTCCGCACCTGGGCGGAGGTGGTCCCCCCCACGCGGGCGAGCTCGCCACTGGAGATGGTCTCGTGGCCGTCCGCGTCGAATGCCTCGAGGTACCGGAGGTACCCCGAGAGGCGTCGGACGGTGGGTTCTGCGATGTGTTTCACTGGGGGGAGGGGTGCTTGTGAAATCATTCACAAGCTACTGCGCCCAGGCGGTGGGTCAATAGGGGATCAATCGGTGAACTGGAGGACTACTTTCCGCTCATGGAGCTGCACTCTCTCCCGTATGTCGTCGTCGATGTCGAGACCACCGGGGGACAGCCTGCCACCGGGGACCGGGTGACGGAGGTCGCTGCGGTGCAGGTGGAGGAGGGACGCATCGCGCTCGTGTATCACTCCTTGGTGAATCCTGGCCGGCCGATCCCACCGTACGTGGCGCGGCTCACCGGTATCAGTGACGCGATGGTCCGAGAGGCTCCCGACTTCAGCGATATCGCCGGCGAGCTGGCCGCACACCTCGCCGGTCGGGTCTTCGTCGCCCACAACGCGCGATTCGACCTCGGGTTCCTCGGAGCGGAGTTCGCTCGCGTCGCCCCGACGCCCCTGGAGGAGCTCCTCGCCGGCACGCTCTGTACCGTCCGCCTCGCTCGGCGCGTGCTCCGACACCTCCCGCGCCGGAATCTCGATGCGGTCTGCCAGCATTACGGGGTCCAGATCGCTGACCGCCATCGCGCGGCGGGGGACGCCGAGGCAACGGCCCATGTCTTGGTGCATCTGATGGACGAGATCTCGCGGCTCGGGATCCATACGTGGGACGAGCTAGACCAGTGGTTGAGTCGTGGCACCGCACGGAGCAAACGCGCGCGAGCTATCCCGGTGGCCTCGGATGGCGCTGAGGGCGCCTGACTGCAGGTGCCAGGTGGCAGGTGGCAGGTGGCAGGTGCCAGGTGCCAGGTGCCAGGTGCCAGGTGCCAGGTGCCAGGTGCCAGGTGCCAGGTGCCAGATCCCAGGTACCACACCTAGGATGCCACATCATACGTTCCTCATGTCTGACCCCTGATACCTGACCCCTGATACCTGACCCCTGACCTCTGATGCCTGCCCCTCTCCCCCTCCACGAATCCCGGCAGCTCGGCGCCTGGCGCCTGCATGCGCTCCAGGCCGGGGGTCAACGCCTCGACGGTGGGGCGATGTTCGGCGTCGTCCCCAAGCCGCTCTGGGAGCGACGGATCCCGGCCGATGAGCGCAATCGGATCCCGCTCGGGATGCGCTGCCTCCTGATCGAGCATCCTGATGGGCTCGTGTTGATCGACACCGGGATGGGGGACAAAGAGGACGGGAAGTTCCTTGAGATCTACGGGATCGAGGCGAGCGTGCCGGGGCATCGGACGATGCTCGAAGGGGCGCTCGCCGCAGCGGGCGTCACTCCGGCGGATGTGCGCGTGGTGATCAACACCCATCTGCACTTCGATCACGCGGGCGGGAATACCCAGCGGGCGAATGCCGTGGCATCCGGATCGGCGACTCCCGACGCCGAGGATGCGGTGCCGACTTTCCCGAATGCGCGATACCTCGTGCATGCCGGGGAATTCGACTACGCGACGCATACCAACGAACGGACGGCTGCGAGTTACTTCGCGCGGAATTGGGCGCCGCTGCAGCGGAGTGGACAGCTGGAGCTGGTGGATGGCGCAGCGGAGCTGGTCTCCGGGATCCAGATGCGTGCGACCCCGGGGCACACCCCGCATCACCAGTCGATCATCCTCGCCAGCGAGGGGGAGACGGCGGTCTTCCTCGGTGATCTCTGCCCGACGGCGGCGCATGTCCCCCTCCCGTGGATCATGGGGTACGACGTGGAGCCCCTCCGAACCCTCGAGTCGAAGCGGTCCCTCTGGCGAGAAGCGGAGGCTGGGGGGTGGCTCCTGGTGTTCGAGCACGATGCCACGACCCCCTGGGGGGTGCTGACCCGCGGGGAGAAGGGGTACGGGCTCCGCGCGCCTTGACCTAAGCCCTCATCAGGCCTAGCTTTACCGGACAATTCAGATCAAGTGGGCGAGCGTCTGTTCGCCCCACCCTCTGGCCTTCGGCTCCTCGTGAGTCGTCGTGCTGCAGGAGTCCCGAGGCACCCGACCCGTCCACGGACCCGTGGATGCGGGGTCGGTCTGTGACGCGGACTCCGACCAGCGGGGTTCGCGTCTCGTCGTTTCAACCATCGGAGCCGTCGTATCCAGGACACCACCGCCAAGCGGGGCCCCCGCATCAATCGTCAGATCCGCATCTCGCCGGTCCGTGTGATCGGTGCCGACGGCGCGCAGCTCGGCGTGCTGGAGGTGGATGTGGCGTTGAACATGGCGGTCGAGGCGGGGTTGGACCTCGTCGAGGTCGCGCCGCTGGCTCGGCCCCCGGTGGTCCGGATCATGGACTACGGGAAGTACAAGTTCGAGATGGCCAAGCAGGCGCGGCAGGCCAAGAAGAAGCAGCACGTGATCTTGTTGAAGGAAGTGAAGTTCCGTCCGGGGATCGAGAAGCATGACTTCGACACGAAGGTCAATCATGCACGCGCGTTCATCGCGGACGGCAACAAGGTGAAGGTGACGTTGATGTTCCGCGGTCGGCAGATCGCGCATCCGGAGTTGGGCATGGCGGTCGTCGACCGCGTGGCCCAGACGATGGCGGATGTGGCCAAGATCGAGACCGCGGCGAAGCTCGAGGGGAAAGCCCTCACGATGATCCTCACGCCGAAATAGGACCCAGCGATGCCGAAGATGAAGACCCACAAGGGCGCGAAGAAGCGCTTCTCTGTGACGGCGAAGGGCAAGGTGCGCCGTCTGAAGGCCTACAAGAGCCACATCCTGACCAAGAAGACCGCCAAGCGGAAGCGCAATCTCCGTCGTCCGACCACGGTCGCGACGAATGGTGAGGCGAAGAACCTCAAGCGCCTGCTGCAGGCCTAAGGAGACCGACCATGCCACGCGTCAAATCCAATGTCGTGCGCTTGAAGCGCAAGAAGCAGATCCTCAAGGCGGCCAAGGGCGCCTTCGGGGGGCGGAGCAAGCTCTGGAAGGCCGCGAAGGAGACCGTCGAGCGCGGGTGGGTCTACGCGTATCGGGATCGGAAGGCGAAGAAGCGGGATTTCCGGAAGCTCTGGATCATGCGCATCAATGCGGCGGCCCGTCTCAACGGGATGAGCTACAGCACCTTCATCTCGGGCGTGCAGCTCGCGGGGATCGAGGTGGATCGCAAGATCCTCGCCGATCTCGCGGTGAAGGATGCGGCGGCGTTCGCGCTGATCGCCGAGCGGGCGCAGGCGGCGTTCGCGAAGCAGTAAGCCGTCACCAGCGGTCGAGCCGAGGGCGGGGGATGGCGTGGTCCGCCCCCCGCCCTCGATTCGTTCCTATCTTTCGGTACCCCCCGTTCCCTTGTCCCTTCCTCTCGTGACCCTCTCCGAATTCCTCGTGGCGGTCGATCAGTTGGCCGCAGACGCGCCAGCGCAGATCGCGGCGGTCGCGACGCTCGACGAGTGGACCGCGGTGCGGACCGCCCTCGTCGGTCGGCAGGCCGGGCGTATCACCGATCTCATGACCGGCCTCGCGGCGCTGCCCAAGGAGGCCAAGCGTGAGGCGGGACAGCGCGTCAATGCGGTGAAGGCCACGATCGAATCGGCGCTCGATGAGCGTCGGGCGGTCCTCGAGGCGGCGGCGCAGGCGACGACCTCGCCACGCGACCGCTCGATGCCTGGGCGTGCCCGGTGGCGTGGGGCGGTGCACCCGGTCTCACAGGTCATCGACGAGGTCGTCGAGATCTTCCGCGAGCTCGGGTTCACGATCGCGCTCGGCCCCGAGGCCGAGGGCGCCTGGTACAACTTCGGCGCACTCAACTTCCCCGCGGATCACCCCGCGATGGATATGCACGACACGCTCTACCTCGGTGCCGATCAGGTGCTGCGCACGCACACCTCACCGGTGCAGGTGCGCACCCTGCAGCAGTATCCCCCCCCGGTACGGATCCTCGCGCCAGGCAATGTGTATCGCCGCGATTTCTTCGATCCCTCGCATGCGCCGATGTTCGCGCAGGTGGAGGGGCTCGTCGTGGACGAAGGGGTGACCTTCGCCGACCTCAAGGCGACCCTCTCGCACTTCGCGCGCCGCTTCTTCGGCGCGGAGACCACCACGCGCTTCCGTCCGAGCTTCTTCCCCTTCACGGAGCCGAGCGCGGAGATGGATGTGCGCTGCGGCGTCTGTCGTGGGGCGGGGTGCGGCGTCTGTAAGCAGTCGGGGTGGATCGAGATCCTCGGCGCGGGGATGGTGCATCCCGCGGTGCTCGAGGCCGCGGGACTCGACAGTGAGCAGTACACTGGGTGGGCCTTCGGGATGGGGCCTGCGCGCACGGCGCTCTCGCGCCATGGGATCCCCGATATCCGGATCCTGTATGACTCGGACGTCCGCGTCCTCGATCAGTTCGTCTCATGAACGTCTCGCACGCCTGGCTCGCGCGGTTCGTCCCGCATGGTCGCTCGCCTGAGGCGATTCGCGACCTCCTCACCGCTCACGTGGCGACGGTGGAAGGCCTCGAGTCGCTGCGCCCCGATCTCGTCCCCTTCGTGGTGGGACAGGTGGTGGCGAGCGAGAAGATCCCAGAGACCAAGCTCTCGTTTAACACGGTGGATGACGGGAGCGGGACGCTCCTCGAGGTGGTCTGCGGCGCGCCCAATGTGACGGTGGGGGCCAAGTATCCGTTCGCGCGGAGCGGCACCACGATGCCTGGTGGGCTGGTGATCGAGAAGCGGAAGATCCGCGGCTTCACCTCCAACGGGATGCTCTGCTCGACGCGCGAGCTCGGGCTCGGCGAGGACCACGACGGGATCCTCACGCTCGCGACCGATGCCGCGCCCGGCACGCCCTTCCTCGAGGTCTTCCCGACGGGGGATGTGCGGATCGTCGTCGATGTGCTGCCGAA
>JBEGVM010000033.1:0-3639 GCA_041178365.1 Gemmatimonadota bacterium | reverse complement strand
ACGCTCGGGAACAGCTTCGTCGCCGTGGTCGAGTTCGGTGATACGCTCCGCGCGCGGGCGGTGACCGCGGGCGGCCTCAACAGCGTGCCCGGGTCACCGCACTTCAACGATCAGGCGGCTCGCTATGTGGCTGGCGATCTCCGCGAGGTCTACTTCTACCCGTGGCAACTCGAGGGGCACACCGAGCGGCGCTACCGCCCAGGGGAACGGTAGCGATCACTTGATGGTGACGCCGAGTACGCTCTTAGCACCCGTCCCCTTGCCGACCAGCTCCATGGTGTAGGTCGGCTGCTTCGAGCCGTCGACCGCCTGGAACTTCACCCAGCCGCCGGTCGTCGACTCGTCGACCCACCAGCTGAGTGTCCCGCCAGGCTGACCGAAGCGCACATGACGCGCCTTGAAGGTGCCCGCGGGCGTCGTGATGGTCTCGATCCCGACGGTGGCTCCCTCGACTGACTCCGGCGTGGGCCGCGACCGGAAGGTGCCCATCATGTTCCAGGTGCTCCACTGCTCGGGGACGAGCATCTCCTGCGGCTCCGGATTGTCGGGGAGCTTGGCGCGCATGCGGACGAGCTCCTGCACGAACTCGTTCCCCATCTCGGGGCGGAAGAGCGCCTCGAGGATCACGGTGTCGGCCTGCTGCCGATCGAAGCGGGTGATGGTGTTGATGCGCCACCACTGCGATCCATCAGACTGCTTGCCGATGTATGCGCGCTCCGTCTCCTGCGTCATGTCATCGCCGAACCGGGTGTTCCACCGCGTCCACTCCCCCGGCTGATAGGGGCGCTCGAAGACGGTGGCCCCAGAGGAGAACTGCATGCTGAAGAGCTGGGAGATCCAGCTCCAGGCGAAGTCCCCCGACCAATTGGCCCCCGCCATCGCCATCCCCGCGCTCCCGGCGATCTTGTTCGCCGCCCGCTCGATCGCGCCGGCGATCTTGTCCCCGCCGGCGACATAGACCCCCGATGGGCCAGCCATCGCCTTGGCGAGATCGCTCTCGCGACGCTTCAACAGCTCCAAGGTGGTCGGCGTGAACCCGGTCCGATCGCCCGCGAGATACCCACGGAGTCGATCGCGCAGCGATCGATACTCTGGGAGTTGGAACCCACCGGCCTGCGCGGCGGCTTTCTCCGGGCCATCGAGGATCTTCTGCCGCTCCTTCCGCAGCGACTCGGCGTCGGGGCCACACTTCGCCTTGATGGCGGCGCGTGCCGCGATCTGCCCCAGACGGCCAGCCACGATCCCGCCCCCGGTCTCGAAGTCGCGGGCGCACCGCTCGTACTTGGTGATCTTGGCCTCCGCGTCTTCGAGCTGGGTACGGATATCACCCGTCTCCGCCTGCTCCTTGGCGGCCGAGACGAGGAAGCGATCGAAGACCGCCTCCACGATGTCGAGGACCCGATTGGACTGGGCCTGCGCCGAGGACGGGAGGACGAGTGTCGCAGCGGTGAGCAGGGCAACGAGGCGGACGGCGCGCATGCAGTCTCCGAAGGGTGTCAGGGGAGTCGACCGGCCACGGCCGACCATCGGGATAAGGTTGCGCTCCCCTGCCAGATTCGCCAGACGGACGGTGGTGGGGCTCCCCCAGGGGTGCGAGATTCACGGGATGCAGCGATGCCTCAGGACCCCTCTCCTCGCGGTCGCCCTCATGGTGGCGTCGGGCCCCGCCCTCGCCCAGCCCCTGCGCTCGACGGACCGCCTCACCGTGATCCCCGCCCCGGCCTCGGTGACCATGGGCACAGGGGCGTGGACCCCGAAGGGACGCCTCCCCGCCTTCCTCCCTGATGCATCGGCGGCTGAGTTCGCGCGCCTCGGGATCCGCTTCCGGTCGATCGCGACCGATGCAGTCGGCGGCGCGGAGGGGTATCGGCTCCAGGTCGCCTCGAGTGGGGTGACCATCGCGTCAGCGAGCGCGGCGGGCCGCTTCTACGCGTTGCAGACCCTGCAGCAACTGGTGGAGGCGGCGAATGGCGGAAGGATCCCCGCTGTGACGATCGCCGACGCCCCGCGCTTCTCCTGGCGCGGGCTCCATCTCGATGTCGGGCGACACTTTCAGCCGGTGGATTTCATCAAGCGCTATCTCGATCTGATGGCGCGCTACAAGCTCAATGTCTTCCATTGGCACCTCACCGAGGACCAGGGGTGGCGGATCGAGATCAAGAAGTACCCGCGCCTGACCGAGGTGGGGAGCTGCCGCAAAGAGACGATCCTCGCCAAGCACTTTGACCCCTATGTGGGTGATGGGACGCGGTACTGCGGCTTCTACACGCAGGAGGAGATCCGCGAGGTCGTCGCCTACGCCGCCGCGAGGCAGATCACGGTGGTCCCTGAGATCGAGATGCCGGGTCACACCGTCGCAGCGCTCGCCGCCTATCCACAATACGCCTGCACGCCGGGCCCCTTCGAGGTCCTCACCATCTGGGGCGTCTCCGAGGAGATCTTCTGCCCCACCGAAGCGACCTTCGCCTTCCTCCAAGACATCATGACGGAGGTCCTCGCGCTCTTTCCGAGCCGTTTCATCCATATCGGTGGAGACGAGGCCCCGAAGACGCGGTGGGATGCGAGCCCCGTCGCCCAAGAGGTCATCCGGCGAGAAGGGCTCAAGGATTCCCACGAACTGCAGAGTTGGTTCATCCAGCGGATGGAACGCTGGCTCGCGGCACGCGATCGCCGGCTGATCGGGTGGGACGAGATCCTCGAAGGGGGACTCCCACAGGGCGCGACGGTGATGAGCTGGCGCGGGATCGGTGGGGGGATCGCCGCCGCACGCGCGGGGCATGACGTGGTGATGACGCCGACCTCGCATCTCTACTTCGACTACTACCAGGGCGACGAGCGATTCGAACCCCTCGCGATCGGTGGGCTCCTCACCCTCGAGCGCGTCTATTCGTACGAGCCGATCCCCGATGCGCTCACGCCCGACCAAGCACGACATATCCTCGGCGCCCAGGGCAACGTCTGGACCGAATACCTCAAGACAGGTGCGAGCGTGGAGTACATGGCCTTCCCACGGGCCCTCGCGCTCGCGGAAGTGACTTGGTCACCACGGGAGCGACGGAGTTGGTCGAGCTTTGAGTCTCGCTTGCCCCAAGCGCTCCGCACCCTCGACAAGCTGGGGGTGAACTACCGACTCCCACATGTCGTCGGGCTCGACGCTGATGTGCTCACGCTCGACTCGACGGCGACGGTCACCCTCTCCGTGCCGATCGCCGACGCCGTGATCCGCTACACCACCGATGGCACCGATCCCACCGCGACGAGCCCGCGCTACGAGCGCTCCTTCTCGCTGCCGGTGACCGCTGCGGGGACGCGCATCACCGCGCGAGCCTTCACCCAAGACGGGAAGGCGAGCCCCCCGCGGGCCGCGACCTTCCGACGCACCAGCTATCGCCCCGCTGAGACCGTCGACGCCGGCGCGCTGCGACCGGGACTCAGCGTCACCTACCACGAAGCGTCACTCAGCCGCGTCGCGGCGCTCGATACGCTCCCAGTGGTGCGACGCGCCGTTGCGCCCGCCGTCGCGCGCCTGGGATCCGAACGCGCGGAGGGCTACGGGCTCGTCTTCCGAGGCCTCCTCACAGTGCCCACCGACGCGATGTACGAGTTCGCGCTCTCGTCTGACGATGGGAGCACCTTCGC
>JBEGVM010000032.1:0-2565 GCA_041178365.1 Gemmatimonadota bacterium | reverse complement strand
GCGGAGGCATCGGCACCACGGTCACGTCTCCATGCGTGAAGGTGCGGAGCCCGGTGCGCGTGATCCGAAACCGCCCCCCACAATGCGGGTCAGGACAGGCGACCTCCGCATCGGTGGTCATCCAGTCCGCTGGCGCGGTGACGCGCTGCTTGGCCGGCAACAACGGCAACAACGCCGCCAACGGATAGAGCGGGAACCCCTGCCCCGGTGGGAATCGCAACAGCTCTCCCTCGACATCGAAGTACTCGCCGGCGCGATGCGCGCAGACCATCGGCCGATCAGTAGCGACGACCTCGACGCGCAGGTCATAAAGGACGAACTCATCGGGGGCGAGGGGCGTGGTCGACATGCGAGGAAGGTTAGCACGCCCTGACGCGAGTCGCCGTATCTTCCGCGACGTGACCCCGCCCCCCGCCTCCACCCCACTCACCTTCCGCTTCGGGATCCTCGGCGCCCTCACGCCGATGCTCGTCTTCGTCGCCGGGGTCGGCGCGCTCGCCGTCGCCGGTGCGCCAGATGAGCGGGGATTCTGGCCCATCCTCCTCCTCGCCCTCGCGGTGAGTCGCGCCCTCGCCACCGATGGCGAGGCCTGGTCCGACGCGGTGATCACCACCGTCGCTCAACCGATCGTCGCAACGATGCTCCTGGCCTGGCTCCTCTCCGGGGCGCTCGGTGGCACACTCGCTGCCGCGGGACTCATCGAGGGGATCGTCTGGCTCGCACAGACCCTCGGCGCCGGCCCCGTCGCCTCGGTGGGAGGCGCCTTTCTGGGATGCGCCCTTCTCTCGACCGCTACCGGGACCTCGTTCGGGACCCTCCTCGTCGCCGGCCCCGTACTCTACGGCGCCGGGGTCGGACTCGGGGCACCACCCGCGGTGCTCTTGGGCGCGATCCTCGCCGGCGCGACCTGGGGGGATTCGATCTCCCCGATCTCCGATACCTCGATCGCGAGTGCGGGCTCGCAGCAGACCGATGTCGCCGGCACGGTGCGCGCGCGACTGCGCTACGTCATCCCCGCGGGACTTGTCGCGCTGGTCATCAGTCTTGTCTTGGCCTCGCTCACGGCGACGTCGACTGCCCTCACCATCGCGCCGAGTGCGAGTGCGTCGGGGCGGCCGTTGATCCTCGCAATCGTCCCGGTGATCGTGGTCGCCGCGCTCCTGCGTCGCCGCCCCCTCATGGAGGCGCTCCTCCTCGGGCTCGTCCTCGCCCTGGTCACGGCGGTCGGTGCGGGACTCGTGCTCCCGCGCGATCTCCTGCGGGTGGAGTCGGGCGCCTTTGGGGCGACGGGGATCCTCGTGGACGGGATCGGACGGGGGGTGGGGATCAGCGTCTTCACCGTGCTCCTGATGGCGTTGATCGGCCCGCTTCAGGCCTCGGGGACCCTCGACCGGCTCGTGGCGCGGGCGCACGCGCGCGCGAAGCCGGACGCCCGTCGCGCCGAGTGGACGATCGTGGGGCTCGTGACCCTGGCGACCTTTTTGACGACGCACAGCGTGGTCGCGATGCTCGCCGTGGGGCCGGTGGTGCAGCGGATCGGGGCGCCGGCCGGGATCGGCGCGTATCGCCGGGCGAACCTCCTCGATCTGACGGTCTGCACCTGGCCCTTCCTCCTCCCCTGGTTCCTCCCGACGATCCTGGCCGCCTCGGTCACGCGGGGGGGCGGGCTCCCGCCGGTGACCCCCGGGGGGGCGGGGTTCTATAACACCTATGCCTGGGCCCTCCTGGTGACGGTGGGGGTAGCGGTGGTCACGGGGTATGGACGGGAGCGGGAACCGGGTTAACGTTTCAGGGTGGGGGTCGTCTAACGGGCATCGATCCCGGCCGTCCCGGCCCCTCTCTCACCGTGGTATCGCACACCAGGAGCCATCAGATGTTCAGACCGCTCGCCACCGCTTTGCTCGTCGGCACCCTCGGGGTGACCGCTTGCGACCTCCTCCCCACCGCGAACACCGCGCCCGCCGAGGACTACGCCCTCGTGATGTTCGGCAGCGAAGGATCGGCGCTCGAGGGGACGATGGGCACGCAGCCCGGGACGCACCCTGTCGACGGCCGCTCCGGCCGCCCGACCCTCCCGGCAGAGCTCGCCCTGACCGAAGCGCAGAAGGCGGCGATCAAGGGGTTGAAGGACGCCTTCCTGGCGGCGAACGCTGAGCCCCTCGCCCAGCTCAAGGCGATCTTCGACAAGGGCCGTGAGGCGCGGAAGAACGGCGCGACCCGTGATGAGGTCCGGGCGATCCTCGTGACGGCGCGCCCGATCGCCGAAGCGCTGCGCCCCGCGGTGAAGGCGCTCCATGAAGCGATCTGGAACGTGCACACCGAGGCGCAGAAGACTTGGCTCATCGCGAACCGTCCGAAGCCCCCGATGCCCTTGGGCCCGGGTGGGATGCGGAGACCGTAAGCCACAACCGTCGTGAGATGCAGAGAGCGGGCCCGCGTGATCACACGCGGGCCCGCTCTGTTTTCACCGATGCTACTGACGACTACCGCGGCACCGCGTACTCGTCGGTCTTCGGCCGCTCCGGGAAGCTGAACCACCCGCTCACCTTCTCACGCCACTCATCG
>JBEGVM010000031.1:0-11106 GCA_041178365.1 Gemmatimonadota bacterium | reverse complement strand
GACGTCCGAGCGATCCTCGAGGATGCCTAAGGTCTCAGGTCTGTCACCTGGCCCCTGTCACCTGATCCCTGCTACTTCAGGATCCCCTTCGCGATCGTCTGTAACTGCATGTTGCTCGTCCCCTCGTAGATCGTGCCGATCTTCGCATCGCGATAGAACTTATCCACCGGGTAGTCGGTGGTGTAGCCGTAGCCGCCGAAGAGTTCGACCGCGAGGGAGGTGACGCGCTCACAGACCTGCGAGGAGTAGAGCTTCGCCATCGCCCCGACCTGCGCGATGTCATGCCCCGCGTCACGGAGTCGCGCCGCGTTGTACACCATCAGGCGCGCTGCCTCGAGCTCCGTCGCCGCCTGCGCGACCTGGAACTGGATCCCCTGGAATTCGGCGAGTGGCTTCCCGAACTGCGTGCGCTCCTTCAAATAGGCGACCGCCGCATCGAGCGCGCCCTGTGCGTTGCCGATCATCTGCGCGCCGATCCCGATTCGCCCTTCGTTCAGCGTCTCGATCGCGATCTTGTACCCCTGACCCACGGGGCCCAGCACATCGGCGTCTGGGACGAAGACCCCGTCGAGGATCAACTCCGTGGTGCTCGAGGCACGAATCCCGAGCTTGCTCTCCTTCTTCCCGACGGCGAAGCCCTTCGCCTCCCGCTCGACGACGAAGGCGGTGATCCCCTTGTAGCCCTTGCTCGGATCGACCGTCGCGAAGACGATGTACAGTCCCGCCTCGGCCCCATTGGTGATCCAGAGCTTCCGGCCGGTAAGTGACCATCCCCCCTCGACCTTCGTAGCACGAGTCTGCAATGCGAAGGCATCGGAGCCACTCCCCGCCTCAGAGAGTGCGTACGCTCCCACGGTGTCTTTGCAGAGCCGCGGCATCCACCGCGCGAGTTGCTCCTCGGTGCCTGCCGAGAGAAGCGGGTGCGCGACGAGGGTGTTCTGCACATCGACCATGATCGCCGCGGCCGCATCGACCTTGCTGATCTCCTCGACCGCGAGCGTCACCATCATCACCGAGCCCGCCGCCCCACCATGCGCCTCAGGGGCCTGGAGCCCCATCAACCCCATCTCGAAGTAGGCGGAGATGAGGGCGGGATCGAGCTTCCCCGCCTGCTCCATCGCCTGGACGCGAGGGGCGACCTCCCCGCGCGTGAACTCCGCCACCGCGTCGCGGAAGGCGAGTTCGTCTTCGGAGAGGATGGTCAGCGCGGGGCGGGCGAGTTCGGGAGCGACGGTCGGACGCGACATCAGACACCAGGGTTGGGGGGACGACCCTCACGCACCCCAGAAATCTAGCGGCGCACCGGGTCGTAATTCAGGATCGGCGCGAGCCACCGCTCCGCTGTCGCCAGCTCCATCCCCTTTCGCACCGCGTACGACTCTACCTGATCCTTCTCGATCTTGCCGACGCCGAAGTACTTCGCCTCCGGATGCCAGAAGTACCATCCGGAGACGGCCGAGGCGGGGAGCATCGCGAAGCTCTCGGTGAGATGCACCCCGATGTTCTTCTCGGCGTCGAGCAGATCGAAGAGGGTGCGCTTCTCGGTGTGATCGGGGCAGGCGGGGTAGCCCGGCGCCGGGCGGATCCCCTGATACTGTTCGCGGATCAGCGCCTGATTGTCGAGCGCCTCATCGGGCGCATAGCCCCAGAGTTCACGCCGCACGCGCTCGTGCATCCCTTCCGCGAACGCCTCAGCGAGACGGTCGGCGAGTGCCTTGAGGAGGATCGACGAGTAGTCATCGTGGGCGGCCTCGAAGGCGGCCACGCGCTCGTCGAGCCCCACCCCAGTGGTGACGACGAAGGCGCCGAGCCAATCGGAGACCCCCGCGCTCTTGGGGGCGACGAAGTCGGCGAGGGCGACGTTGGCGCGCCCATCCTTCTTCACCATCTGCTGCCGAATCGAGTGCACGGTGACCCCGCGGCCCGGGAGGATGATGTCCTCCTTCCCGTCCGAGTGCGCCTCGAAGAAGCCGACCGCGGCGCGCGCAGTGAGCCACTTCTCCTTGACGATTTTGTCGAGCATCGCCTGCGCATCGCGCCAGAGATTCTGTGCGGCCTCGCCGACCACCGGATCCTCGAGGATCGCGGGATACGACCCCGCGAGCTCCCAAGTCTGGAAGAAGGGGGTCCAGTCGATGCGTGGGACGAGCTCCTCGAGCGGGACATCGTCGAAGACGCGCACCCCTTCGAAACTCGGACGAGGCGGGGTGACACCCTCCCACGAGAGCGCCACCTTGTTGCCCCGCGCCTCCTCGAGTCGCTGGCGCGGCGCATCGTTCTGCCGAGCGGCACGGGCCTCGCGCACCTGCTGATACTCCGTACGGAGCTCCTTGACGAAGTTCTCACGCAGCTGGTCGCTGAGCAGGCTCCCGGCGACGCCCACCGCACGCGACGCATCGAGCACATGCACCACCGGCGCCGAATAGTTCGGCGCGATCTTCACCGCGGTGTGCACCTTGGAGGTCGTGGCCCCACCGATCAGCAGCGGGATGCTCCACCGCTCGCGCTCCAGCTCGCTCGCGAGGAAGGCCATCTCCTCGAGCGAGGGGGTGATGAGTCCTGAGAGCCCGATGATGTCCACGTTGTGTGTGCGCGCCGCCTCGAGGATCTTCGCCGCCGGCACCATCACGCCCAGGTCGATGACCTCGAAGTTGTTACACTGGAGCACCACACCGACGATGTTCTTCCCGATGTCATGCACATCCCCCTTCACGGTGGCGAGGAGGATCTTCCCCTTCGCTTGGCGCGCGCCACCGGCCGCGGTCTGTTCAGCCTCGATGTACGGGATGAGATGCGCGACGGCGCGCTTCATCACGCGCGCCGACTTCACCACCTGGGGGAGGAACATCTTCCCGGCGCCGAAGAGGTCGCCGACGACGTTCATCCCCTGCATCAGCGGCCCCTCGATCACCTCGATCGGGCGGTTGTAGAGATGGCGCGCCTCTTCGGTATCCTCCACCACGAACTCGGCGATCCCATGCACCAGCGCGTAGGAGAGCCGCTCGGTCACCGGCGCCTCGCGCCAGGAGAGGTCGACCTTCCTCTTCTGTGCCTGGCCCTTCGCATCATCGGCGACGGCGAGGAGACGCTCCGTGGCATCGGGACGCCGGGCGAGGATCACATCCTCCACGCGCTCCCGCAGATCTGCGGGGATGTCCTCGTAGATCACGAGCGCGCCGGCGTTCACGATCCCCATATCCATCCCCGCCTTCACGGCGTAGTAGAGGAAGACGGCATGGATCGCCTCGCGCACCGCATTGTTCCCGCGGAAGGAGAAGGAGACGTTGCTGACGCCGCCGGAGATCCGCGCATGCGGGCATCGCACCTTGATCTGTCGCGTCGCCTCGATGAAGGCGAGGGCGTATTGGTCGTGCTCCTCGATTCCCGTCGCCACCGCGAAGATGTTCGGATCGAAGATGATGTCCTCGGGGGGAAACCCGACCTGCTCGACCAGGATCCGGTAGGCGCGCTCGCAGATTGACACTTTCCGTTCTACGGTATCGGCCTGCCCCTGCTCGTCGAACGCCATCACGATCACCGCGGCTCCGTAGCGCCGTACGAGCGTCGCCTGCCGGAGGAAGCTCTCTTCCCCCTCCTTGAGGGAGATCGAGTTCACGATCGACTTCCCCTGCACGCAGCGGAGCCCCGCCTCGATCACCTGCCACTTGGAGGAGTCGATCATGATCGGGACCTTCGCGATCCCGGGCTCCGTCGCCACCAGGTTCAAGAACCGCGTCATCGCGGCCTCGGCGTCGAGCATCCCCTCGTCGAAGTTGATGTCGATGACGACGGCGCCCGCCTCCACCTGCTGGCGCGCGACCTCGAGCGCCTGGTCGTAGTGTCCGTTCAAGATGAGGTCGGCGAACTTCTTGGAGCCGGTGACGTTGGTACGCTCGCCGATATTCACGAAGTTCGAGTCAGGGCCGATCACCAACGGTTCAAGCCCTGAGAGACGAAGGACCGGCGCGAGCGACGGGATCGTCCGTGGCTTGACCCCGCGTACCGCATTCGCGATGGCCCGGATGTGGTCTGGCGTCGTCCCGCAGCATCCGCCGACGATGTTCACCAGCCCCGACTCCGCGAATTCCTTGAGGATCGCGGCGGTGAAGCCCGGCGTCTCGTCGTAGCCCCCCATCTCGTTGGGGAGCCCGGCGTTCGGGTGCACCGAGACATGGCAGTCGGCGATGCGGGAGAGCTCCTGCACGTAGGCGCGGAGCTCCTTGGCGCCCAAGGCGCAGTTGAGCCCCACGCTGAAGGGGCGCGCATGCATCACCGAGGTCCAGAAGGCCTCGGTGGTCTGGCCAGAGAGGGTGCGGCCGCTCGCGTCGGTGATCGTCCCCGAGATCATGATCGGCACGCGGAGTTCGCGCGCCGCGAAGACCTCCTCCACCGCGAAGATCGCCGCCTTGGCGTTCAGCGTGTCGAAGATCGTCTCGATGAGGATCAGATCGGCGCCGCCGTCGAGGAGCCCCTCCGTCGCCTCGACATAGGCCTCGACGAGCGCCGCGAAGGTCACATTGCGCGCACCGGGGTCGTTCACATCGGGGGAGATGCTCGCCGTGCGGTTCGTGGGGCCGAGGACGCCGGCGACCCAGCGCGGGCGTCCATCCTGCGCCTCGAACTCGTCGCAGAGGCGGCGCGCGAGTGCCGCACCTTCGACGTTGAGTTCGCGGACGAGCTCCTCCATCCCGTAGTCCGCCATCGCGATCCGCGTGGCGTTGAAGGTGCTCGTCTCGAGGATGTCGGCGCCGGCCTCGAGATAGGCGCGATGGATCCCGCCGATCACATCGGGGCGGGTGAGGATCAGGAGGTCGTTGTTCCCGCGCAGGTCACTCGGCCAATCGGCGAATCGCGCGCCACGGTAGTCGGCCTCGGTGAGATGGTGCTGCTGCACCATCGTCCCCATCGCCCCGTCGATCATGAGGATCCGCTCACGGGCCTCGGTGTGCAGGCGGACGTTACGCGTTGCGCGTGTGAAGGGGGTGGGGCTCATCGGGGGGTGACCTCCCCGCGCAGGCCTTCCGCGGGGGTGCGCGGGTGGGGACGGAGCCCGAGGATATGGCAGAGGGCGTAGGCGAGGTCAGCGCGATTGAGCGTGTAGAAGTGGAACTCCGTGATGCCGGCCTGCGCGAGTTGTTGGCACTGCTCCGCCGCGACGGTGGCGGCGATCAGTTTGCGCGTTTCGGGGTCGCCGTCGAGGCCGTCGAAGACGCGCGCGATCTGCGCGGGGATCGAGGCGCCGGTCGCCTGCGCGAACTTCCGCGTCTGCGTGAAGTTCGTGATCGGCATGATCCCCGGGATGACCGGGATCGTGATCCCCGCCTTCCGCACGCGGTCGAGGTAGCGGAGGTAGGTCCAGTTGTCGAAGAACATCTGCGTGATCGCGCGCGTGGCGCCGGCGTCGATCTTCCGCTTGAGATTGTCGAGGTCAGCCTGCGGGGAGAGCGCCTCGGGGTGCGTCTCCGGATAGGCGGCGACGGTGATCTCGAAGTCATGGCGGCGCCTGAGTCCTGCGACGAGATCAGCGGCGTAGGCGTAGCCATCGGGCGTTGGCGTGTAGCGGCCATCGCCGTTCGGGACATCCCCACGAAGGGCGACGATATGCCGTACCCCCGCGGCCCAGTAATCATCGGCGACCCCATCGACCTCGGCGCGCGTCGCGCCCACGCAGGTGAGGTGTGCGGCGGGGACGAGGGTGGTCTCCGCCATCAGGCGGCGGACGGTGTGGTGCGTCCGTTCGCGCGTGGAGCCCCCGGCGCCGTACGTGACCGAGACGAAGCGCGGGTTGAGCGGGCCCAGACGCGTGATCGAACGCCAGAGGGTCTCCTCCATCTCCGCCGTCTTGGGCGGGAAGAACTCGAAGGAGACGAGGAACGGAACGGGAAGGGCGAGAGCACTCACAGCAGACTCCAGAAAGCACGAAAGCCCGAGGCGTCGAGGCGCACCGGGCTGGCGCTTTAGCGGAATGTTTTACGTGGCCGCAAGTTGCCTCGAAATCGCCACGGAATCGGTTGTAGCTAAAACCTATCATCCGGATGAACGGATGGCAAGGGACAGGTTTCAGGTGACCGGGGTCAGGGGTCAGGGTCCTGTTCCCTGATACCTGTTCCCTGACCCCCGAGAAAATGATGGCGCGTGCGCTTTTCCGATGATGGAGCGCCAGGCCAGCGGGCCTAGTCTGCCCCCGTCGCTCGCGGTGTGGACGCGCTTCCCCCTCCGCGGCTGTGGACCTCTCCCGGTCGGACTGACCCTCTCTCACCTCCCATCCGGAGCACCGTATGACCCAGTTCTCTCTCGCCGGGCGTCTGATCCAGCGCGCCCTCCTCCTCACCCCGTTTGCCTCGGGGCCGCTGCTCGCGCAGAGCACCACCCCCACCCCCACCGAGGTGGTCGCGCAGTGCCTCGATGGCGCGGCGAATGCCTTCGTCCAGTGCCTCGCCGATCTGCCCTGGTACGCCGAGGGGCTCTGCTACAGCAAGTATGCCGCCGATGGGGTGCTCTGCGTCCCGTCGACGCTCCTCAAGTTCATGATGAGCTGATGGACACCCTGGTCGAGGCCCGTGGGGTCCAGCAGGCGATCGGCACGCGATCGATCCTCACGGGTCTCGCCCTGACCATCGCGCGAGGGGAGGTGGTCGGGATCGCCGGCCCGAACGGGGCGGGGAAGTCGACGCTCGGGCGCCTTCTCCTCGGATTCGCCGCCCCAACCTCCGGGACGATTACGATCGGCGGGCTCGATCCCGTGCGGTATCGTCGCACCCATGGGGTCGGGTTCCTCCACGAGGACGGCGGTCGTGGGTGGGAGCACGCGACCCCACGTGCGCTCCTCGCCATGCATGTCGATGATGGTGGGGCGATGACCCGCGATCCCATCTGCCGGATCCTGGGGATCGCCAATCATCTCGATCGCCGCGTCGCGACCCTCTCCAAGGGGCAGTGGCGTGCCTGTCAGCTGGCGATCGCGCTCCTGCCGCGCGCCGCCTTCGTCCTCCTCGATGAACCGGAGGCGGGGCTCGATCCTGGGGCACAGGGGCGACTCCACGAAGTGATCGCGATGCGTGCCGGCGCCGGGACGGCGATGCTCATGCTCTCGCACCATCTCGATTCCCTCGCGGCGGTGGCAGGGCGCATCCACCTCTTGGTCCGCGGCGGGTTCCACGATCGCATCGAACCGGCGGGGTTGAGCATGGCCGCGTTGCGGCTCCGCTATCTCAGCGGGGTCGATGCGGCGCGCGCCAGCCACCGCATGCCAGGGAGGGCCGCCTGATGCTCGTCACCCTCCTCTTGGCGCTCCCGGCGCCGTGGCGTCCCCCCGCGCTCCTCCTGGCGACCTGGCGTCGGTGGCATGCGGTCCTCGGTGCGACGCTGGTGAGCCTCCTGGCGATCGGCACCCTCACGATCGAACGGGCCGAACTGACCATGGCGATCCTGCTCTACGCGCCGCCGATCCTCGCCCTCTTGGTGATGGCCGGGGTCTTCGCCCATTGGCGCCGCCCATCGGTCTGGACGACCATCGCCCAGCGGCGCGGCGCGGGAATCGCCGATGGCTGGCGGTTGCTTGTGCTCTGCGCCGGGCTCTATCTCGCGCTGCTGCTCCCGATCGCGCTCCTCGCGCTCTGCACCATGCCCACCGTGGCGAACGATCCGACCCCGGCGCTGCAGCGCGCGGCGGTCTTCGCCTCCGCGTGGAGCATCGTCAGCTTCCTCACCGTCGCGACCATCGCCGTCCTCGCGCGGCGCGGGGTCGCCGGACTGACCATCGCCTGGATGGCGGTCCCCGCGATGCTCGCGCTCGCTGGGCCGGCCCTCGGTCTCTCACGGGAGATCCTCGAGCGTCTCGCCCTGCTGGCTCCTCCCTTCCACGCCGCCGCGCGTCTGCATGAGGTGCTCATGGCAGGCCCCACCGATCTGACGGCGCGCGTCCTGACGCACCTCCTGACCTTCCCGATCCTCTGCGCCGGCCTCATCACGTTCGGGTTGCGGCGATTGATCGCCGAACCAGCTACGGTCGATCCCTGACGCGCCCTTAGACGACCGCGAGCAGGAGCCGCTCGACGAGGATCAGGAGGAACCAGGCGACGATCGGGGAGAGGTCGGCCATCCCGACGGGGGGTAACGCGCGGCGGAGTGGGCCGAGGAACCACTCCGTGAGGCGATGCGCCAGCCGCCCGATGGTGGAGTGGCTCCCACCGAACCAACTCGTCACCACACGGAGGAAGATCGCGAGGTGGAGGAGCCCGATCGTCCAGCTGATCAGCAGCGCGACGAGGCCAGCCCCGCCGGCGCGGGTGGCGAGGAATGCCCCGCGGAGGATCTCCCGCAGGAGCTCGAGGAACATGACGACCGCCACGCCGGCCATCAGCACGGTGGCGAGCCCCCACCAGGGGAGATTCGCCGATTGGTGGCGGATGCGGAGCTGCCAGAGCCGCCGTTCGAGGGTCCCGAGGGGGGGGTCGGTGAGGGCCCGGGTGATTCGCGCGAGCCGACTGAATGGGGGGATGCGCCGCGAGCGGGTCCCCCACGCGAGGGCGGCGAGCGGGGTCAGCAGGAGGAGCGTGCCCACGATCAGCGCGCGGATCCAGAGGAGACCGAGCCCGAGGGTGCTGAGGAGCGAGGAGAGGAGATCCATATCCGGAACGGTGTGACGAGAAGGGGCGACGCCGGGGTAATGTGGGGTGTGACAGCTGGGGCGTCGACGGTCGGCGTGGGGGCGGTACCATGGCGCGGGACGCGGAGCGCTGGTGATACTCCCGAGACCACGCCTATGTCTTCCCCCCCGACCTCCTCGCCGATCGATCCATCCTTGCCCTTGCGGGCGAAGGGGGGCGACCGCCAGGCGTTCGCGCAGTTGGTGGAGCTGTGTTATCCGAGGTCGCTCCGGTTCGCGCTGCATATGGTGGGGAATCGGGAGGATGCGGAGGAGGCGGTGCAGGACACCTTCGTCCGGGTGTATCACCACCTGGGTCGGTTCCGAGATGACGGACGGTTCGAGCCCTGGCTCTTCCGGATCTTGGCGAATCGGTGTCGGACGGTGTTGGACAAGCGGCGGCGGCATGCGGAAGTGATCCAGTACGGCGACGTGCCGGATCGCGGTGCCCCGACGGTGGTGGATGGGCCGGATTGGATGGAGGAGATCCACAAGGTGTTGGCGACGCTCCCGGTGGAGCAGCGCGAGGCCTTCCTCCTCCGGCATGTGGAGGAGCTGGCGTACGAGGAGATCTCCGCCGTGACGGGCGTTCGCCTCAGTGCGCTTCGAATGCGAGTCAAACGGGCATGCGACGTGTTGCGCATGCGCCTTGCCGAGGTGAGACGGGATGACAGATGAACGAGATGTGGTGATCGAGGCGGTGCGCGGGACGCTGCGCGCCTCGGTCGCAGATGAGGCGGATCCCCGCGCGGTGGCACGGATCCTCTCCGCGGCGTGGGCTGCACCAGCGCCGTCGCGCTGGCGCCGGTGGCTCGATGCGTGGCACCTCCCGGTGGTCTCGCGCGTCGGGGCGGCGGTGGTCGCGGTCATCGCGCTCGCGGCGGGGTTCGTCGCGCGCGGGGTGCTGCCGAACCGAGCGGTCGCGGAGCCGATGGCGGTGACCGGCGAGTTCCCCGTCCCCGTGGTGCCGGCGTCCGATCCTCGGAGCAGCGCCGTCTCGACCCAATTCGTCTTCGAGGCGCCCGCGGCGCAGTCGGTCGCGCTCGTCGGGGACTTCAATGCCTGGGTCCCGACGGCGGCACCGCTCGTACGGCTTCCCTCGGGGGTCTGGACCGTCACGGTGCCATTGATGCCGGGTCGCCACGTCTATGCCTTCCTCGTCGATGGCGCGCGGCTCGAGGCCGATCCCCGAGCCTCCGCCGCGGCCGACGCCGACTACGGGCGCCCGAGCTCCGTCGTGATGGTGCCGGGACGATGAGCATCGCCTTGCGGCTTGTGCGGTCGTCGATCCGCGGGGCGACGCTTGCGGTCGGGCTCCTCCTCGCGTCACCCATCGTCGCGCCAGCGCTCGGTGCGCAGGCACCCACCGTTTCACCGGCGCAGCCCGTCCGGCTCGCGATCCCTGATGCCAAGACTCGTCAGGCGGTCGAGCGTGAGATCGCGCGCGCCGTGGGTCGCGGCCTTCCACCCGCCCCCCTGGTCGCGAAAGCGATGGAGGGGGTCACCAAGCAGGCCGCCCCCGATCGCATCCGCTCGGCCGTCGCCTCGCAGGCGCAGCGCCTCGAGCAGGCACGCGGACTGCTCGCGCCCACGCCCTCAGAGGCCGAGCTCGTCTCCGGCGCCGAGGCGCTCGCGGCGGGGATCCCGGGGGCGATGCTCAAGCAGGTGCGCGCTGCCTGGCCGGCGCAGTCGGTGGTGATGCCACTCGACGTGCTCACCGAGTTGGTCGCGCGCGGGGTGCCGCCCAAGCAGGCGCTCGAGCGCGTGGTGACGCTGATGCGTCGCGGCGCGACTGCGGGGCAGATCGCCGGGCTCGGCGCTGCGGTGCAGGCCGATGTCGCGGCGGGGCTCGCCCCCGATGCGGCGCTCGAGGTCCGCGCGCGCGGGGTGATGTCGCTGCTCCCGTCACCGGCGGCGGCCGCGGCCCTCGCCCCGAGCGGCCGCCGCCCGTAACGCGAGGAGGCGGGGCGCGGCACGTCGAGATAGTTTCGACGTATGCCGCGCCGCGGTCCCCTCCACGCCCTCTGCGTGCTCGCCCTCCTCGCGAGCACCGTTGAGGCACAGAGCGATCAGGCCCTCCGCCTCGACGTGGGGCTCGCGACGATCCAACAGCCGGCGATCGGCACGGTGCGCGGACGGGAGATCTCCGATGCCGCGCTCGTCGCCGCCTTCTGGCGGCGCCCGCTCGAGCGTGCGACGCTCCTCGCGAGTGGGAACCTCACCTATGCACGCGATTCCCTGGCGGCGATGCAGGGGGTCGCGGCGCTCTCGGTCCCGTGGCGCCGTGAGCCCAACCTGCGCACCGATGTGGGCGTCGCGGGGGCGAGCTTCTCGTTGCGGAGCGCGGGGACGGGGGGGAATGTGAACGCCTTCGTCCGGCAGCATCTGGTGCGCGATGATGATGGTGGGTGGGTCGGCGGAGGGGTCGGGAGGACTCGCCGAGACGGCATCCGGAGTGC
>JBEGVM010000030.1:0-3543 GCA_041178365.1 Gemmatimonadota bacterium | reverse complement strand
ACGAACTTGATGCCGGCCGTCGCGGCGATCGCGAGGCGCGGGACCGACGGCAGCCGGTACTGGCCGCCGAAGGCGACGTGGCCGCCCTGTCCCGCGGTGAGCGTCTGGTCGGAGCCGTCGGTGAAGACGACCCGGACGACCTCGTCGCCGCCGAAGGCGAAGCCGCCCTCGAGGACCCAGTTGAAGCCGGCGCCCGGGACGGACGGCGCCGCCTTGGACTGGGCGAGGAGCGGGAGGGGGAACAGGAGGAAGGCGAGAGCGCGGAGCTTCATGCGAGGATGGAAGGTCGGGGTCGGTTGCTGTGGGAGAGGCGCGTCGGCGAGGCGAGAACCTACCCGGCGGTACGGCCGGATTCAACCGCGCTCGGGTGGTGGGAGCGACCTCGGCACCCTTAGCTTTCGCTCACGATGTCGCTCTCGCTCCGCTTCCTCGGCACCTCCGCCTCGCGCCCCACCGTGGAGCGCGGGGTCTCGTCCATCGCGCTCACGCGCGAAGGAGAGACGATGCTCTTCGATTGCGGCGAGGGAACCCAGCGGCAGATGATGCGCTACGGCGTGGGCTTCACCCTCGGCGATATCTTCTTCACCCACTTCCACACCGACCACTTCTTAGGCGCTCTCGGTCTCATGAAGACCCTCGCGCTCCAGGGGCGCGAGGAGCCGCTCCGGATCTGGGGCCCACGCGGGGCGCAGGCGCTCTTCAAGCGCGCGGAAGGGTTGGGCAACGAGAAGCTGACCTACCCACTGATCGTGACCGAGGTCGAGCCCGAGACCCCGATCCTCCGCAAGGGCTATTCGATCCGCCCCTTCACAGTGGAGCATCGCCACGGGGCCGCGGTAGGCTATGCGTTGGTCGAGCTTGACCGCCTCGGACGGTTCGATCCTGAGCGCGCGCAGACCTTAGGGATCCCCGAAGGCCCACTCTGGGGCCGCATCCACAAAGGGGAGTCGATCACACTTGCCGATGGACAGGTGATCGCGCCCTCAGAGCTGGTGGGGCCGACGCGCCCCGGACGTACGGTGGTGATCACCGGTGACACGCGCCCCTGCGCGGCGACGATCCAGGCGGCGCACCACGCCGACCTCCTCGTGCACGAGGCGACGTTCGGCGATGAGGACGCGCCGCGCGCCGCCGAGACGATGCACTCCACCGCACGTGAGGCGGGGACGGTGGCGCAGATGTCGAAGGTGCGGACCTTGGTCCTCACCCACTTCTCGGCGCGCTACTCGCGCGACGCGAGCGATCTGGGGCGCGAAGCGCGTGAGGCGTTCAGCGGGGAGCTTCTCCTCGCCAAGGATGGTCTGACCGTCGAGGTCCCCTTTCGCGACGCGGAGACCACGAGCGAGGCGTAGCGCGGCGATGCGCCCGGCCAAGAGCGCTGCGGCGCGCGTGGCCCGCGGACGACCCGCGCATCCTCGGCGTAGAGCGCGGCCTCATTGAAGGCCTTGGTCAACGCGATGCGGGTGCTGTCCCCGGCGACGGCGGGATCGACCCAGAGGACGCGATGCAGCGGCGCTGGGACCGTTCCGAGCAACCACTCGCCATCCGCCTCATCCACGAGGGCGATGCTGATGCGCATCTCGCCGTCTGGGGCGGGACGCGCACGGAGCGCGAAGCCCTCGCGCGTCCAACGCCGTTCGTTCGGCGTGACGCTATCGGGGTAGTGCGGGAGGAGCGAGGTCCACCAGGAGGGACGCTCGACCTGCTCGGTGCCGAGCGAGGTGACGCCGGCGGGCTCCTCAGCATCACGCTGGATCTCGGTGAAGTGCACCGCGGGGGCGCGATCGATCACATCGATGTGAAAACTCGTCTCCAGGAAGCCAAGCGAGGCGAGACGCGTGGCCTCAGCGGCACCGAAGAGGGTGGTGAGGGTCGCGCGCGTGCCCGAACGGAGATCGAGCACCCCCTGCTGTGCGCTGTGGCGCGAGCGCGCCCCGACAGCATCGACATCGGTGAGGTAATCGAAGGAGACCCAGGGGCCATGTACGTCCAGGATCCCGATGTCGGCGGTCCCCATGATGCGCGGGTTCTCGGAGCCCTCCTCATCGATGGTGAGCGGACGCTCGTCGGGATTCGCGCGACCATAGGCCTGCGCGAGGGTCGCCATGACGGTGTCGCTGAGCAAGCGCAACGAATCGCCCGAGATGAGATCGCGCGTATAAAGGTGTTGCCCGAGGAAGGTCGCGTCGTAGTAGGAGCGATCGTCGTCAGTCACATAGAGCTCATGGAAGCGACCGTCGACCTGCGCGAGCATCATAGGGGCGCCCCGCACGCGGATCCCCTCGGCCTCGGAGCGGACCCAGAAGACCGAATCCGAGGCGACGACGATGAACTCGGTCAGCGGCGCAGGATCGGGGGTCGCGTCGCGACACCCAAGCAGGGACGCGACGAGCAGCAGACCAACGCGACGAAGGGTCACGCGCTTCGCGCCAGCGCGGCGACGCCGTCGATCAGTCGGGCGACTTCATCCTCCGTGGTGTAGCAGGCTGCGCCGGCGCGGACCAATCCGTCCTGCGACTTGCCCAGGAGCTCGACGATCGTCGCCGCATAGAAGTCGCCATGGCTCGTGAAGACCCCGCGCTGGACCAGTGCGCGCGTCACGGACTCGGCGTCATGGCCCTTCACCGTGAAGGCGATGGTCGGGGTGCGCGGCTGGTCAGGACCGGGGCCGTAGCGCGTGACCCCGGGGATCGCACCGAGGCCATCCCAGAGCTGGCGAAAGAGGGTCATCCCGTGCGCATGCAGGCCATGGAAGGCATCAACGAGCTGCGCGCGGCGCGTCGCTCCGCTTCCGAGCGAGGCGAGGAAGTCCACCGCGGCACCGGCGCCGACGATCCCCTCATGGTTCTGCGTTCCGGTCTCCAAGCGCTCCCCACCCTCGTTCGGCGCGGGATCGAGCTTGGGGACATCGAGGAGATCGACCAAGGCATCGCGCACGTAGATGATCCCGACATGTGGGCCGTAGAACTTGTAGGCGGAGCAGCCGAGGAAGTCGCAGTCGATCGCACGCACATCGACGAGGGCGTGCGGGGCGTAGTGCACGGCATCGACGAAGACGAGGGAGCCATTCGCGTGCGCGAGCTGCGTGGTGGCGGCGACGTCGGTGATGGTACCGAGCGCATTGGAGCCAGCGCCGATGGCGAGGAGTCGCACGGCGGGGGTGAGGGCCGCTTGCAGCGCGGCCCAGTCGAGCTGCCCTGTGGCGAGGTTCACCCCGACGCGCGTGATGCGGATCCCGCGCTCCCGCTCGAGGGCGCGCCAGGGGGCGACGTTCGCATGGTGATCAAGATCGGTGATGACGATCTCGTCGCCGGGGCCCCAGCGACGCCCGAGGGCGCGCGCCAGATGGAAGGTGCCCGTCGTCATGTTGTTGGCGAAGGCGATCTCGCGCGGGGTGGCGTTCAAGAAATCTGCCACCGCCGTGCGCGCCGCGAGCAACATCGCATCGGTCTCATTGGATGTGGGATACGCCCAATGCGTGTTCGCGTTGTGATGCAGGAGGTAGTCTCTCATCGCCTCCGCGACCGACTGCGGGACCTGCGT
>JBEGVM010000029.1:0-4520 GCA_041178365.1 Gemmatimonadota bacterium | reverse complement strand
GCAATGCCACGATGGTCCCCCGACGGATCAAAAATTGTATTTACGGAAGGAAATAACATTTGGACCATGAACGCGGATGGGACTGGTGCGCAGGCTATTGTTACATTGTCTACTAACGAATCAGCTCCTGCGTGGTCTCCAGACGGCAGGCGCATAGCATTTCTGAGCGATCGCTCTGGAGACTGGCAGATCTGGAGTACTTTAATCGACGGAACAGAGCTTATTCAGATAACAACAATGAGCGGTGGCCTCCGTCGTGTAGATCCGTTCTCATGGAGATGAAAAATTGGGATCCGTAAAAATCCGCGTGTCGCCAGTTTGATTCTGGCCCCAGCCATTGTAAATCAACGACTTACGAGATTTTGGGTCGTTACAAATCGTCCGACATTCGAAAAACATGAGGGGGGACCAGCGATGGTCCCCCCTCTGACGTTTCGGGCATACTGCAATGTGCCAGATCCATCAACGGGCCGGCGCACCCGACGTGCGGATCCCCCGTCCGTGGAGGGTGAACCAATCGCGCAGGTACAGCTGCGTACGGATGAAGTTGCTCGGCTTGCTGCTTGTGCCGTGCCACTCATCGACGAATCGCACCATCTGCGTCGGGACCTTCCGGACCTTGAGCGCCTCGTAGAACTCCTCGGTCTGCCCGATGGGGGTCCGGAGGTCATTCACCCCCGTCATCAGCATCGTGGGCGTGGTGACCTGGCCCACGTACTTGAGTGGCGAGCGATTCCAGTGCTCGGTGATGTCCTCCCACGGCATCTTCGCGAAGTTCTGATACCAACTGGGGCCATCGGTATTCCCGACGAAGCTGATCCAGTTGATCACCGGGCAGTTCGCCGAGGCGGCGGCGAAGCGGTCGGTGTGGCCGACGATCCAGGCGGTGAGCACCCCCCCACCTGAGCACCCGTACACATAGAGATGCTGCGTGTCGATGTAGCCCTTCGCGATCACGGCGTCGACCCCATTCATCAGATCGTCATAATCCTTGCTCGGATAGGCGTTCTTGATCGCGTTGCCGAAGGCGCTCCCATAGCCAGTGCTCCCCCGGGGATTGGTGTAGAGCGTCACATACCCGTTGGCGGCATGCTCCTGGTAGGAGAAGTTGAAGGCGCCGTTGTACATGGAATGCGGCCCACCATGGATCGACAGCATCAGCGGATACTTCTTGGTCGGATCGAAATCCGGAGGCTTCACGATCCACCCCTGGATCCGAAGATTGTCCACCGACGTATACCAGATCTCCTCGACCACGCCGAGCCGCTTCCCTGCGAGCACATCGGCGTTCACCTCGGTCAGGGTGCGGAAGCCCGTGGCCGGGGACCGGACGTTGAAGGCGACGACGTCTCCAGGGCGTTGCGCATCGGCGAGCGTGCCCACGGCGAGCCCCGTCGGATGGATGTCGGTGACGGCGAGCATCTGCTTCCCGTCCGTCACCTTGCGGTGCTGGCCCGCCATCGTGACGACGTGGAGGTTCTGATACCCCTCGCTCTGCGCGGTGAAATAGATGCCGCTCCCATCCGATGCCCAGGTGAGGTTCGACGGGGACCGGTCGATGTCGAGCAGGAGCCGCGACCCGGTACCGTCGATGGACATCAGGTAGAGCTTGGTATCCACCCAGGTGTCGGTCGTGAAGTCATACCCGGTGTAGGCGATCCACTTGCCGTCAGGGGAGACCGCCGGGTTGTTGTCGGGACCCTTGCGGGTGGTCAACTGGCGGACCGTGCCGCTCGCCACATCCACGGCATAGACCTCCGACTCCCGCCACGCATAGTCGGCATCCGGCACTCGCGGACCCGAGGCGTAGACCAACGAGCGGCCGTCGGGGGTCCACTCACCGGCTCCCGCGCTCCAGGACCCGGCGGTCACCGGTCGCGGTGTGCCGCCGTCGGCAGGGACCACGAAGAGGTGCTGCGTGGCATCGGCGGTGAACCCTTGGCCATCCTGCCGATAATCGAGCTGGTTCACGACGCGCGGCGCAGCGGTCCAGGTCGCGCCCCGAGGGCGAAATGGCGCGAGCTGTGCTTCCGCTCGCGGGGTCGGCGTGTTGTTCGGCACCTGGGTGGTGAAGGCGAGGGTCTTCCCGTCGGGGGACCACCGGACGTTGCTCGGCGCCGAGGTCAGTCGGGTGACCTGAGTGACGGCGCCTTCGGCGTCCATGTACCGCGTGAAGATCTGTGCGCTGTTGTTGGGCTCCCCCTGGCCGATGAAGGCGATACGCGACCCATCGGGTGACCAGATGGGCGCTGTGCCATCCACGAGCTTTCGCGGTTTGGTGCCATCGACGTTCATGATGTAGACCGAACTCTGTCGGCGGTCATTCAGTTTGTCGATCCATCCGCGCGTGTAGAGGATGCTCTTCCCATCGGGGGCGATCTGCGGATTGGCGACCGTCTCCCACTCCAGGTAATCGGCGAGGGTGAGGCGCCCGACCTGGGTCTCACTCGGTTGCGCTGATCCAATGATGGGGAGGAGGGCGACGCTCACCGCGAAGACAACTTGACGCATGGCCATTACGGACTCCGTCACAGAAGAGGGGAGGGGAGAACGTATCCTTCCCTCGTGACGGGTGGCTAGAGGGGAGAGCCCTCAAGCATTGTGCGACTGAGGTACGGGGTTACCAAGATGACGCGTGGTGCGACAATTTCCCGCAATGACCGGTGTAGCCGAACCCCGTTTTCCGATCGCGACACTCGAGGGCCCCACCATCGTGGTGCGACCACTCTGCCCCGACGATCACGAGCCCCTGTACACGGCGGCCGCCGACCCGGCGATCTGGGCGCTTCATCCAGAGCCGACCCGGTGGCAACGCACGGTGTTCGATCAGGGATTCTGGCCCAGTGCGCTCGCCTGCGGCACCGCGATGGTGGTGATCGCCAAAGACGCTGGCGCGATCATCGGCGCCTCGCGCTACTATGACCACCGGCCGGCCGACCGATATATCTGCATCGGATACACCTTCCTGGTGCGCGCCCACTGGGGCACTGCGACGAATGCAGAACTAAAGCGTCTCATGCTGGAGCACGCCTTCCGATACGTCGACACCGTCGAGTTCCACATCGGGGTCGGGAACCTACGCTCCCGACGTGCGGTCGAAAAACTCGGTGCGCGGCTCGATCGTGAGGAACCCTTTGTCGTCCATGGCGTCACAAGCCCCCATGCCATCTATCGCATCGAGGCCTCTGCCACCAAACTATCGGGACGAATCGATCGCTGATCACTAGTTGTCCGCCGTTCACCACCTTCGGAGCCTCCGCCGATGCATCCTACCCTCCTTGCCCTGCTCCCCGTCCTCGTCGCGATGTCGGTGATCTACGTCTGGGTCGTCCGCTATACGGCAGTGCTCGATGACTTTGCGACCTTCCAGCTCCCGAATTGGCTCCGAGATGTCACGGGGGTCAGCAAACTCACCGGGGCGGCGCTGCTCCTCGGTGCCGGCGACAACCTTGAGACAGTGGGTGCGGCCATCATCGCGGCTTTCATGCTGGCCGCCGTCATCATGCATCTGCGAGTCAAGAATCCGGTGTCGAAGATGATTCCCTCGATCGTACTGGGCATCGCCTCGGCCTACCTCGCGTGGCAGTAGCGTCGTCCCTCGTGACGGATCCGACGCTCCCAGCCGACCTGGCGCGTGCGATCCTGACGGTGCCCGACTTTCCGCGCGGGTGGGAGAGATACACGAGAGATTAACGTCGGACAGGAAGAGGCGTCATACTGTCAATTCCAGCATCCTCAGGCTCTCCTATGCGTCGACTGCTCCTGCTCTTTCCTCTCTTGGCCGCGATGGTCGGTTGTGCCGACGGGGCAACGGATCCGACCACGACCGGGAGCGCCGCGATTCGGGCCGCGCTCCTGATCGACCCCGAGGCCCTACCGCGATACGCCGGGGTGGCGCTTCCCGCCTTCTATGACGGGGTCGTGTTGAATCGTGAGGATCGGACCGTGGGGGCGCCGATCACCGATGCCGGAGCGACCCTCGGACGCGTCCTCTTCTATGAGCGGCAGCTCAGTCGGTCTGGGACCGTGTCGTGTGCGACCTGTCATGCCCAGAGCGTCGCGTTTGGCGACACGGCGCAGTTCAGTCGTGGATTCGAGGGGGCTCGGACCTCGGCGCATTCCATGCGGTTGGTGAATGCACGGTTCAATGAGAATGGCCAGTTCTTCTGGGATCGGCGTGCTCCCTCGCTCGAAGCGCAGGTGACGCAGCCGATTCAGGATCCCGGTGAGATGGGGTTCGATGCGGCGCATGGGGGGATCACGGCCGCGCTGACCCGCCTCCGCGAACGACCATACTATGCGCCGCTCTTTCGCCTGGCCTTTGCCGATAGTGTCATCACGGAGGACCGCGTCCGGCGTGCCCTCGCGCAGTATGTGCGGAGCATCGTCTCGATGACGAGTCGCTGGGATCAGGCGGCGGCGCAGGTCTTCACGCCGACCAATCCTCAGGGGTCGTTGAACGGTCCTTTCCCGGCGCTCACGCCCGAAGAGAACCAGGGGAAGCAGCTCTTCCAGGGAAG
>JBEGVM010000028.1:0-2681 GCA_041178365.1 Gemmatimonadota bacterium | reverse complement strand
GCCGTGACATCGCCGACACCGTCCGCGTGCATTGCAACACGGCGCGCATCGCGCGCACCTTCCTCTGAGCCTCATGCCACCGATCCCCCCACCCACGCATGCTGGGACCACCGCGACCACTGCGGTCCCGCTCTATTGGTGCACGTATGGGCCGAGGGAAGCGCCCAGCGGGATGGTCGTACTCCACGGCGGTCCCGGCGCGCACCATGATTACCTGCTGCCGCAACTGCTCTGTCTCGCCGAGCATCGCCGCGCCCTCTTCTACGATCAACGCGGTGGCGGGCGCTCCAAGACCCATGACCGCACCCCGATCACCTGGGAGACGCACGTCGCCGATTGTGCAGCGGTGATCGCGGAGCGCGCGCCGGGCCCACTGACCTTGGTGGGCTATTCGTGGGGCGCCCTCCTCGCCCTGCTCTACTCGATCGAATCAGCAGCCGGACGCGCGGGTCCGATGCCCCGGCGCCTGATCCTGATCAATCCGGCGCCGGTGAGTCGCACCTATCGCCACCACTTCGAGGCCGAACTCGCGGCGCGGCAACGGAGCCCCGAGATCGCCGCGATGCGAGCCGCCCTCGATACCAGCGGACTCCGGGCGCAGGATCCCGCCGCGTATCAGCAGCGCATCTTCGAGCTCAGTGTCGCCGGCTACTTCGCCGATCCCACCCGAGCGCAGGACCTCACCCCCTTCCGCGTCACCGGCCGGGTCCAGCAATCCACCTGGGAGTCACTCGGCGAATTCGACCTCACCCCCGCCCTCCGCACACTGCGTATCCCGACCCTCGTGATCCATGGTCGGCAGGACCCGATCCCCTTCGCCTCTGCAGAAGGGATCGCCGAGGCGTTGCAGGCCCGCACCTGCTGGCTCGACGACTGTGGCCATGTGCCGTATGTGGAGCGGCCGGCCGAGCTCGCCGCCGCGCTCGAGGCCTTCCTAGACGAGACCGAGTCCCTCGTCACGGGGTAGCGCGAGGGAGCCCCAGCTGCCGCCCTCTATATTCCGAGGATGATGGACTCCCGCGCCGCCGCGCATCTCCTGCATGAAATCGTCGCCCTCCTCGAGCTGCAGGGGGAGGATCCGGCGGTGCCCGCTCCCTATGCCGACGCGGCACGCTCCCTCGCCGCGGATGAACCGCGCCCGGTGGCCGAGCTCCTCGCGCGCGACCAGCGCCGCTTCTCCCCTGAGGTCCTCGAGGTGCTCGAGGAGCTGAAGGAGACCGGAGACTCGGCACTGCTCGACCGCCTACGTGAGTCCACGCCGGAAGGGTTGTTCGAGATGCTGCGCATCCCCGGGCTCGGGCCATCGCGCATCCGCCGCATCCACGAAGGGCTCGGGATCGACACCCTGCAGGAGCTCGACGACGCGGCGCGCGATGGGCGTCTCGCGAAACTCCCGCGCTTCGGCGCACGAACCGCGGAACAGGTGCAGCGGGGGATCGCCTGGCTGAAGGAAAGCGGGGCGCAGATCCTCCTCCCTCATGGCCGCGCGGAGGGGGAGCGCCTCCTGGCCGTCGTGCGGCGGCAACCCGGCGTGGTGCGCGCGGAGATCGCCGGGGCCATCCGCCGGCATTGCGAAACCGTACGTGAGGTGGAGATCGTCGCGGCCTGTGCGCGTGATCCCGAGAGCATCGGCGCCGCACTGGCCCATGCCCCCGGCGTGCGCGACTCCGTGGGGAGCGGGACACGCACCGTCGCCATCCGCTTTGACGATGGGCTGCGCCTCGTCTTGCATTGCGTCCCCACCGAGGCGTTCGTGGTGACCTGGTTCCACGCCACCGGAAGCGAGGCCCATGTGCGGGAGGTCGCGGCACGCGCGGCGCTCCGCGGACGCTCGCTCGAGCGCGAGGCGCTGCGGCGCCCTGATGGCTCGGCCGTCGCACTGGTCGACGAGTCCACCCTGTACGAGACGATCGGTCTCCCCTGGCTCCCCCCGGAGCTCCGCGAGGGGATGGGGGAATCGGAGGCGACGGCTACAGCGCGTCTCACCTCGCTCGTGACGTTGCCCGAGATCCGTGGGGTCCTGCACTGCCATTCGCAGTACTCCGATGGTGGCGCGACGATCGCTGAGCTCGCGGCCGCCGCACGGGCACGCGGGTGGAGCTATCTGGGAATCTCCGACCACTCGCAGTCGGCCTTCTACTCGGGTGGGCTCACCCTCGACTCGTTGCAGCGCCAGCACGACGAGATCGACGCGATCAATGCGAGCTTCACCGACTTCCGCGTCCTGAAGGGAGTGGAGGCCGACATTCTCCCGTGCGGACGGATCGACTATCCGGTCGAGGTGCTCGATCGCTTCGACTATGTGATGGCCTCGGTCCATTCGCGATTGGGTATGAACGCCACGCAGATGACCGATCGCGTCCTCAAGGCGATGGAGGATCCGCATATGGCGATCCTCGGGCATCCCACCGGTCGTCTCCTCCTCACGCGCGAACCCTACGCGATCGACATGGCGGCGATCAGCCAGCGGGCGGCTGCCCGAGGCGTAGCCCTTGAGTTGAATGCCGACCCACATCGCCTGGACCTCGACTGGCGCCTCTGCCATACGGTACGCGAGGCCGGTGCGACGATCGTGATCGGCCCCGACGCACACTCGGTAGAGGGACTCGATAACATGGCCCTTGGGATCGGGATGGCCCGGAAGGGGTGGCTCACGGCCGCCGATCTGCTCAACACGCGCA
>JBEGVM010000027.1:0-2907 GCA_041178365.1 Gemmatimonadota bacterium | reverse complement strand
CGCGCCGCGGGAATTGTTGGTCGCTGCAGGGACGTCGCTTCATGGAGTCACCCTCGCGGACGATCTCCTGCAGACCCCGCGCGAGGGATGGGAGTTCGATCCGGCGCTCGCGAGCGACGCGTTGGTGCAGCACTTCGGCGTCGCCTCGCTCGAAGGGTTCGGACTCGATGCCACCACCGATGGGGTCGCGATCGGGGCGGCCGGGGCGCTGCTCCGCTATCTGAAGGAGCTGCAGCCCGGCGGAATCCCACATCTCATGCGCCCGACGATCGAGCGCCCGGGTGGGGTGATGCCGTTGGATGAGATGACGCGCCGCAATCTGGAGCTCGTCGAATCGCTCCGCGCCACCGACGATATCAGCGGTACACTCTTGGGCGTGCTGGATCGCACACAGACGCCGATGGGCGCGCGGCTACTCCGGCAGTGGATCTTGGCGCCCCTCACTGACGTGACCGCGATCACCGCGCGGCTCGATGCCGTGCAGGTGCTCGTCGAGGAGGCCTTGGCGCGGGAGGCGCTGCGCGCGGCCCTTGATGGGGTGCGCGACATCGAACGCCTCGCGGGTCGCACCGCGGCCCTTCGCGCCACCCCGCGCGATCTCCGCGCCTTAGGGGATTCGCTTGCGCAGCTCCCTGAGGTGCACACCGCGCTCGCGCGCCTTCCCGCGCGTGGCGCCCTCGCGGCGATCACCAGCGCCTGGGACGATGCCGCCGCGATCGCCGCAGAGATCCAACGCACCCTCGTCGCCCGCCCACCAGTCACCTACGGTGACGGTGAGACGGTGGCCCTCGGTATCGACACCACCCTCGATGAGCTCCGCGCGATCGCCGCGGGGGGCAAGGACGCGATCGCCGCGCTGCAAGCGGCGGAGCGTGAGCGCACGGGGATCGCGTCGCTCAAAGTGGGCTACAATCGGGTCTTCGGGTATTTCATCGAGGTCACGAACGCGCACAAAGCCGCGATCCCTGCGGACTATCAGCGGCGCCAGACGCTGACCGGCGCCGAGCGGTACATCACGCCGGCACTCAAAGAGTTCGAGGAGAAGGTGCTGCACGCCACAGAGCGGATGGAGGTGCTCGAGCGCGAGATCGTCGAAGGACTCCGCGCACGGGTCGGGGGGGAGATCGCTCGGCTCCAGTCGGTCGCACGTCGGTGCGCGGAGCTTGATGCGCTTGCGTCGTTGGCTGAGGTCGCCGCACGCGAGGGGTATGTGCGCCCGCAGGTGGATGATGGGGAGGCGCTGCGGATCGTGCGCGGGCGCCATCCGGTGGTGGAGCGGATGATGCCGCGCGATCGCTTCGTCCCGAACGATGTGACGCTCACGCCGGATGCTCGGCTCATCATCCTCACCGGCCCCAACATGGCGGGGAAGAGCACCATCCTCCGGCAGATCGGCTTGATCGTGCTGATGGCGCAGATGGGGAGCTATGTCCCGGCCGCGTCGGCGCAGATCGGCGTGGCCGATCGGGTCTTCACGCGCGTCGGGGCGAGTGACAACCTCGTGCGCGGGCAATCGACCTTCATGGTGGAGATGGCGGAGACGAGTGCAATCCTGCACACCGCGACATCACGGAGTCTGGTCTTGCTCGACGAGATCGGGCGAGGGACGGCGACCTGGGATGGGCTCTCGATCGCGTGGGCGGTGAGCGAGCATCTCCATGAGCACGTCGGCTGCAAGACGGTCTTCGCGACGCACTATCACGAGTTGACGCAGTTGGCCGAGGCGTTCGACTCGGTCAGGAACTTCAATGTGGCGGTGCAGGAGGCGGGGGACCGGATCGTCTTCCTGCATCGGTTGATGCCGGGTGGGGCGGACCGGTCGTATGGGATCGAGGTCGGGCGGTTGGCTGGGCTCCCTGACCCGGTGATCGCGCGGGCGCGGGCGTTGCTCCGGGTATTGGAGGGGGAGCAGATCGTGCCGGCTCTTGGCTCGGTCAATTCAGCCAAAACAGGCAGTAAATCAAGCCAACAAAAAGCCACTACAAAGCCAACATCAAGCCAATCACAGCTTGGGCTCTTCATGAACGAGGCGTCAGTCGCCCCGAACCCTGTGGTTGAGCGCCTCGCCGCCGTCGACATCAATGCTCTGACCCCGCTCCAGGCACTCGCGCTGATCGCCGAACTCGCCGCCTCCGCCCGTGGGGAGGGAGCCGTTTCGGGCCCCAAAACAGACCGCCCCGACCCTCGGCCGAAGTAGATTCGCAGGACCCCCATCAGCGCCTCTTCCATGACCGACCACCCTCGCCATCAGCGTCCCTACGCCAACGTCCTCGAGACGATCGCGTGGACCCCGCTCATCCGCCTGACGCGCGTCACGCAGGGAATCCGCACCCCAGTCTATGGGAAGGCGGAGTTCTTCAATCCGGGTGGGAGCGTCAAGGATCGGATCGGACTCCCGATGATCGAGGCCTTCGAGCGCTCGGGTGAACTCAAGCCCGGTGGGACGATCGTGGAAGGCACCAGTGGGAACACTGGGGTCGGACTCGCACTCGCCGCGGCGCTCAAGGGGTATCGCTGCATCTTCACCATGCCCGACAAGATGTCGCAGGAGAAGGTGCGGCTCCTCAAGGCGTTCGGCGCCGAGGTGATCATCACCCCGACCGCGGTCCCGCCGGAGCATCCGGATAGCTACACCTCGATGGCGAAGCGCATCGCGAAGGAGACGCCGAACGCGGTGCTCGCCAACCAATTCTACAATCAGACCAATCCACAGGCGCACTACGAGACCACCGGCCCCGAGCTCTGGACGCAGACGGAGGGGAAGATCACGCACTTTGTGGCGGGCGCGGGCACCGGCGGGACCATCACCGGCACCGGGCGCTACCTCAAGGAGCAGAACCCGAAGGTGCAGATCGTCGGCGCCGATCCGGTGGGATCGATCCTCGCCGAAGTCTGGCGCTCCAATGG
>JBEGVM010000026.1:0-2834 GCA_041178365.1 Gemmatimonadota bacterium | reverse complement strand
CCCGGCGTCTTCGACTCCACCGCCGGTGGATGGCGCTACGGGACGGTGGGGGAGGCGGGAGGCGACGTCCGATGGGGGGTGACGCCGAGCCTCACCCTGAATGCGACGGTCAACCCCGACTTCTCGCAGGTGGAGGCCGACGCAGGGCAGATCCCCGGTGATGTGCGCTTCGCGGTGAACTTCCCTGAACTGCGCCCCTTCTTCGTGGAGGGGAGCGAGCAGTTCGACACCCCGAATCAGTTGGTCTACACGCGGCGGATCGGGCAACCGATCGCCGCCTCCAAGGTCACTGGGAAGGTTGCTCGCTTCGATGTCGGTGTGCTCACCGCGGTCGACAATACCTCGTTCAGCGCATCAGGGACCGACAATCCCCTCTTCACGATTGGGCGACTCCGGCGTGATGTGGGGGCACAGAGCAACGTCGGCTTCACGCTGACCGATCGCCGCGAGGGACGTGATTTCAATCAGGTGCTCAATGCGGATGGTCGCTTCAACGTGCGCGATGCCTATCAGCTGAGTTATCAGCTCGCGCATGGGCGTTCGATGGTGGATCAGACGACGAAGGATGGGTCGCTCTGGGAGTTCTCATTCGATCGGACCGGACGCAGCTGGGGATTCCGCAACTCGATCGAAGGGGTGAGCCCGGGGTTCGAGTCGCAGAGCGGCTTCGTCCCGCGCACCGACTACGCGCAGGTGCAGGCGAATCAGCGCTACAGCTGGTTCGGCGCGCGCGGGGCGCGAGTGGAGCAGGTGACCGCCTTCCTCACGGGGCAGGGGACCTGGGCGTATCGCAACTTCTTCGATCAGGATCGCCCGCTCGAGCATCGGCTCTCGCTCTGGACCAATGTGCAGCTCCGCGGCGGATGGAATGTGAGCCTGAATCCCTCGCGTGAGGGATTCGGCTTCCTCCCCTCGCAGTATGAGCGCTACTACGTGGAGCGCCGCATCGGGGGCGTGGTGACCGATACGGTGAAGTACACGCCGACGGGACGAGTGATGGGCCAACAGGTCTCGGTGCGACTCTCCACGCCGCAGTTCCGTCGCTTCGGCTTCTCGGCGGGGACGACCGTCGGGCGCGACGTCGAGTTCTTGGAAGGGGGGCAGGCGCGGCGCTTCGATTACAACGCCTCGCTGGATCTGCGTCCGACGCCGCAGCTGCGGATGAGCCTCGTGATGCTGCATCAGGAATTCCGGCGCGCGCGTGATGGGTCGGTGATCCTCCAGACCGATATCCCGCGGCTTCGCATGGAGTATCAGCTCTCGCGCGCGATCTTCTTCCGCTTCGTGGGGCAATACGAGGCGCGCGAGCGGGACGCCTATCGCGATCCTGCGACGGAGGAGGCGATCCTCTTCCGCGATGCGGACGACGGAAGCTTCACGCGGTCGGAGGCCTCGCGGACGAACCGGCTTCGTGCCGACTGGCTCTTCTCCTACTTCCCGAGCCCGGGCCGCGTGCTCTTCCTCGGCTACGGCGCGAGCCTCGAGGAAGCCGAGGCCTTCCGCTTTCGCACGGTGGAGCGGACGCGCGATGGGTTCTTCGTGAAGTTCAGCTGGCTCTACCGCGTCCCCTGAGGGCGCGCTTCCTTCAGCGCGGCATCGATGTCCGGGCCGTGATCGATGTACTCGGTCAGGTTCTTGGCGCGCTCGCGATCGGCGACCGCGGCCAAGCGCGTGGCGAAGCGGTTCCGCGCGAGGGTGTCGAGCTGCATCCCGGCGGTCCGCATCGCGAGGGTGAGACCCAACAGATGATCGGGAGCGGTCGCGAGGATCGAGTCGGCCTGGGCGCGCGCCATCAGGGCGTCGCCGCTGACCATGCCGAGGAGGCCGAGGTCGTAGCGGCGGTGGGCGTCGAGGGGGGCCAGGGCGAGCATGCTCTGGATCGCCATCGGGGAGAAGAACTGCACCGAGTCGGCCTTGCCCTCGGCCACGTAGGTCATGACGCGCTGGAAGAGGCGATCGGCGCGCTCCTCGGGGCCCATCTGGGAGATGTCGGGGGCGCGGGCGCCGGCTGGGGCGCCGCCGGCGAAGGGGGCGTTGGGCGCCGCCGCGGGGGCGGGGGTCTTCTTGAAGTTCTGCCCCGCGATGAAGGCGACGAGGGAGAGGAGGGCGACGCCGGCGATGGTCCAGGGGAGGAGATTGCCGGCGGTGCGTGGGGCGCCGGCGCCGCGCGGGGCGGGGGCAGTACTCCCATCGGCGGCGGTGCCGCAACGGTGACAGAAGCGGGCGGCGGCGTCGAGGGAGGCGCCGCAGGTGGGGCAGAAACGAGACGAGGGCATGCAGGGAAGATAGTGGTGTATTGGGGTGGTGCCGTGGCGCCCCATGGCGGGCCCGGTCGATATTCCCCGTGATGACTCTCCCCGTCCCGACCGATCTCACTGGCGCCTCGCCGCAGGATATCCTGCGGCTCTGCGAGGCGCATCAGGTGCGTTTCCTCCGTCTCCAGTTCACGGACATCCTCGGCATCAACAAGAACGTCGAGGTGCCCGCGAGCCAGTTCAGGAAGGCGCTCTCCGGCGACATCATGTTCGACGGCTCGAGCATCGAGGGGTTCGTGCGGGTGGAGGAGTCGGACATGTTGTTGCGCCCCGACCTCGCGACCTTCCGGATCTTCCCCTGGGGGGAGCCGGGGCAGCGGGTGGCGCGCGTGATCTGCGATGTGACCACGCCGGAGGGAGAGCCCTTTGCCGGCGATCCGCGGCAGGTGCTCAAGGGGCAGGTCGCGCGGGCCAAGGCGATGGGGTACGTGATGAATGCGGGGATGGAGGCGGAGTTCTTCTTGTTTCGCCCGGCCCCCGATGGCGGCGCGGCGACGCTGACGCACGATGTGGGTGGCT
>JBEGVM010000025.1:0-15729 GCA_041178365.1 Gemmatimonadota bacterium | reverse complement strand
CCGTTGAGCACGCCGTACAGGTTGATGTCGACGATTCGCTGCCATTCAGCCATCGGGATCTCGTCGGTTTCGCCGGCCACGCCGATCCCCGCGTTGTTGAAGATGTAATCGAGGCGGCCGTGGTCATTGGCGAAGGACTCGATAGCCTGCTTCAGGGCTGCGGCGTCGCGCACGTCGACCTTCACTGCGTGCGCGCCGGCGCCGCAGGCGCTCGCGACCGATTGGGCCGCTGCCAGATCGATGTCCGCCACGCGGATGTTGGCGCCTCGCGCGGAGAGGGCCAGGCACAATGCACGCCCGATGCCGGATGCGCCGCCAGTGATGAAGGCCGTGCGGTTGGTGAACGAGGTCATATGCGTGCTCCGAGGATTGCGGGTCACAGGTCTTGGCCCGCCCCGCCTTGTGGCGAGGCCCCCCAAGCCTGGCGCGGTGTTACCGCCTTCGCCACTGCAGGCGCGTCACACGCGCTGGTGTGGGACCTGGGCGCCCGCTCGAGTTGGTTCGTGTGAAATAGGGAAAAAATGAAGGGCGGGGGCCGGCATCGCGCCGACCCCCGCCCTTCATGCTACTTGTGCCGATCCTTTACTTCGGATCGAGCGCCTGCTTGATCTGCCACCGCGCTTCCGCGAGGTGCGCACGGGTCGCGGTATCTGCGGCCTTCCCTTCGGCGGCCGCGAGCTGGCCGTCGAGGGTGCGGAGCTCCATGCGGAGCATCGCCTTGAGATCGGTGCTGCCACGCGAGCCGGCGGTGAGGCTCTGGCCGGTCTGCGCGCTGCTCGAGATGCGCGGGTTATTCGACGGCGGGGCCGCGAGCTTGGCGCTCACCGCCTCGACGTAGCTGCGCTGCAACCCACGACGATACGCATCGACCTTCACCGTGCCAGCGCTCAGCTCGCTCCAGATCCCGCTGCGGAGGTCACCGAGGTACTCGCCGAGGGTGTAGACATCACGGGCGCCGGGGAAGGCCTCGTACTCGACGAGACGCGCCATCCGGTCATCCGACATCAGCGTCCCAAGGATCCCGCGCTGCGCGGTGTTCATGCGGGCGACCGCGCCATCGGGCTCCAAGCGGCGAAGGATCGCCGGATCGAGCAACCAGGTCGGGGTCTGGAAGAGATTCTCCTGCACGAAACGCACCGCGGCCCGCTGCCGCTCGCGCGGGATCGGGGTGAAGCGCGGGCCGGGCTGCGTCCCGTACTTCTCCTGACCGGTCGACGAGCCGGGGATCGTGGCCACATGGCGGATCTCGGTCACGAATTGCCCGACGATCCGGTTGTAGCCCTCGCGGGTGTACGAGACATCCTCGAACGGCTGCGTCGTCGCGGGGACGAGCATCGGGACGAGGCGCTTGAGGTTCTTGATGCCGAGCGCGGTGCTCTTGATCGCGTCCTGGTCACCCACCGCCTCGGAGTACGCGGTGTAGGGAATCGCCCCGAAGTCGTCGGGCACGCCGTAGCGATACCAGGGGGTGGCATCCTGCTCGCGCGCGATCGCGTCGAGCGCGGGACGCTCCTCGTCCGACGTCTTCGCGCCCGGGATCGGGGTGTAGCCCCACCGGATCGCGTACTTGTCGTACACACCGACCTTCGGGATCAGATCGCCAAGCGCGATCCCGTCCTCAGGCTGCGCCACATAATTGAAGCGCGCGTAGTCCATGATGGTCGGCGAGTGCCCCATCTTGGCGACCCAGCTCTTGGAGCGCACGGAGTCGGCGGGATACATCGCCGACGCGACCTGATTGTGCGGGAGGCCGAGGGTGTGCCCGACCTCATGCGCGACGACGAACTGCACGAGGCGCCCCTGGAGCGAATCGGGGAGGGGGAGCTTCGCCGCACGCGGATCGAGCGGCCCGACCTGGGTCCAATACCACCAGGTCTGGAGGTTCATGATGTTGTGGTACATCTGCACGTCGGCCTCGAGGATCTCACCAGAGCGCGGGTCGGTCACGCTCGGACCGACGGCGTTCTCGATGGTCGAGGGGAGCCAGCGCACCACGGAGTAGCGCGCATCCTCCGGCGACCAATCGGGATCCTCGGCCTTCGACGGTGCTTCCTTGGCGATGATCCCGTTCTTGAAGCCTGCGGCCTCGAAGGCCGGCTGCCACTCCTCGATCCCCGCCTTCACGAAGGGGACGAGCCAGGTGGGCGTCGCCGGATCCACGTAGTAGACGATCGGCTGCTTGGGCTCGGAGAGTGGGGCGTTCGGATCCGTCTTCTCGAGGCGCCAGCGGGCGATGAAGTTCCGCTGCTGCGCGCGCTGCTCGGGCCGACTGAAATCGACCGTCGAGGTGAAGAAGTAGCCGACGCGTGAGTCGCGGAGGCGCGGCATCATCGGCTGGTCGGGGAGCTTGACCATCGACCAGTGGACGACGAAGGACTTCGTCACCGGCGGGGTGCCCGGCGCCGGCGGTGCGGCGGGGAGCCCGGGGAGGAATGCCTGCGGGGTCGGCTGGGCGGCCACCGTCAGCGTCGCCTCGACCTCGATGTTCCGTGGGTAGGTCGCGACACGCTCCAGGAAGGAGCGCGAGGCATCGACCGAGCCACGGTAGCGACGGACGACGCTGATCTCGCTCGGCGGATTCGTATAGGTGCGCGAGACCTCGATCACCGGCGCCGAGTCCGGGCCGTACGCCGCGACGTTGAAGGCCCCGAGGATCGCGTCGTAGTTCGCGTTCGCGACCGCCTCGGCGATCGGCGCGCTCGGATCGGAGACGATCGCATAGGAGACGCTGCGGAGGAGGACCCGATGGCCCTTCCGCTCCCAGCGGACGACGCGCTCATCGAGCGCCTGGCCGCCGTAGCCGTCCCCTTCGTTGGTCTTGGTGAGCGAGGTGACGAGGAGGAGATCCTTGCCAAGCTCGCTCGTGGGGATCTCGTAGTAGAGCTGGCTCCCGATCTGGTGCGTCTTGAAGAGGCCGGCCTTGGTCTTGACCTCGCCGCGGATCACCTGGGCGTACGGGCGGGGCTGCGGGTCAGTGGGCTGGGCGCCGGGGGCACCGCCCGCGGGGGGCTGGCCGGCGGCGTTGGCGCCACCCTGTGGGGCAGCGGGGGCGGTGGGGGCCGGTGCGCCGTTTGTGGGGCGCGCGGGAGCCGTCGGCGCCGCGGCGGGCGTCGGCGTCGGGGTCGTGGACGGGGTGGTCGAGGGCTGGCAGGCGAGTGCCAACGCCGCGAACCCACCCAGCCACAGCATCGGACGAGTCGAGGTCATGAGGGAACGATAGGGTGAAGGAGAGCCACGATCAGCACGACCGCGGCGGGGGGAAACAGACTGGAAAACTATACGCCGTAGCGGATGGCCTCGTTGCCGAACCGCTCGCGGACCCGATCCACGGCACGCGAGACGGCCCGGTCCTCAGCGCGTTCGGGCGAGGGAGCGGCGCCCGGGCCACGAGCCGGCGGGGCGAAGAGCCCCAGCTGTTCGGCATCGGGACGGGCGGCGAGCCCCGCGCAGGAGACGCCGATGAGGCGCGCGGGGACGGCGCGCGCCCGCCGCAGTCGCACCAGGAGGCTGACGGCGAGATCGGCGATGGCGCGGTCGCTCTCCACGGGATCCGCTACGGTGGTACTCGCGAGCCGCGTGGTAAAGTCGGCGTCCTTGATCTTCACCGTGATGGTCCGCGCGGCCAGGCGATCGCTACGTAGTTCGGCTGCGACCTTGGCGGCGAGGCTCCGCAGGGTCGCGGCGATCGACCGCGGGTCGGCGATATCGCGGTCGAAGGTCGTCTCGCGGCTCACCTGCTTGGCGGGCGCGCGCCCCTCCACCGGGGATTCGTGCCGACCGAGGGCGCGCTCGCGGAGCCAGGCGGCGGGGCGCACGCCGAGCCATCGGCCGAGCGTCAGCGGGTCCACCGCGAGGAGGTCGGTCACTCGATCCAGCCCGAGCGTGGCGAGCTTCGCTTGGAGCTTGGGCCCGACCCCAGGGATATCGGCGAGGGCGCGGCCGCGCATGAAAGCGGCCTCGTCGCCATCGGGCACGATATGCACCCCGTTCCCGCCGACGCCGGCGCGCGGCTTGGCCTGCTCCGCAGCGAGTTTGGCGATGAGCTTGGAGGTGCCGCCCCCCAGCGAGAGCCAGATCCCCGTCTCGTGATGTACGGTGGCGCGGATGCGCTGCGCCGTCTGCTCGAACGTCTCCGGGGCGTAGAGCGCCTCGGTCCCCGAGAGGTCGAGATACCACTCGTCGATGCTCGCGCCCTGCACCACGGGGGTGAAGCGCTGGAGTACCGCACCGATGGCGCGCGAGGTAGTGGTGCAGGCCGCGCGCGGGACCGGGACGCAGAGCGCATCGGGGCAGAGCCGGAGCGCCTGGGCGATCGGCATCGCGGAGCGCACGCCGTAGGCGCGCGTCTCGTAGGAGGCGGAGCAGACCACGCCGCGGGAGTTGGGGCGCCCACCGACGATCAGGAGCGGGGCCCGTCCCGCCCCCTCGGGATCCGCCATGCGCGCGACGGCGACGAAAAAGGCGTCGGCGTCAGCGAGGAGGATCCGGCGGGTCGTCATGGGAGTCAGAACATACGATAAATTCGTCGGGGATGACGGATGCCGACCTCCCCCTCTGGAGTCCCAGCCGCGAGGCCGCCGCCGCGAGCGCGCTGGCCCGCTTCTGCTGGACGGTGAGCGCGACGGACCCGACCGCCCCGGAGGCCGATGCGCCCTACGAGGCCTGGCATGCCTGGTCGGTGCGCGAGCCCGAGCGCTTCTGGGCGCAGCTCTGGCAGCTCAGCGGGGTGATCGCCGAGCCGCGTGGGGAGGGGCCGGGGGCGCCGCCACCATGGGAATCGGTCCTCACCGATGGGGACCGCATGGCGCCCCCGCACGGGGAGGCGGGCCCGCACTGGTTCCGCGGGGCGCGGCTCAACTTCGCGGAGAATCTGCTTCGGCGGCGCGACCACGGGACGGCGATCGTCGCCCGTGATGAGCAGGGGCGCCGCCGTACGCTGACCTTCGCCGAGCTCGCCGATGCGGTGCGCCGCTGCGCCGGCGCGCTCCGCGCCGCTGGGGTCCAGCCGGGTGACCGCGTCGCCGGATTCCTCCCCAACCTCCCTGAGGCGGTGATCGGGGCCTTGGGCGCCGCGAGCGTCGGAGCGGTCTGGTCGTCGTGCTCCCCCGACTTCGGGGTGGGAGGGGTGCTCGATCGCTTCGGGCAGATCACGCCCACGGTGTTGATCGTCGCCGATGGCTATCACTACGCGGGGAAGCGGATCGACTGCGTGGCGCGGAGCGCGCAGATCGTCGCGGCGTTGCCGAGCGTGGCGCAGGTGGTCGTGGTGCCCTTCCTGGGCGATGCGCAGGGGGAGGCCGAGGTCGCGGCGCAGCTCCCGCAGGCGGTGCGCTGGGACGATTTCCTCGCGCGTGGCGCCGCGGCCCCCGAGCAGTTCGAGCGACTCCCCTTCGATTATCCCCTCTACGTGATGTACAGCTCGGGGACGACTGGCCTGCCGAAGTGCATGGTGCATGGCGCGGGGGGCACCCTCCTGCAACATCTCAAGGAGCATCAGCTCCACGTCGATCTGCGCGCGGGGGACGCGATCTTCTACTTCACCACCTGCGGGTGGATGATGTGGAACTGGCTCGTCTCGGCGCTCGCCACCGGTGCCACGCTCGTGCTCTACGACGGCGCGCCTCTCCCTGAGGCGAACCCCGCGATCCTCTGGGACCTCGCCGCGGAGGAGCGGGTCGCGGTCTTCGGGACGAGCGCCAAGTATCTCGCGATGGCGGAGAAGGTGGGGCTCACCCCCGCGCGCACGCACGACCTCGGCGCGCTACGCGCGATCCTCTCCACGGGAAGTCCGCTCGCCGAGCACAGCTACGACTATGTGTATCGCGCCGTGCGCTCCGGGGTGCACCTCGCGAGCATCTCTGGCGGGACCGACATCATCTCCTGCTTCGCGCTCGGGAATCCGATGCTCCCCGTCTGGCGGGGGGAGTTGCAGTGCCTGGGCCTCGGGATGGCGGTCGAGGTCTGGGATCCCGCAGGGCAGCCGATCGTCGGCGAGGCGGGAGAGTTGGTCTGCACGCGGCCGTTCCCGTCGATGCCGGTCGCCTTCTGGAACGATCCCGACGGCGCCAAGTACCGGGCCGCCTACTTTGACTTCTTCGATGGGGCGTGGCGCCATGGCGATTGGGTGGAGCGCACCGCGCATGGCGGGATGATCATCCATGGCCGGAGCGATGCGACGCTCAATCCGGGCGGGGTGCGTATCGGGACGGCGGAGCTCTATCGGCAGGTGGAGCGGCTCCCGGAGGTCCTGGAGAGCATCGTGATCGGGCAGGAGGTCGGGACGGGCGCCGAGAAGGATGTGCGGATCGTCCTCTTCGTGCGGCTCCAGCCGGGGATCACGCTGGACGACGCGCTCCGTGCGCGGATCAAGACCACCATCCGCGAGGCGACGAGCCCCCACCACGTGCCCAAGGTGATCGAGGCGGTTGCTGACATCCCCCGGACGATCAGCGGGAAGATCTCCGAGATCGCGGTGCGGGAGGTGATCCATGGCCGGCCGGTCAAGAACACCGACGCCTTGGCGAACCCCACCGCGCTCGACCTCTACCGGGACCTGCCCGCCCTGCGCCTCCCTATATTGTGAGGGTTAGACGCCTCGGCCCGGTGCGGCCGCGGCGCGTCACCTTTTCGGACGACACCTATGGCCACCTCCACTGCCCCTGCGGTCGAGACCGCCCACGACACCTTTCCGATCAACGGGACCGATTACATCGAGCTCTGGGTCGGGAACGCGAAGCAGACGCAGCTCTACTATCGCCACGTGCTGGGCTTCCAGCTCATCGCCTACCGTGGCCCCGAGACCGGCGTGCGCGACCGCGCGAGCTATGTGCTCGAGCAGGGGAAGATCCGGCTCATCCTCACGACCCCGATGGGGCCCGAGGGAGAGATCGCTGACCATGTGCGGCTCCACGGCGATGGCGTGCGCGACATGGCCTTCTGGGTGGACGATGCGCGCGATGCCTACGCCAAGGCGATCGAGCGTGGCGCCGTCTCGGTGCAGGCGCCGACCGTCCTCTCCGACGAGCATGGCACGGTGGTGATCGCGGGGATCCGCACGTACGGCGACACGATCCACTCGATCGTCGAGCGCTCAGACTACCGTGGGCCCTTCCTCCCCGGGTTCCGGGCGACGGAGAATCCGTTCCACGCGGAACCGGCGGGACTCAAGTATGTCGATCACTGCGTCGGGAACGTCGAACTCGGCAAGATGAATCACTGGGTCGAGTTCTACTCCCGCGTCCTCGGCTTCTACAATCTCCTCTCCTTCGACGATAAGACGATCTCCACCGAGTACTCGGCGTTGATGTCCAAGGTGATGAGCAATGGGAATGGGCGGATCAAGTTCCCGATCAACGAGCCGGCGCACGGGAAGAAGAAGTCGCAGATCGAGGAGTATCTGGATTTCTATCGCGGCCCCGGGGTGCAGCATATCGCGGTCGCGACCGACGACATCGTGAAGACGGTGCGGATCCTCAAGGCGCGTGGGCTCGAGTTCCTCAGTATTCCCAAGACCTATTACGAGACCGTGCTCGATCGGGTCGGGAAGATCGACGAGGACATCGCGCCGCTGGCCGAGCTCGGGATTCTCGTGGACCGGGATGAGGAAGGGTATCTCCTCCAGATCTTCACCAAGCCGGTGCAGGATCGGCCGACCCTCTTCTTCGAGATCATACAGCGGAAGGGGGCCAAGAGTTTCGGTGCGGGCAACTTCAAGGCGCTCTTCGAAAGCTTGGAGCGCGAGCAAGAACTCCGAGGGAATCTCTGATGCCGTATTACCACACGCTCGGCCAGATCCCGCGCAAGCGGCATATCGCTTTCCGGAAGCCCGATGGGTCCCTCTACCACGAGCAGCTCGTGGGGATCGAGGGGTTCACTGGGCCGGCGGCGCTGCTCTACCATCTGCGCCCCCCGACGATGGTCAAGTCGGTCCGGCGACTGCGTGAGACGCCCTACGAGGCCGACCCCGACAAGACGCTCAAGCACCGCCACTTCCGCACCGCGCCAATCGCGCGTGGGGGGAGCCCGACGTTGGATCGCGTCCCGATGCTCTTCAACAACGACATCGCGATGCTCTATGTGGCGCCGGACAAGGAAGACGAGCACTTCTATCGGAACGCGCAGGGCGATGAGGTGGTGTATGTGGCCGAGGGGGAGGGGACGCTGGAGACGCAGTACGGCGATCTCCCATTTATCCCGGGCGATTACCTCGTCATCCATCGCCACATCTTGCATCGGTATCGCTTCACCAAGCCGGCCAAGCTGCTGGTGATGGAGAGCCGCGGGCATATTCGGCCGCCGTCGCGGTATCTGAACGCGGTGGGGCAGTTGGTCGAAGGCGCGCCCTACTCCGAGCGCGACATCCGCGTGCCACGGGAGCTCAAGACCCATGATGTGGTCGGAGATTTCCCCATCGTCATCAAGCAGTACAACGGGCTCAACGAGATCGTGCTCGATCATCATCCCCTCGATGTGGTCGGGTGGGATGGGCAGTTCTATCCCTGGGCATTCAACATCCATGACTTCGAGCCGATCGTCGGGCGCGTGCATCAGCCCCCGCCGGTGCACCAGACCTTCCAGGGCGATGGCTTCGTGATCTGCTCCTTCTGCCCGCGGCCCTACGACTTCCATCCGGAAGCGATTCCCGCGCCGTACAACCACAGCAACGTGGATTCCGATGAGGTGCTCTTCTACGCCTCAAGCGAGTTCATGAGCCGGAAGGGGATCGAGTACGGGTCGATCACGCATCATCCCGATGGGATCCCGCACGGCCCGCATCCGGGACGCTATGAGGCGAGCATCGGACAGACGTACACCAACGAACTCGCGGTGATGATGGATTCCTTCCGTCCGCTCAAGATCGCGAAGGCGATCCTCCCCTACGAGGACCCGAAGTATCAGTTCAGCTGGGTCGAGGGCGGGCAGGGGTTCGCGCCGCCGACGAGCTGACCGATATCTGATCGGCGTGGCCTTCGCCACACCGTCCGGTCGCATCAGGGCGGTGGGGCGGAGCGGCGGAGGCGGATCGTGAAGGACTTGTCGCCCCCCTCCAGCGGGAGGAGGGTTTTGAGGGTGTCGTAGCCAGCGCGGGTCGTGATGAGATCGACCGCGGCCATGGTGAGCCTCTGCAAGTTGTAGGCGCCGAGGGAATCGGCGATGGAGACAGCGACCCCCGCATCCACTCGGGAGCCAGGGAGCGGCGCGAGGGTCACGGCGTCGATCACCGTCCCACGGAGATTGGTCTCGCTCGGGCGCATGGGCCCTGTCGGCCATTCGGTATCCGCCTCGTCTTTGGTTCGAGCGAAGAGGTCGGGGTCGCAACTGAGGCCCGCGCCTATGCACAGGAGGACGAGGAGACCTCGGGCGGATCGTCGCATCCGGGAAACATATAGATTCTGACCATGCGCACCACACGACGCTTCGACTCTCTCCCGGTCTATCTCCTCGCCACCATCCCACAGAAGAAGCGCGACCTGATCGCGCGCGGGATGGATGTCATCGACCTCGGCGCTGGCGACGCCGATCTTCCTGCCCCGCCAGCCGCGGTGGAGGCGCTCGCGCAGGCCGCACACGAACCCGCGCTGAGCCGCTACGGCTTCGGGCTCGGGCTTCCGGCCTTCCGCGAGGCGGTGACGGCGTGGATGGAGACCCGATTCGGGCATCAGTTCGACCCGCTGAAGGAGGTCGTCCCGCTGATCGGGAGCAAGGAGGGGCTCGCGCACCTCGCCTTCGCGTATGCGCAGCCTGGTGATGCGGTGATCATCCCCGACCCCGGGTATCTCGCCTACCTCGGCGGGACGCTGCTCAGCGAGGCGGAGCCGTATCTCTATCCGATCACGCCCCGAACGAATTTCCTGGTGGACCTCGAGGAGATCCCGACCTCGGTGCTCGACCGCACACGGCTCCTCTATCTCAACTATCCCAACAATCCCACCGCGGCGATCGCCCCGCTCGAGTATCTCGAGAAGGTGGTGCACATCTGCCGGCAGCGCGGGATCGTGCTCGTCTACGACAACGCGTATTCGGAGATGACCTTCGACGGGTATGTGGCGCCGAGCATCTTCGATGTGCCCGGCGCACGCGAGGTGGCGATCGAGTTCCATTCCCTCTCCAAGACGTACAACATGACGGGGTGGCGCTGTGCCTGGGCGGCGGGGAATCCGACGATCGTCGGAGCGCTCGCGAAGGTGAAGAGCTTCCTCGACACGGGGCAGTTCATGGCGGTACAGCGCGCGGGAATCGCGGCGCTCGCGTCGTGGAAGGAATGGGTCCCGGGCAATGTCGAGATCTTCCGGCAGCGTCGGGACGCGACCGTCGCCGCCTTCCGCGCGAATGGCTTCGAGATCGCTGAAGCGCCCAAGGCCTCGATGTATCTCTGGGTCCCGCTCCCGGCGGGGGTCCCCTCCATGGCGTTCCATGAGCGGCTCATGCAGGAGGAGGGGGTGATCGTCCTCGCGGGCTCGGCGCTCGGCGCCGGGGGCGAGGGCTTCTTCCGCATCTCCTTCATCGCGAGCCCCGAGCGAATCGCTGAGGCGGCGCGGAGAGCGGGGAAGGTCTTGCAGTCGTTCACGGCAAGGTGAAGACCACGAGGCGCGACGTGGTGCCTCCGCCCGTCGCGATCGCGAGGCGCTGCACCCCGTCGCTCCCGCGCCAGGTCATCGGATTGGCATAGCCGATCTCCCCGAGCGGATGCTCCCAGAGCACCGTCCCCGTGCGCGTATCGATGGCGTAGAGGGTGCGACCGCCACCCGCCACGAAGACCAACCCACCTGCTGTGACGAGCCCACCCGGCGAGCCGGCGACTCCGAGTCGCTCCGGGAGCACGACGCCGCGCAGCGCGGGATGAGAGCGGACTTCAGGTGTATCCCCGAGCGGGACCTGCCATGGGATCGTTCCGGTCGTGAGATCGATCGCCGTGAGGGTCCCGTAGGGTGGCGCATTGATCGGGAGGCGACCGGCGTCTCGTGCCGCGCCTTCGGCGATCTCCCGTTGCGACACGCCGAGGGTGGAGTTGGGCAGGTCGAGCATGTACGGGGCATCGACCGTGTCGCTGGGTGTGTTTCGCTGTTGCAGACGGAAGAGTGCCGGCGAATTGGTCCCCTTGATGAAGACCCATCCCGTCGTAGGATCGACGGCGGCCCCTCCCCACCCAGCGCCGCCGATCACCCCAGGCATCGCCACCGTCCCTTCGAGTGACGGTGGGGTGTAGAGGGGGCCGAGTCGGTAGGAGGCGATCTCGTCGAGTGCGGCCTGGCGAAGCGCTGGCGTGAAGGCGAGCAGGTCGGCGTTGGAGAATCCTTGTTTCGCGAAGGGAGCCGGCCTCGAGGGGACGGGTTGCGTGGGCGCGGCGCGTTCCCCCGGGACGTCGCTGGGAGGGACCTGTTGTTCCGTGATCGGCCAGAGTGGACGACCTGTGGTCCGTTCGAAGGCGAAGAGGTAGCCCTGTTTCGTCGGGACGACCACGATGTCGGTGCGGCGCCCCTCGTGCGTCACGGTCATGAGATTGGGCGGGGCGGGGAGGTCGTAGTCCCAGAGGCCGTGATGCGCGACCTGGAAGTGCCAGACGCGACGCCCGGTGCGCGCGTCGAGGCAGACCAGCGACTCGCCGAACAGGTTGTCGCCCGGGCGCGTGCCACCGTACCAGTCGTTGCTCGGGGTCCCGACGGGGAGGTAGACGAGGCCGCGGGCGCTGTCCACGGTGAAGGGGGCCCAGACGTTCGTGTGTCCGGTCGTGCGCGCCGACGAATCTCCCCACGTCTCTGCGCCGAACTCGCCAGATCGCGGGACGGTCGCGAAGCGCCAGACGCGGCGTCCGGTCCGCACGTCGAAGGCCTGCACGTCTCCCGGCGGGTCACCGCGATACACGAGTCGGTCGCCGACGCCGTTGCCGAGGATGACGAGATCGCCCCACACGACGGGGGGCGAGGTGTTGGTGTAGTGCTCCTTTCGCACGGGGCGGTCGAGTCCGGCGGTCAGGTCGATCTCGCCCTGTTCGCCAAAGCTCGGGATGGGTCGCCCCGTCGCGGCGTCGAGCGCGATCAATCGCCACCGTGTGTTGAGGAAGACCCGACGCGAGCGGCCATCGGTCCAGGTGGCGATGCCACGATGCACGAACCCCGTGCCATTGCTCGGTTGTCCGAGGCGCATCCAGGGCTTGGGATCGAACGACCAGAGCTCGCGTCCGGTGCGCCCATCGAGCGCGACGACGCGATTGTATGGGGTCGGGAAGAGCAGGGTGTCCCCGAAGGCGAGCGGGGTCGCCTGGAAGTTCCCAGGGCGTGCTGGGCGTTGATCGGGCCCCGCCGGGATCTCCGCCTCCTTGGCCTCCAAGGCATAGGCCACCCGCAGGAGATGCACGGTCGAGCGGTCGATGTCTCGGAGCGGGCTGTACTTCGTTCCGCCGGGATCGCCGCCGTAGGTGCTCCATCCGACGCGTGCTCCTCGCGGACCATCGTGGCGGGGCGGGGCGACGATCGGCGTCCCGCGCTGCAGGACGAACCGGACGCGCTGGAGGGCCGTCGGGTCGGTGAGCGGATCTCCTTCGACCGCGATCAGGTCGGCCAACATCCCGGGGGCCACGCTTCCTACGCTATCGGCGAGCCCGAGAGACGCCGCGGCGAGCGAGGTCGCGCCGCGAATCGCCTCCATCGCGGGCTGTCCCGCGTCCTGGATGCGCGCGAGGATCTCCCGCGCGTTCTGGCCATGCGCTCCTGCCACCGCATCCGTCCCCATCACCACGCGGAGGCCAGGCGTCGCGATGGCGGCCCGGTAGAGCGCGCGATTCCCTGGGAGGGCGCCTTCCATGAAGCGGAAGCCCTCCTCGGTATAGTTGCCGATGCCAAGGAATCGGGCCTTCTGCTCCAGATAGTTCTGGAGCACGAGTCCGATGTTCGGCTCGAAGTAGGTCCCGCGCTCCGCCATCAGGGTGAGTTCCGCCGCGGTGGCTTGGGTGCCGTGGGTCACGCCGGTGCATCCCGCGAGGGCAGCGGCGCGGATGGCCGACGCCGCATGCGCGTGCACCCAGCTGCGCCGCCCGAGGCGGCGGGTCTCGTCGCAGGCCGCAAGGATCTGCGCGTCGGAGAGGGTCTGTCCGCCCCCTTCACGAATGCTCTTGGAGGCGAAGATCTTGATCACGTCGGCCCCGGCGGCGACGCGGTCACGGACCCAGGCACGGATCTCCTCTGGGGGACGGGAGGCCTCGCTCCACTGGCCAGCGCTGGTGAGGATCCGTGGACCCTCGAAGCGTCCCTCGCGGATACCGCGCCGGAGCTCGAGATCGATCGGTGCACCCAGGCTCTGCACCGTCGTGAATCCGGCGCGGAGGGTGCGCTGTGCGTTCTCCGCTGTCGCGCGCAGGCGTTCTGCCGGGGTCTCGGCCCGCGTGTCGGCACGGCCGTCGGGGCCGAAGTGCCCATCGATATGCACGTGCGTGTCGATCAGTCCCGGCAGCATCGTGAGTGCGGAGAGATCCCACGTGACGGTGGTCCCCGGGCGGTAGGGATCGACAGAGGCGATGCGCCCCTCACGCACGGTGACCACGACGTCGCGGCGCGTCCCGCCGCGCCCGTCGAGGAGGGTGCCGACGCGGATCTGGATCGGCGGCACTGGCTCGCGCCTCGCGCCCACCAAGAAGATGGGCAGCAGCAGGAGGGTGGCGACACGCCACCGCGGAGGAATACGGCGCACAGGTACCTCTGGGTGGACGGTCGATTCGGAATGTGTGCGGCGACGTCGCTCGCGGCTAGCCGATGGGGGGCGTAGTATCCCTGCATGACGCATCATCGGCGCGCCTTCCTTCGGAACACGTTGCTCGGCGTCACCGCCGCCGCGCTTCCGGCATCGGTTGATGCCGAACCGGCGCAACCTGCGGAACGTGGGCGAGGGCGCGCTACCGACGCGGCCGCTCCCTCGCTCGATCCAGCCCTGCTCGCGGCGCTCGGCGATGCCGTCCTCCCAGAGTCCCTCGGGGCCGCCGGACGTGGCCGCGCGATCGCCGCCTTCACCGCGTGGCTCGCCGCCTATGTGCCCGTCGCGGAGGAGATGCATGGCTATGGCTACGCCGAACTGACGTACACGCGTGCGGATCCTGGGCCGGGGTGGCGTGCGCAGCTCCAGGCGCTCGACCTGCTCGCTCGGCGGCTCAGGCGGCGCGGCTTCGCCCAGCTGGACATCGCCGGTCGACGTGCCGTGCTCGAGGCGGCCCTGCGCGATGTGCGGGGCGCTCAGATCCCGTCGTCGCCCTTGCCGGCCGAACATGTCGCGATCGCGTTGCTCGCCCATTGGGCCGCGACGACCGAGGCCCAGGATCTCGCCTACGAGGCGCGGATCGGGGCTGGGCAGTGCCGCTCGCTCGCGGCAACCTCGCGACGCCCCTTGCCCCTGGCTGGGGAATCGCCCCGATGACGGCACCTCGCGTGATCGAAACCGACATCTGCCTCATTGGCGCGGGCATCACCGCCGCGATGATGGCGGAATCGTTGGCGGCGCGTACGACGGCGGAGATCACGGTGCTGGAGGCCGGAGGGGCCACGACCCCGCTGCGCGAGCGGTACGAGCGACGGCAGCGCTGGCGGGACTACGGCGAGTCGCCGTGGACGAAGGATCATGTCGATGATCAGAACGCGCTCGGGATGGCCTATGGGTTCTCGCCGTCGATGCATGTTGGTGGCCTCGCGATGCACTGGGGTGGGGTGACCCCTCGGTATGCGCCGGAGGACTTCAAGGTCCGATCGCTCTTTGGCATCGGGGACGATTGGCCGATCAGCTACGATGACCTCGATCCCTTCTATCAAGAGGCGGAGGAGCGGATGGGGATCGCGGGGGAGCAGGGCCCGCCGGAGATGGATCCGCGTGGGAAGCCTTTCCCGTTGCCCCCCCTCCCGCTGAGCGACAACCTGCGTCAGCTGCGCGGCTGGGCCGCCGCGGCCGGCGTCGCCATGTGGAGCCAACCGAGCGCGAAGAACTCGGTCCCGCACGGCGGGCGCGGCGTCTGCCAGCGGTGTGATACCTGCTATCCGATCTGTCCGACCGGTGCGAAGTACTCCCCTGACTTCACCTACGAGGCGCTCGTCCGGTCGGGGCGCATCCGGCTCCTGACCGATACGCTCGTGCGACGGCTGCACGCCGACGCGCGCACGGGGCGTATCATGCAGGCCACGGGGAACTCGACGCGACAGCGCGACCAAGCGGTGGTGGTGCGGGCGAAGACCTTCGTGCTCACGGGGGGCTTCACCTGGGCCCCGCACCTGCTCCTCCTCTCCGTCGACGCGGCCCATCCGGCCGGCCTCGCGAATCGGTCGGGGCTCGTCGGGAAGTACCTCTGTGGGCATCGCAATGTGGCGGCGCAGATCCAGCTCCCACTCGATCTCCTGCCTGGGGTGAATGTCCAGCACTCGCTCGTGACCAAGCAATTCATGCGCCGTGGGCATCCCGACCGCTATCTCCGGCACGACCTGCGCCTCTGGGAGTCATCCTTCGGACACAGCCCGCGGCTTCGCGATGACTCGGGGACACTGCTCTTCGGAGACGCCCTGCTGGGCGACTGGCGGCGCCGCACGAAGACCGGCGTCGCACGGATCCGGGCCTACTATGACGTGCTCCCTGCACGGGAGAGCGAGCTCACGCTGGAACGCGATACCACCAATGCGTGGGGCGACCCGATGCCGCGCCTGACCTTCCGGGACGCCACGGAGTCCGCCGCACTCCGTGGCTGGCAGGAGGGAGAGATCCGCG
>JBEGVM010000024.1:0-27988 GCA_041178365.1 Gemmatimonadota bacterium | reverse complement strand
TCCCCGCGATCGGGCTCGTGGTCGGCGCCCTGGTGATCATGAACATCATGCTCGTCGCCGTCTCCGAGCGCACCCGCGCAATCGGGGTGCGCAAGGCGCTCGGCGCGCGCCGGCGCGACATCATCGCGCAGTTCCTGGTCGAGGCCTCGACCCTCTCGATCATCGGCGCGATGATCGGTGCCGGATGCGGCATCGGGCTCGCGAAGCTCATCGCCGCGGTGACCCCGCTCCCCGCCTCGGTGGCCCCCTGGTCCCTCGTCGCGGCGCTGATCGTCGGCGCGGGGGTGGGGATCACCGCAGGGATCTATCCCGCGAGCCGCGCCGCGCGGCTCGACCCCATCGCGGCGCTTCGCCAGGAATAGTCGATGCGGCTGCGTGACAAGGTCCTCATGAGTCTCGAGGGGGTGGGGATCGCCCTCGACTCCCTCCGCGCGAACAAGGTCCGCGCCGCCCTCACCATCTCAGGGGTGGCCATCGGCGTCTTCGTCGTGGTGGCGATGGCCGCGACGGTCCACGGGATCCGGCAGTCGTTCGAGCAGGACATGGAGGAGTTCGGCGCCACCACCTTCCAGGTGCGTCGAGGGAATCCGGGGTTCAACAACTGCAACCCGACCAGCGAGAGCTGCCCCGAGCGACGCTACCCGGCGGTCTCCCTGACCGAGTGGCGCGCGATCCAGCAGCTCCCCGAGGTCTACCGGGCGATGGCCTGGCTTCCGGGAAGCGGGACCGTGACGTATCGCGACCGTGAGGTGAAGAGCGTCGGGTACGATGCGCAGAGCACCGAGTGGATCGAGACCGATGCCGCCGATATCTCCCCGGGGCGTACCTTCACCCAGTCAGAACACGACGCCGCTGGGACGGTCGCGCTCGTGAACGACACCTTGGCCGCGACCCTCTTCGGTGATTCCGACCCGATCGGCAAGGAGATCGAGCTCGACGGACTCCGCCTCACCGTGATCGGGGTCTTCCAGACCAAGGCGGGATTCCTCAAATCGCTCAATGGGCGTGGCCCCGATACCCCACGCATCATCCTCCCGATGCTCACCGCCTACCAGCGGCTGAACGCCTTTCGGCGCGCGATGCTGCTGATGGTCCGGCCGCGTGCCGATATCTCCCGAGACGAGGCGATGGACGCCGTCACCGCGACCCTGCGCGGGATGCGCGGGCTCCGCCCCACCGAACCCAACACCTTCTTCCTCGTCGGACAGGACAAGATCCTCGAGACCTTCAACTCCCTCTTCGGCGCGATCTTCCTCGTCGGGATCGGGCTTTCGGCGGTGGGGCTGTTGGTCGGGGGGGTCGGCGTCGTCGCGATCATGATGATCTCGGTCACCGAACGCACGCGGGAGATCGGCGTGCGCAAGGCGCTCGGCGCCACCCGGGCGACGATCCTCTGGCAGTTCCTCGTCGAGGCGGCGACCCTCACCTCCTTGGGCGCAGGCATCGGGCTCATCCTCGGGGGGCTCCTCGCCTGGGTCATCCGCGCCAACAGCTCGATCCCCGCCTCCGTCCCCGCCGCGGCCGTCGTCGCCTCTCTGCTGGCCGCCGCCGTCACGGGGGTCGCCTTCGGGATGCTCCCCGCGACGCGCGCCTCCAAGCTCGATCCCGTCGAGGCCCTGCGGCACGAGTAGTGCGCCGGTCCGACGTCATCGGTCTCGCGGCGGAACAGATCCGCGTGAATCCCCTGCGCAGCGCCTTCACGCTGCTCGGGATCATCGTCTCGGTCGCCTTCCTCGTCGCCGTCGTCGCGATCATCCAAGGGATGAACGCCTTCGTCCGTGAGAACATCGCGGACGCCATGATCGGCAACAACACCTTCCAGGTGCGCCGCACCCCAGTCACCGTGGGGCGCGTGAGCGACGATGACTGGCTCAAGATCCAGCGCCGTCCCGCGATCTCCGAAGCGGACGTCGCCACCGTCCGCGCGGTGTTTCCCGACGCCCAAGCGGTCTCGATGCAGTCGGGGTGGCCGACCCCACGGGCCGATGCCATCTGGCGGGGCCGCACGGTCGGCGATCTCCTCGTCTTTGGCATCACCCCCGAGTTCCAGGTCGTCCAGGGCTACACGATCACCAAAGGACGCGCCCTGAGCGAGATCGACGTCGCGCAACGGATGCCCGTCGTCGTGATCGGTGAGGAGGTCGCCGACAAGCTCTTCGAAGGGGTCGACCCGATCGGGCAGGAGATCCGCTTGGCCGGTGCGCCCTACACCGTGATCGGGGTGAATGCCTCCAAAGGGCGCGTCCTCGGTCAGTCGTTCGACGCCTACACGTTGATCCCGATCACCCGCTTCGAGATGCGCTACGGACGACGCCTCACCACCACGATCTCGGTGAAGATGGCCGATGCCATCCTCCTCCCCGCCGCGATGGGTCGAGCAGAAGAGGCGATGCGCGTGGCACACGAACTGCGCCCGGGGCAGGAGAACGACTTCTCGATCGAGACCGCCGATGCCCTCGTCCAGTTCTGGACCGATCTCACCCGCGTCCTCTTCGCCGTGATCCCTGCGGTCGTCGCCATCGGGATCGTCGTCGGTGGCATCGTGATCATGAACATCATGTTGATGGCGGTGAGCGAGCGCACGCGGGAGATCGGGATCCGCAAAGCGGTCGGCGCGACGGCGCGGGACATCGAGCAGCAGTTCTTAGCCGAGACCATCGCACTCTCGATGCTCGGCGGGGTCATCGGGGTACTCGCGGGGTGGGCCTTCGCCGGACTCGTCGCGGCCCTCTCCCCGCTCCCCGCTCGGATCTCGTGGTGGTCGGTCGCGCTCGCCTTAGGGCTCGGCGCGGGGATCGGCGTGCTCTTCGGCGTCTACCCCGCGCGACGGGCGGCGCGGCTCGATCCGATCACCGCGATGCGCGAGGAGTAAGCCATGCGCTGGGTGCCACGGCTACGCCTCGATCAGTACCAGGAGAACCTGGGAATCGCGATGGAGACGTTGCGCGTCTCCAAGCTGCGCTCCGGGCTCACCATCCTCGGTGTGGTGATCGGCGTCGCCACCGTGATGACGATGGCCTCGCTGGTGGAGGGGCTGCGGAGCCAGATCATCCGGAGCGTCGAGGTCGCGGGCCCCACCACCTTCTATGTGCTCAAGGCGTACTCGAGCACCCCGGTCAACCCTGATAACCCGCCAGCCTACATCCGCATTCGCCCCGACCTCTCCCCCGAGGAGGCCGAGCGCATCCGTCGTCTCCCCGAGATCGCCTACGCCGCGCTCTGGGGGCAGACCGTCGCGCGTCTCTCGTATCGCGGCGAGCGCACGCAGCCCGTCGCCCTCTTCGGTGCCGATGCGGGCTTCCCTGAGGTCCAGGGGGGGACGCTCGCCGCGGGCCGATGGTTCAGCCGCAACGAGATCATGGGGGGCACCAACGTCGTCGTGGTGAACGAGGCGATGGCGCGCCAACTCTTTGGCCGCGAGAACCCGGTCGGCAAGACGATCAGCGTCGGCGGGCGTCCCTCCGAGGTGATCGGACTCTATCTCCCGCCGGAGAACATCTTCGCCCCACAGGGAGCGGAGACCGGGGCGATCATCCCCTTCCAGATGCTCGACGCGCAGTTCACGATCGACAAGAACAACGCGCTCTGGATCCCCGTCAAACCCCGCGAGGGGGTCTCCGTCGCCGACGCGCAGGAGGCGGTCCTGATCGCGATGCGGGAGCAGCGGCGGCTCCGTCCCGCCCAGCGCAACAGCTTCGACCTCGTCACCGCGGACCAGATCCTCGACGTCTTCAATCAACTCACCGGCGTCTTCTTTCTCGTGATGATCGTCCTCGCCTCCGTCGCGCTCCTCGTGGGTGGGATCGGGGTGATGGCGATCATGATGGTCTCCGTCACCGACCGCACGCGGGAGATCGGGGTGCGCAAGGCGCTGGGGGCGACCCGCGGTGACATCGCGGTGCAGTTCTTGATCGAGGCCTCGACCCTCACCGGGATCGGTGGGGTGATCGGGGTGCTCTGCGGCTTAGGTGCCGGCATGGTGGTGAACTCGGTGCTTGGCATCTCTGCCACCCCCCCGCTCTCCCTGACGCTGATCGCCGTGATCGTCTCCGTGGGGATCGGGATCATCTTCGGTGTGATCCCCGCGCAGCGCGCGGCACGTCTGGACCCGATCGAGGCACTGCGACACGAGTGAGTCGACGGCGCCGCGGGTGCCGCGTCGACCGCGCGTCCTGTGAGACGGCCGGCCGACCCGATAGCTTTGAGTGGTACGTTCGCCCTCATCCCACGACATGACCTTCGTTTCCCTCGGCCTCGCCCCAGAGTTGGTGCGGGCCACGACCGACCTCGGCTGGGCCAAGCCCACCCCGATCCAACTCGACGCCGTCCCCCCCGCCCGCGAAGGGCGGGATCTCCTCGCCTGCGCCATGACGGGGAGCGGCAAGACCGCCGCCTTCCTCTTGCCGCTCATGCATCGGCTCCTCGAGCAACCGACGCGCGCCACGCGCGCCCTCGTGCTCGCCCCGACGCGCGAACTCGCGGCGCAGGTCCACGCCGACTTCACCGATCTCGCCAAGTTCACCACCCTCCGCAGCGCCGCGATCTTCGGCGGCGTCGGGATGGGTCCGCAGGAATCCGCCTTCCGGCAGAAGGTCGATGTCATCATCGCGACCCCTGGGCGGCTCCTCGATCACCTTGGACAACCCGGGAAGTACGTCGACTTCAGCACCCTCGAGGTGCTGATCCTCGACGAGGCCGACCGCATGCTCGACATGGGGTTCCTCCCCGACATCAAGCGCGTCCTCAGCCATCTCCCCAAGAAGCGGCAGACCCTCTTCTTCTCGGCCACGATGCCCGCTCCGATCGTCGCGCTCTCGCGCGAGATGCTACACGATCCGGTGCGGCTCAACGTGGAGCGCGTCGCGACCCCCGCCGCCAAGATCGAGCAGGCGCTCTGGCCGGTCGCCGAGTCGCTCAAATCCGATCTCTTCATCGCCCTGCTGCGCCAGAACGTGGTCGGCAACGTGATCTGCTTCACCCGCACCAAGCATCGGAGCAACCGACTCTCCGAGGTGCTGACGCATGCGGGGATCCCCAATGCACGCATCCATGGGAACCGGAGCCAGAACCAGCGCACCGAGGCCCTGGCCGACTTCAAGGCGGGGAAGGTGCGGGTGCTGGTCGCCACGGACATCGTGGCCCGCGGGATCGACGTCGAAGCGCTCGAGCATGTGGTGAACTTCGATGTCCCGCATGTTCCTGAGGACTACATCCATCGCGTCGGTCGGACGGCCCGCGCCGATGCGACGGGCGAGGCCTTCACCCTCGTCGCGCCAGAGGAGGAGACCGACCTGCGCGCCATCGAGAAGGCGATCGGGCGCAAGTTGCCGCGTCGGACGCTTCAAGGGTTCGACTACGCGCACAAGCCGGTCGAGCGCTTCGAGGTCCCACTCGCCGAGCGGATCGCCGCGATCCGGACGCGGAAGGCGGAGGAGCGAAAGCGCGCCAAGGAGAAGCTGGCCCGTCGCGAGGCGCATACCACATCGGAGTCCGAGCGCGCCACCCAGCGCCAGGAGAAACGCCGGCCCGACGGTCCACGACACGACCCCCTACGACCCGAGTCACATCGGCCGGGCTCCCCTGCCGGGGGTGGACGTCGCGGGGGTGGGGGCGGCGGCCGACGGCCGGGTGGACGCTGAACGAATTCAGGGGTCGCGACGTCTAACAGGATATCCGACCCCTGTCTCGTGGCCGGACCTCACTTTTGGGAGGATCGCATGCGATTCGGACGTGGGCTCGCGGTTGTACTGATGATTGTCGTCGCCTCGGTGGCACAGGCGCAGGGTGGTGGTGGCGGGATGGGCGGTCGCCCCGGTGGCGGGATGGGGGGCGGCATGGGCGGAGGTCGCCCGGGGGGGATGGGGCAGGGTGGTCCTGCGGGCATGGGCGCCGCCGCCGCGCGCCAGAACGAGATCCTCTTCAAGGGGATCACCCTCACGGACGCGCAGAAGGCGCGGATCGACTCCATCCAGACCGCGAACCGCACCGCTATGCAGGGGATGATGCAGTCGGGCGCCGACATGGCGACGATGCGCGACCAGATGCTGGCGATGCGGCAGGCGCAGGCCGCCGCCGTCCGTGGCGTGCTCACCGCCGAACAGCAGGTGATCTATGACAAGAATGTCGTGGAATCGCAGCAGAACGCCGGTGGGCCCGGTGGCCGCCGTCCGCCTCCACCCCGTCGCTGATCAGCGCGGGTCGCTCACGAGCTGAGCGTACCGCACCACGTCGCGGGGCGCGTTCTCCCTCCAGACCGCGCCCCGCAGCGTTCCCTCTCGCATGAATCCGGACTTCTCGAGCACGCGCGCCGAGGCGGCGTTGCCCGGGAAGATCCGCGCTTCGAGCCGATGGAGCGCGAGTGTATCGAACCCATACGCGACCACCGTGCCGACGGCTTCCGTCATGATCCCCTGCCCCCACGCGGGCACCGCGAGCCAGTAACCGACCTCGCCCCGATGATGGGCGCGCACCACCCGAATCGCGATCGCTCCGATCACCGTTCCCTCCTCGCGGCGCGTGATGGCCCAGGTGACCGCCTTCCCCGCCCCCCACTCCTCGGCACAGCACGCGATGAATTCCTCGGCCGCTCCGGTGGGATAGGGGTGTGGGACGCTGAGGGTCTGCCGCGCCACCCGCTCGTCCGAGATCGCCGCGGTGAGCACGGCGGCGTCACCGGGGGCGAAGGGACGCAGCAGGAGCCGGGCCGTCCTGAGGACGGGCTGGTCGGCGGAGGCCGTGAAGGGCTGGGGAGGGTGCGTCGCCATGAGTGGAAGATAGATTCCCTCGGATGAGCCTCCCACTCGACCTCCTGGCGATCGGCCCCCATCGGGACGACGTCGAGCTGCTCGCGGGGGGCACCATCGCCCGGCAGGTCCGCTTGGGCCTCCGCGTCGGAATCCTCGATCTCACCCAGGGGGAGATGGGGACTCGGGGCTCGGCGGAGCTCCGCGCCCAGGAGGCGGAGCGGGCCGCCGCGGTGCTGGGAGTGGCGCTCCGGCAGAACCTCGGACTCCCCGACGCCGGGATCACCAACACCGACGGCACGCGGCGGCAGCTTGCCCGCGTGCTGCGAGAGCTCCGCCCGCGAATCGTGATCGCCCCCGCCCCACAGGGGCGACACCCTGATCACCGGGTCGCTAGCGAACTCGTCCGTGATGCCTGCTTCCTCGCGGGGCTCGCCAAGTTCGATCCGGAGACGGCGCCGCACCGCCCGCTGAAGGTCCTCTACGCGATCGCGTATCGAGAGGATCAGCTCAAGCCGACCTTCGTCGCCGACATCTCGGAAAGCTTCGAGACAAAGCTCGAAGCGTTGCGCTGCTACGCCTCACAGTTCGACGGGGCGACGCAGGCCGGGGAGGTCTTCCCGACCGGCGAGCCCCTGCTCGACGTGGTCCGGCACCAGGCCGCGCACTACGGCTCGCTCATCCGCTGCCGCTACGGCGAACCTTTCCTGACGCACGAGACGATGCGCGTCGATGATTTCCGCACCCTTGAGGTATCGACCTTTTGAGCACCGACGAGATCTCCTATTCAACCTACCTGCACCTCGATCGACTCCTCGAGCTGCAGCGCCCCCAGAGTGCACCGGAGCATCCCGATGAGCTGCTCTTCATCGTCGTGCATCAGGCGAGCGAACTCTGGTTCAAGGTGCTGCTCCATGAGTTCGATCAGCTGATCGCGCTTCTGGAGCAGGATGATGTGCAGGCGGCGCTCTTCAGCATGAAGCGCATCAACTCCTTGGTGGGACTCGTGTCGCATGAGCTCCGCGCGCTCGACACCCTCCCCCCGCAGCGCTTCAAGCAGTTCCGTGGGTACCTCGGGAGCTCGAGCGGATCGCAGAGCGCGCAGTTCCGCGCCATCGAGGCGACGAGTGGGCTCCGCGAATCCCACTTCATGGCGGCGCTGCAGGAGCATGGGGAGATCCCCGCCGTGGTGCAGCGCGCCCTCGCGCGCCCCACGCTCCAACAGCTCTTCCTTGACCTCTTAGCCCGCCGTGGGGTGACCCTTGAGGCGCTCTACACCGAGGCGCAGCATGGCCTCCTCCTCATGCTCACGGAGTCGTTCCTCGAGTATGAGCAGGGGTTCGCGCAGTGGCGCTTCCTGCACGTGCAGCTCGTCGAGCGCATCATCGGCCCGATGACCGGCGGCACCGGCGGCACCCTCGGCGCCAAGTATCTCAATAAGACGATGCAACAGCGCTTCTTCCCCGAGCTCTGGGCGGTGCGCGCCCGGCTCTACGCGGGGTGAGATGACGCGCCCCATCCACGACATCTCGGTCGCCTTCGCGCCCGGCACCCCCGAGTGGCCGGGTGACACACCGTGCTCCTGTGGGTGGAGCTGGGAGATCGCGGCGGGCGCGAGCGTGAATGTGTCGCGGATGGAGATGAGTCCGCACGTTGGCACCCATGCGGACGCGCCACTCCATATTGCCATGGGCGCGCTCGGAGCGAACGACCTCCCAGTCGATGCCTTCATCGGCTTGAGCCGCGTCCTCGATGTCCGCCACCTCGATGGCGAGATCACGATGAGCCAGCTCGAGGCGGCGGGATACCTCGCGGGGACGGCGCGACTCCTCCTGCACACGGGGCGCACCATCGCGAACGGGCACTTTCCCGAGGGCTGGCCCGTGCTCGCTCCCGCCACCGCTCAGGCGCTGATCGCGGATGGACTCCGGCTCCTTGGCGTCGATTGCCCCAGTGTCGATGCGCGCGAAAGCAAGACGCTCGCGGTGCATCGGGTGCTCTTCGATGGGGGCGCCTATGTCCTCGAGAACCTCGATCTCCGGGCGATTCGTCCCGGCCCCTACGAACTCCTCGCTCCCCCACTCGCCGTCGGCACCATCGACGCCGCCCCGGTGCGTGCACTCCTGCGACCGCTCTGACCGTCATGGCCCTCACGACCGCTCGTATGCGCTCCCACCTCGCCGTCCTCCTCCTGGCGACCTCCTCCTCGCTGCTCGCACAGTCGCGTGCCACGCAGAAGCCCGTCTGGCCCGACGAAGGGCCGATGACCTGGCCACCGCGCCCCACCGAGCCCGCGATCACCGCCAACGATCTGCGCACGCGGCTGTATCAGATCGCGGATGACTCGATGCAAGGGCGTCGGATCGGTGAGACCGGGAACGCGAAGGTCACTGAGTACATCGCGCGGGAGTTCACGCGCCTCGGCCTTCGGCCGGCTGGCGACGACGGGACCTGGTTCCAGTCCCTCCCATACGGCGCCTTCGGCGTCGATGCCGCGGCGGCACAGCTCGCCGTGAGCGGGAGCGCACTCGATCTCCGACGTGACTGGCTCCCCACCGCCCCCTCGCTGACCAATGGCCTCGCCGCACGCGTGGACCTCCGGAACGTCGCCGTCGTCTTCGCCGGCCGCTGGGAGGATACCCTTCCACTCACGGCCGACGTGAAGGGGCGGATCGCGGTCTTCGTCAGTGATGCCGCGGGAACGGCAGGTGCGCGGGCCGTCCCACCGAGCTTCGTGAGCTGCGCTGATGTGCCGGATAAGTTCGGCGCCGATGCGGTCATCGCTTTCGAAGCCGCGCAGCGAACCCAAGCACAGAACCGTCCCCCCGCCCCGCGCCCTGCGGCCCCGGTGAATCGCTTCAAGCGCGCCATCGATGCCGGCGCCGTCGGGGTCCTCGTCGTCGCGTTGGACGGGATGAGTGAGACCGCGCGCACCGGCGCGCTGACCCCCACGCGGATGATGCAGCCCGCACGCCTCCCCGGAGCGGAGGGGACCCTCGCCGCTGCGACGATCTCCCAGGCTGCGGCGAGTCGGCTCTTCGGTGGGAAGGCCCTGACCGCCCTTGTGCCTGGCGCAGCCGGCGCACGCATCACCGCTCGCTGGACCTACGCTTTCACGCGGGCCCCCGCCGCGAACACGCGCAATGTGATCGCGATGCTCCCGGGGTCCGATCCCACGCTGGCGAGCGAGTATGTGCTCGTCGGCGCGCACAACGACCACGTCGGCCTCAACACCACCCCCGTCGATCACGACTCCCTCCGCGCGGTGAACACCATCACCCGTCGCCAGGGGGCGAACGATCCGGCCTGCGTCCCCACCCCCGAGCAGCAGCGCGCGATCGATTCGCTGATCGCACGTGCCCGCGCGATTCGCCCCGCGCGCCTCGACTCGATCAGCAATGGTGCGGACGATGACGGCTCCGGCACTGTAGTGCTTCTCGAGATCGCCGAGCGCTTCGCCAAGGAGAAGCCGGCGCGCTCGATCCTCTTCATCTCGCATCAGGGAGAGGAGGCGGGGCTCCTCGGCTCGCGCTGGTTCGTCGACCACCCCACGGTCGACCTCACCAAGATCGTCGCGGCGCACAACATGGACATGCTCGGCAAAGGCCGCGCCGATCAGGTGAAGTACGGCGGGCCGAACTCGGTGCAGATGCTCGGGGCACGGCGGCTCTCCCGCGAGTTCGGCGATGTGATCGACTCGGTGAACGCGAGCTCCCCTGAGCCGATGGCGATCGATCGAAGCTGGGACGTCACACAGAACCCACTCAACCGGTTCTGCCGCAGCGATCAGGTGAGCTACGTCTCCAAGGACATCCCCGTCACCTACTTCTCGCTCGGCTACGCCCAGGACTACCACCAGGTGACCGACGAGCCGCAGTACATCGAATACGACCACTCCGCGAGGCTCGGGCGGTTCATCTACGACGTGATGTATGCCATCGCCCTCCGGCCGACCCGGCTCAAGATCACCGGCCCCGACCCCAGCTACCCGAGCTGCAACCGCTGAGCGGGATATATTCCGATCCGTATGCCCCCCACCCCGATCTACCTCGATCACGCCGCCACGACCCCGGTCCGCCCGGAGGTCCTCGAGGCGATGACCCCCTTCTTCGGCCCCCGCTTCGGGAACCCGAGCTCCACGCATCGGTGGGGCCGTGAGGCCCGGGCGGCGCTCGACGAGGCGCGGGAACGGGTGGCGCAGTGCCTCCACGCCGCCCCCGATGAGGTCTGCTTCACCTCGGGCGGGACCGAGTCGGACAACCTCGCCGTGCTCGGCGCCTGGCGAAGCCTGCGATCCCAGGGGAAGCGGGCCGTCATCACCTCTCCCACCGAGCATAAGGCCGTGCTCGTCGCCGCGCATCAGGCGGCCAAGGAGGGGGCGGAAGAGCGTATCCTCGCCGTCGCCGCGAGCGGACTGGTCGATCTCGCTGATGCGACCGCTAAGCTCGCGCCTGGCGATGTCGCCATCGTCTCCGTGATGTGGGTCAACAACGAGACCGGGGTCGTCCAGCCGATCGCCGAGCTCGCTACCCTCGCCAAGGCGCATGGCGCGCTCTTCCATACCGACGCGGTGCAGTCCTTCGGGAAGGTCGCCGTCGATGCCACACAGATCCCCTTCGACTTCGCCTCGGTCAGCGGACACAAGCTCGGTGCGCCGAAGGGCATCGGGTGCTTCTACATCCGTCGCGGCACCCCGCTCGAGCCCCTCTTCTTCGGGGGCTCGCAGGATCGCGGCCGTCGACCGGGCACGGAGAATGTCGCAATGGCGGTGGGCCTCGCCCGCGCGATGGAGCTCGCGCTCGTCGAGCGTGAGGCGCATTGGCACGAGCTCGAGGCGATGCGTGATGCCTTGGAGGCCGCACTGCGTGAGCGCGTCCCGGGGCTGGTGGTGCACAGCGCCGGCGTGGCGCGCGCCCCGCACATCCTGAATGTCTCCGTCCCCGGCACCGACTCCGAGTCGCTCCTCATGGCACTCGATCTCCAGGGGGTCGCGGCCTCGAGTGGCTCCGCCTGTCAGAGTGGGAGTGTCACGCCGTCGCATGTGCTCTCCGCCATGGGGGTCGCGCCAGATGTGGCCAACGCTGCCGTGCGGATGAGCTTCGGGGCGCTCTCCACCCCCGATGATGTGACGCGCGTGGCGGAACTCTTCCCCGCCCTGGTCGCGAAGGCCCGAGGGCTCGCAGGGATCGCGTGATGGCGACGAAGGAACGGGTGCTCGTCGCGATGTCGGGAGGCGTCGATTCGTCGGTGGCGGCGGCGCTCTTGGTACGACAGGGCTACGACGTGATCGGCGTGACGATGAAGCTCTTCCACGACGGGGGAGACATCCCCGATCGCCCCTGCTGCTCGCTCGACAGCGTGAACGATGCGCGCCGCGTGGCCGAGGGGCTCGGGATCCCGCACTACGTCCTCAATCTGCAGGACCAGTTCGGGCAGGACGTGCTGCAGCAATTCGTCGCCGAGTATGCGGCGGGGCGCACCCCGATCCCCTGCGTGCGCTGCAACACCTTCACCAAGTTCCGCGATCTCGTCGCAAAGGCCGATCAGATCGATGCGCACTGGGTCGCGACTGGACACTACGCCCGCCTCGTCGAGGGCCAGCTCCTGCGCGGACACGACGCCGAGAAAGATCAGACCTACTTCCTCTGGGGGATCGACCGTGGCGTGCTCGCGCGCCTCATGATGCCGGTCGGCGCGTTGACCAAGGCGGAGACGCGAGCCGTCGCACGCGAGCTCGGGTTGCTCACCGCCGAGAAGCCGGAGAGCCAGGAGATCTGCTTCGTCCCCGACGGTGATTATGTGAAGGTGCTCGAGCGTGAGCTCCCCGCCGATGCGCCCGCGCTGCAGCCCGGCCCGATCATGCGGAGTGATGGCACGGTGATCGGCGAGCATGCGGGCTTCGCGCGCTACACCATCGGGCAGCGCCGCGGACTTCCCGGCGGCGGATCCGAACCGATCTTCGTCGTCGCGCTCAAGCCGGAGTCGCGCGCGGTGATCGTCGGCCCGCGTGAGGAGCTCCTCGGCCGCGGACTCATCGCCGACGAGGTCAATTGGCTGGTGGAGCCCGCGCCGCAGGTCGGGGCTGCGGTGCAGGTGCGCATCCGGCACCGCGCCAGACCGGTGCCTGGGACGATCGTGCGGCTGGAGCGCGGAGAGGTCGAGGTCGTCCTCGAAGAGCCGGTCTACGCGATCTCGCCGGGCCAGTCGGTCGTCTTCTATGCCGATGCGGTGACGCTCGGCGGCGGTGTCATCGCGCGGAGCAAGCGCGCCCTGCCGGTGCGCGCGGCGTAGTCGGTCCTGCGGGAATCGTGCTGCACGCACGAGCCCCGATCGCGATCAGCGCTCGAGTCCCGCCGCCTCGGCGAACTGGACGAGGAGCGCTTCCTGCTCCGGCGTGAGCGACTCCGGTGCGGCGATGCGCAACTCGACGAGGAGATCCCCCGTCTTCCCTCCCTGTGTCACGCCCTGGCCCCGCACCCGCAGGCGCTTCCCACTCACCGTCCCCTTCGGCACGGTCAACGTGACCGTCTTCTCGTCGATCGTCCGCACCGAGAGCTTCGTGCCGAGCGTCGCCTGCACGATGTTCAGCGGGAGCTGGACGATGAGATCACGCCCGTCGCGCGTGAAGATGGGGTCCGGCGCGACCTCGAGGGTGATGTAGAGATCGCCGGCGGGACCACCCCGCTGCCCCGCGCCACCCTGGCCCGAGAGCTTGATGCGCGAGCCAGGCTCGCTCCCCTGCGCCACGGTGATGCGCACCGACTTCCGCACCCCATCCAGCTCGAAGTCGAGTGGGACCTTGCCCCCGAGCACGGCGGTTCGGAAGGGGATGCGCAGGGTGGTCTCGACGCTCTGCCCCTGCTCGGGCCCCGCCGGACGACGCGCTCCCGCGCCACCGAACATCGACCCGAAGAGATCGCCGAAGCCGCCGATCCCCGAGATGTCGAACTCTTCCATGCGCGGACCACCTGGACCGCCACGGCCTCCGCGGCGCGCACCGCCGCCTGGGAAGCCTCCGCCTGGGAACCCGCCCCCCGGCATCCCCCCAAACGCCCCGAGCCGACGCATCTCGTCGTACTGACGCCGCTTCTCGACGTCCCCCAGCGTGTTGTACGCCTCCGAGATCTCCTTGAACCGCTCCGCCGCTTTCGCATTCCCCGTGTTGGTGTCGGGGTGATACTGCTTGGCGAGTTTGCGATAGACACGCTTGAGCTCGTCCGCCGTCGCGGACTCCTTCACGCCGAGGACCGCGTAGAAGTCCTTCTGACTCATCCGTTCCACTGCTGCACGACGACCCGCGCCGGACGCAGCAGGGTGCCGTTCAGGAGATAGCCCACCTGGTAGACCTGCGCGACGAGGCCGTCCTCCTCCTGGCTCGCCGCCGGTGCGGTGGTCAGCGCCTCATGCAACGCCGGGTCGAATGGCTTCCCCTGCGGATCGACGACCTCGAGCCCATGGCCCGCGAGGGACTTCATCACATTCCGCTCGACGAGCGCCACCCCATCGACGACGGTCTTCGCATCGGTGGTCGCAGGATCGACCGTCCCGAAGCGCGAGAGATCATCCAGCGAATCGAGTAACCCGCGCAGGAGATGCTGCATCCCACGCAGCTCGGCCTCCTGACGATCGCGCACCGCGCGGCGCTTGAAGTTCTCGAACTCGGCGTAGAGCCGGACGTATTTGTCCTTCTGCTCCGTGAGCTCCTGCGCGACCGAGTCGATGGCGGGTGCGCCTGGGTCCGCCGCGGCGTCCGCGGCTATCATGACGTCAGGGGTGGAGGCCGCATCGGAGGCGGACTCGGGGGAATCGTTGGTGTGCAGGTCGGTCATCGGCGTAAGTTCGTGGGTTGCCGATAGGTGAAGCAACGGGCGTGCCGCTACCCCGCTGCCGAATCGGCAGTTCCGAGCCCCCGCAACACCTTGGCAAGTGCCGCCTGGGCACTCCGCTGCCGGATCTCCTGCCGGTCCCCGATCGTGATGATCCGTTGGGCGGAGACCACCCCCCCGATATCGAGCCCGATGCAAACCGTCCCGACCGGCTTCTCCGGGGTCCCACCCCCCGGCCCGGCGATCCCGGTGATGCTGACCCCGACATCGACCCCGAATCGCGTCCGGACCCCGGCGGCCATCTCGCGGGCGGTCTCGACGCTCACCGCGCCCTGCGTAGCGAGTGTGGACTCCTGGACGCCGAGCTCCCGCACCTTCACTGCGTTGTCGTAGGCGATCACGCCCCCCATCACGGCATGACTCGCGCCAGAGACCGCCGTGAGGCGCATCCCGAGCATCCCCCCGGTGCAGCTCTCCGCGACGGCGATGGTCCGCCCGTCGCCTCGCAACGCACGCACCACGACCTCGGCGAGATCCTCCTCCCCCTCCCCGTAGATCCACTCGTGCAGCGGAGCCCGCACGAGTGCCGCGGCAGTCGCGAGGCGCGCATCGGCCTCCTCCGGCGAGACGTTCCGCACGGTGAGGCGGAGATCCACCCCCTCCCAGCCGGGGAGGTAGGCGAGCGACGCACCGAGCGTCGCGCGATCGATCCCGGCGAGCAGATCGGCTACCGCCGACTCGGCGATCCCCGTGGTGCGCAGCGTGCGCGAGCGGATCACGCGTGTCGCCCCGGTCCCACCCATCCGCTCGATCATCCTTGGCAGGAGCACGTCGGCGAGCATCCCACGGAACTCCCGCGGCACACCAGGGAGCATCGCCACCCAGCGGCGCTGCGCATCCTCGAGCCAGATCCCCGGCGCGGACCCATGCCCGTTGGCCAGGATCGTCGCCCCCTCGGGGATCATCGCCTGGGCGCGGTTGGCCTCGGGGAGCTCACGTGACCAGCGCGCCTGCCAACGCGCGCGCAGCGCCTCAAGGATCCCCTCGTCGAGGATCATCCCCCGCCCGAAGAGCGCGGCGATGGACGCTTTGGTCAGGTCATCCGCAGTGGGCCCGAGCCCTCCGCTGGTGATGACCGCGCCGGTGCGCTCCAATCCTGCGCGCACGGCGGCCGCGATCTCCTCCGCGCCATCGCCGACGGTCGCCCGTCGCACCACCCGGATCCCCACCGCCGCTGCCTGCCGCGCGAAGGTGGCGGCGTTGGTGTCGATGGTGAAGCCGAGTAAGAGCTCATCACCGATGGAGACGAGTTCGACGTCCATGGCGGTCGCCTCGGATGGCCTAGCGCACCCGGGGACGTCCGAAGACGTCACCGTGTCGCCTGAGATAATCGAGCAAGGACCACAGGGTGAGGAGGGTCGCGACGATCATCGTCACGCCGCCGATGAGTCCGACGACCTGCGCCCCGACCATCGCCGCCGGGCCATGCCACTGCTGTTCGTCGAGCAGGAGCTTGAGCGCGAACCAGAGATAGGAAGCCCCCATCCAGGTGTACTGGAACCCCGCCTTCCACTTCCCGAGCCGTTGCGCGGCGATCACCACGCCGCGGGCCTGCGCATAGCCGCGGAACCAGGTCATGAAGGCTTCGCGGCCAAGGATCACCACGAGCACCCACCAAGGGAACCAGATGGCCTCGACCCCGAAGGTGGTGAACGCGTACGCGCTCCGCTCCGCGAAGGCCGGTAGGAGCTGCAGCAGGGCATCATCCGGCGCCCCCTGCAGGAGGAACATCGGGACGAAGGTACCGAGCAGGAGCAACTTGTCGGCGAGGGGGTCGAGGATCTTCCCGAGATCGGTGATCAATCCCCGCTCGCGGGCGAACTTGCCATCGTAGTGATCAGAGATCGCGGTCACGAGGTAGAGCACGAAGGCGAAGCTCCGCACCCCCACCGAGGGGATGAAGGGGAGTGCTGCGATGATGGGCGCCGCCGCGATACGCGCCGCGGAGATGGTATTGGGCAGATTCACGGCACGAGCTCCCGCACGATGCGTTCCCCCACGACCGTGAGCGTCTCGAAGACCCCGACGCCCGTGCGTGCGACGGCCTCGTGCGACGGCGCGCGCTGACGCCCTCCGTCCGACTCGACGAGCGGGTTCACCACTTCCTCCAATTCCCTGAGCGAGACGGCACCTGGGAGGTCTCGCTTGTTGTACTGCACCACGAACGGGATCGAGGCGAGATCACGGCCATGCGCGCGAAGCTGCTCATGGAGATCCTGCATCGACTCGACGTTCGCATCCATGCGATCTCGCGCGGAATCCGCCACGAAGACGATCCCATCGGCCCCGGTGAGGATGAGACGACGCGTCGCGCGGTGCACGACCTGCCCGGGGACCGTGACCAGATGGAAGCGCGTCTGGAAGCCGCGCACCTCCCCGACATCGACCGGCAGGAAATCGAAGAAGAGCGTCCGCTCCTCCGGCGTCTCCAGCGAGACGAGCTGCCCTCGCGTCTCGGGCCTGGTCCGTCGATGGATCACCTCGAGATTGGTCGTCTTGCCACCGAGCCCAGGGCCGCAATAGACGATCGTGCACTGGATCTCCCGCGCGGCGTGGTTCGTCGCGGGCATCAGATCGCACGCCGCGCGGCGAGCGCCTGCACGATCGTCCCTCCGTCGGCGTACTCGAGGTCCCCTCCCATCGGGAGCCCCCGCGCGAGGCGGCTCACCGTGACCCCCGAGGGCCGGAGCTGCTCGGAGAGGTAGAGCGCGGTGGCGTCGCCCTCGAGCGTCGGATTGGTCGCGACGATCACCTCGCGCACCCCCTGCTGCGCCACGCGCGTCACGAGTGGGGCGATCGTCAGATGCGAGGGCCCGATCCCATCGAGGGGGGCGAGACGCCCCCCCAGCACGTGATAGACCCCGCGGTACTCCCCCGTCCGTTCGATCGACGCGATGTCCGAGGCCTCCTCCACCACACAGATCACCTGATGGTCTCGACGCACATCCGTGCAGATGGCACACTGCGGCGCCTCCGTGAGATTGAAGCAGGTGTCACAGGGGCGGACTCGCTCGACAAGCGCGAGCAACGCCTCAGCCAACTTCCGGCTCTGGGCCACCGGCTGCCGCAGCAGATGATAGGTCAGCCGCATCGCCGACTTCCGCCCGATGGTCGGAAGCCGCGAGAGTTCAGTGACGAGCTCGTCGATCGCTGACACGTGATCAGAAAGGGAGTTTGAACGGCAGGCCACCCAGCCCCAGCCCACCCGCGACCTTCTGCATCTCCTGCTCCGCGAGCGCACGCGCCTTCCGCTGGGCCTCTTGGGTCGCGACGGTCACGAGGTCCTCGAGCATCTCCACATCCGCTGGGGTCACGACCGTGGGATCGATCGACACCCGCTTCACGGTGCCACGCCCATCGGTCTCGACGGTGACGAGCCCGCCACCAGCCGTCCCCGTCACGGACAGCCGCTGCAGCGCGTCCTGGGTCTCCTGCACCTTCCCCATCATCTCCTTCGCCTGCGACATCATCGTGAGGAAGTCCATGCGGTCGCTCAGTCGAGGAGTTCGAGGTCGAGCGCCTCGACGGCCGCGTCAAGGAGCGGGGACTGCTTCCGAAGCATCGTCATGCGATCGGCCTTCACCGCCCCTTCGTTCAGACGACGCGGCGCCCGCGTCGCATCCGGCGCTTCCACCCGCACGGTGAGGGACTGCACGCCATCAAACCGTCGGCGTACCGCGGCCAGCACCGTCGCCTGGCCCCCCACGATCAACTCCGCGTGCGCCTCGGAGGTCACGGTGAGCGTCACCGTCCCACTTGCCGTGACGGCGGATGGCGTGGCATGGGCGAGCGTGCTCGAGAGCATCAGTGCCCCATGCTCCCCATGCACCGCATCGGTGATCTCCTCCCAGAACTCGACGAGCCGGTTCAGATCGAGCGGGATGCGCGGACCCGACGGCGCCGTGGCGCGGTCGGCGACCACGGGGGCGGCGGACGCCGATGCGCGCGGCGCCAGGGCAGGCGCGGGTGGGGCGGCCCGACGCGAAGGAGGCGCAGCCGGCGCCGAAGCGGGAGCGGGAGCGGCGGCGCGTGGCGCCCCACCCGAGTCGCTGATCCCGCGCAGCACCTGCTCGAGGTCAAGCGTGCGATCGAGCAACGCACACCGCACCAAGAGCGTCTCGAAGAGGATCTGCTGTTGCCCGCTCCGCCGCAGGTGCGGCTCGAGCTCCGACACGAGATGGAGCATCCGCAGGAGGTCCCCGGCGGAGAAGTCCCCCGTCCGTGCCGCCAAGGCGTCACGCACCCGCTCGGAGAGATCAGGCAGCGTCCCCCCAAGCACCACGGCGAGCTGCGCGCGCAGGATGGTCGCGAAATCGGTGAGGAGGATGCTGAAGTCCACGCCATGATCGGCGAGCCGCGCCACCGCCGCGAAGACCTCCCCCGCCTGACGCTGCGCGACGAGTTCGAGGAGTCGGAGGTGCTCGTCCTCATGCACGAGCCCCAGCGCCTCCCGCACCCGCTCCGCACTGAGGGTATCGCCACCGAGGGAGAGCGCCTGGTCGGTGAGCGAGAGCGCGTCACGCATCGACCCATCCGCGGCCCGCGCGAGCATCGCCAATGCCTCGGGCTCCGCCGTGATCCCCTCCGCAGCGAGCACCGTCCGCAGGCGCGCGCGTACCTCCGCCGGCCCGATCCGCCGCAGGTCGAAGCGCTGCACGCGCGAGAGGACCGGGGCCGCCGCCTGCTGGATCTTCTGTGGGTCGGTCGTCGCGAAGACGAAGATCACCCGCGGCGGCGGCTCCTCGAGCACCTTGAGCAGGGTGTTCCACGCCTCACGCGTGAGCATATGCGCTTCGTCGAGGATATAGATCTTGTGCCGGTCATCCCCCGAGGGGGCATACATCGCGCGCTCCCGGAGCTCCCGCGCATCGTCCACACCACGATTCGACGCCGCGTCCATCTCGATCACATCGAGTGACGCCCCACCACTCCAGATCCGCTGGCAGGAGGGACACTCCCCGCACGGCTCATGATCGGGCCGCTTCTGTTCGCAGTTGAGCGCCATCGCCAGCACACGAGCCAGCGTGGTCTTCCCGGTCCCGCGCGGACCACAGAAGAGGTACGCATGCCCCAAGCGATCCGAGCCGATGGCATTGCGCAGCGTCGTCGCCACATGGGACTGGACCGCGACGTCGGCGAACCGACGCGGACGATATTTCCGGGCGAGCGCGAGGGACATACCGGAAAGATAGCGCCCGGAAAACGACTCGCGCGGGGAGCCATCCGGATGCACCGGCCGCTCTCCCGCGCGAATGCCCCAGGTCTGACGGAGCGACGACCGTCACACGTACCGTTGCTGCCTTTCGGCCCTGGCGGGATTGATGGACTGACGCCCCCCGGGACCTGGGACCACCAGAAGCTAACCGGTCGTCGGGCCTCGGGGCACCCGCCCCGGGGCGGCCGGGCGGGCACCACCGTCGCCTGCTACCCCGCCGTGCCCCGCAGTCGTCACGCCGCCAGGACCTCGGCGAGCACCGCAGTGGCGCGCGCGAGCGCCACATCATCGATGTCGAGGTGCAACACACACCGCACCCGCGTCTGATGCCAGGCGGTCACGAGCACCCCCGCTGCCTTAGCGCGCGCCACGACCTCTGGCGCCGTCACCCCGCCGATGAGATCGCACATGACGATGTTCGTATCCGGCGGCACCACCTGCACGCCCGGCACGTCAGCGAGAGCGGCCGCCAGGCGCCGCGCGCGCACATGATCTTCGCCGAGCCGCGGGAGGTTCTGATCGAGGCCATAGAGCGCTCCGGCGGCCAGGATCCCCGACTGACGCATCCCACCCCCGAACCGCTTCCGGACCTCCCAGGCGCGACGCATCGGCTCTGCGTCGCCAGCAAGGCAGGCACCCACCGGCGCCCCAAGCCCCTTGGAGAACGACACCATCACCGTCGCCGCACAGGCCGCGAACTCCGCCAGCGGTGTCCCCGTGGCCACATGCGCATTCCAGAGACGCGCACCATCGAGATGCACCGGGAGCCCAGCCTCGGCGGCCGCCGCTTGGATGGCGCGGAGATGCGAGACCGGCGTCACCATCCCCCCGGCACCATTGTGCGTGTTCTCCGCACAGACGAGCGAGGCACGTGGCGCATGGATCGACGCAGGCCGGAAGGCCGCCCGCAGCGCATCGGCTTCGAGCACCGGAGCGCCCCGCACGACGCGTACTTGCAAGCCCACGAGTCCCGCAGTCCCGGCAATCTCCCAATTCACGATGTGCGAGTCTTCATGCGCGTAGACCTCGGTGCCCGGCTCCCCGAGGAGCCAGAGCGCGGCTTGGTTCGCCATCGTCCCCGAGGGGAAGAAGAGTGCCTCAGGCTTGCCCAGCAGCGCAGCGACGCGCGCCTCGAGCGCACGCACGGTGGGATCCCCATCGAGCACGTCATCCCCGACCTCGGCCTCCGCCATCGCGCGGCGCATCGCCGCGGAGGGACGGGTGACCGTATCGCTCCGGAGGTCGATCGGTGCCGTGCTCATCGCCGGATCGCGTCGGAACGCCGCTGCCGCGTCTGCTCCATGATCTCGGAGAGGTTCATCTCAAGCGTCGTGGACCGGTCGATCAACAGCTCGGTCCGCGGCGGGAGCTTCCCCGCCTCGATCAGCCGCAGCTCCGTCACATGGGCGACCTCCGCCCCGACGATGAAGATCAACGCCGCGTAGTAGGTCCAGAAGATCACGGTGAAGATCGCCCCGAGGGTCCCGGTGTAGAGGGACGCCGGGGCTGACTGGAAGAAGAAGGCAGCGAAGAGGGCACGCGCCACCTCGAACATCACGGTCGCGGTCGCGCTCCCTGCGACGATCGGCTGCCACGGGATCCCACGGAGCGGCAAGAAGCGATAGAGCGCCGCGAAGATCCCGAACACGACGGCCAGGGAGAGGACACGCCCCGCGGTGTAGACCAGCGTCGACGTCGTCCCTTCGAGCACCCCCTGCCCCGCCAGCACCGCGCCCACCTGCCCGGAGGTCACCGCCAACCAGGTGTTGGTCGAGACCCAGAGGACCACGAGCAGCAACGAGAAGAGCACGAGATTGAGGTCGATCAACTTGCCGTGCACGAAGCCCCGCTCCTTCCCATGCATGAAGACGAAGGCGAGCACATTGCGGAGCGTCCCGAAGAGTTGGGAGGCAAACCAGGCGAAGCTCAATGCGCCACCGACGCCAACCGCGGCACGCGTCCGGACGATCTCCGCCAGGACGGGATCGAGGATCGATCCCCCAGACGCCGAGGTCGCCGGGAAGAGATTGGCGAGCACCCCCTGCACCGCCGGTGCGACGTTGTCCGGTGAGCGGCGCAGCAGGAAACCGAGCCCCGCCGCGAGGAGGAGGACGAAAGGGATCCCCGCGAGCAGCACGTTGAAGGCCACGCCACCCGCGAGGAAGGTGGCGTCGTCCACCTGGAAGCGCCGGAGCACCGCGCGGACGAACATCACCACGCGTCGCACCGGCCCCTCAGAGGTCCCGCTCGCGGCCTTACTCACCGGCATCCGCATCGTCTGGCGCGGCCTCGACCACGGCGGCCATCCCTGGGGCCTGGCGGACCACCGCCGGCTCCGTCACGAACCGCTGCACCGACGCCTTCGTCCCGCGCACGGCAAGTTGTTCGAAGAGGAAGCGGAACTTCTCGTCATACGCCTTCGCCAACGACCTCTTCACCTCGGCGGGGAGATCCCAGAGCTGCCGCTTGAAGGGACCGAGCGCCTTCTTGCGCGTCTTGTAGAAGAACTGCTCGTCGGAGTCTCCCGACTTCCGCTCCTCAGCGGCGTTGGTCCGCAGCCAGGCATAGATCGCCTCGCGGAGCGCCGCAGGGAGATGCTCGTAGAGCATGTTCTGGAACCCCGTCGCCAGATGGATCTCCGAGGTCTCGGTGCGCGGGAAATGATTGAAGGCGCCATCGGGGAGGGTCGAGGCGCCATGCTGCACCGCACCCGAGAGCCCGTACCGCTGCCGCGCCACGCGCGAGAGGTCCTCGAGCGTCTTGAAGTCGAGCGCGACATCGGCGATCGAGCCGTCCGCCAGGACCACACCACCGTGCGAGGTCCCCGATTGTACCGAGATCTTGGAGAGCCCCACCATGCCAGGGGAATGCGCCTCGAGCGTCCGGTTGTAGCCATCCATGAACGCCTCGAGCTCGGGAACGGTCGAGTTCTCCGTCCCCACCTCACCGATCTCCCCACCGAGGGAGACGGTGATCCCCTGCGGCTCCAGCGCACGCGCGAACCGGGTGAGCTCGACGCCGAGCTCGTAATTCAACCGCTGCTGCGCGTCGAGCGTCGGGTGCGCGAGGTCGACGAGGGTCGAGGTATCGAGGTCGATGTTGTAGAACCCGGCCGCGATCCCCTCGCGCACGAGCTGCTTGACCGCATCGAGCTCCGCGGTGGGATCGCTCTGGTACTTCTTGGCATTCACCTGGAAGTGATCGCCCTGGATGAAGACGGGGCCGCGGAACCCTTCGCGGAGCGCGGCGGCGAGCGCGACACTCACATACTCATCGGGACGCTGCTCGGTGTAGGCGATCTCCGAGCGCGCGATCTCGAGGATGAAGGCCCCACCATCGAGCGCGATCGCGGTGCGGAAGATCGAGCGCATGGTGTCGTACGAGGCGCCGCGGATATTCATCGCCGGCACGGTCACGGGGGGCACATCACCACGCCCGCGCGCCATGTAGAAACCGTGAATGGACGCCGGATAGGTGCCGACCGCCCGTGCCGACTCCCAGATGATCCAGCGCGCCCAGGCGCGCTCATCATCGGCGCCAAAGACGGCGTGCCGAACGAGGGCATCCATCAACGCGCCCCCCAGCGCGGCGGGATCCTTGACGGTGAGCTGCCCCCCCGCGACGACGATGGCGGGGGTGATGGCCTGCTGTACAGAAGTAGGAAGAGTCGACATCCGGCGAAATCTGCCGGTCATCTCCCCGTAGGGCAACGCGTTACAGCACCCACGCGGGGTCGGAGGCTGGGAGCGCATCCCAGACCCCCTGCATCTGCGTCCACCCCGGGTGCCCGAACTGGTAATAGGTGAGCTGCTTCCCGAGCTCGACGCCCGGCTGGTCCAGCGGGTCGATCCCGTAGAGCTGGCCGGCGTAGATCGTCGCCAGCTCGAAGAACATGAAGAGCCCACCGAGGTGCCAGGCATCCGCGCGGGTCACTTGCAGGGTCATCGTCGGACGCCCCTGGGTGGCGAGTGCTCCCGCCGTGGCGCGGCACTCGGCTCGGAGCAACTCGTGGAACCCATGCCCGCCGAGATAGGCCAGCTCCGCCGGCCCCTTCCTCGGAATCACCAACTCCCCACCCTCGGGCTCCTCGACGTCGAGGAAGGTCACCGTCTTGTCGATCGGCCCTTCCATGAACAGCTGAACCTGCGCGTGCTGATCGGTCGCCCCCACCGCGACGATCGGGGTTGGCCCCACATGGGTCCCCGCCGCCGTACGCTTCCCCAGACTCTCGGCCCACAGCTGTACGAACCAGGGAGCGAGGTCGCGGAAGGCGTCAGAGTACGGCATGAGCACATGCATCCCCTGCCCCACCTCCTGGTGCGCCCGCCATTGCAACAGGGCGAAGGCGAGCGCGGGATTCTCTCGGAACAGACCGGTCGCGCAGCGATCGCGCATCGCCACCGCACCGGCGACGAGGGCCTCGACATCGAGACCGAGGAGCGCCGCGGGAAGCGTGCCGACCGGAGAGAGGACGGAGAAGCGACCTCCGACATTCGGGGGCACCTCGAAGAGCGCGATCCCGTCCTGCGCGCCGACCTCACGGAGCACCCCCTTCACCGGATCGGTGACGAAGGCGAAGGCCTGCGACGGCGCGATACCGGCCGCGCTCAGGCGATCCCGCACGAGGAGGTACTGCGACATCGTCTCCGCCGTGCTCCCCGACTTGGAGATCACGAGGAAGAGCGTGCGATCGAGGGCGACCTGCTCCAGGACGCCGCGGACCGAGCGGGGATCCACATTGTCGAGCACATGGAGGCGCGGGCGGCCGCCACGCTGCGCAGCCGACCGTGCATTCCAATCACGTGGCAGGAGGGCAGTGCGCAGGGCGACCGCGCCGAGCGCGGAGCCTCCGATCCCCAGCACGACGAGGTCGTCGTAGCGCCCCTCGTGTTCCCGTGCCCACGTGATGACCCGCGCACGCTCCGCCGCTTGGGCCTCGAATTCTCGGAAGCCGAGCCGCCCGCGCGCCGCATCGGCCAAGAGTCCCGCATGGGCCGCCTGTGCACGCGAGGCGAGGGTGGTGAGCTGGTCGGCGGTCACCCCGCTGGGGACGGCACCACGCGTCATCCCGGTGCAATCGAGCTGGATCGTCATCGGTCGCTGAACTCCTCTGGTATGTCGACGGTGAGACCGTCATACGCGGGCTGGATATCGGCGGGGAGCTCCGCGGCGAGCGCCGCATGGCCCGTCTGATGCGTGAGATGGGTCAGATACGTGCGCGGCGCCCCGACACGGCGAGCCGCCACGACCGATTCCTCGACGGAGAGATGCGTGGGGTGCGGCGTACGGAAGAGGGCATTGAGCACGAGGACCTCTGCCCCGCGGAGGATCTCGACCGCGGCATCGGGGAGCGTCTTGGCATCGGTCACATACGCGAGCGGTCCGATGCGATACCCGAAGACGCGGCACCGGCCGTGCGGGACCTCGACCGCGATCAGCGTGAAGGGACCGATGCGCGTCGGGATCCCGGGCTCGATCACATGGCCCGCCGCTTCCGGCTTGGACGTCCCCGGAATCGGACGCATCGTCTCATCGAAGACGTAGGCGAACTTCTCCCGCAGCACGGCGATCGTCTCCGCTGGTCCGTAGATCGGGATCCCCCCGCTCCGACGGATGGAGATCGCGCGGATGTCGTCGATACCATGGGTGTGGTCGGCATGGTCGTGGGTGTAGACCACGGCATCCACATGATGGATGCCCGTCGCCAAGAGCTGTAGCCGCAGCTCCGGGGGCGTATCGAGCAGGAGTCGTTCCCCACCCCGCTCGACCACCGCTCCTACTCGCGTCCGTTTGTCGCGCGGATCGCTCGAGCGGCAGACCTCGCACGCACACCCGATCTGCGGTACACCGAAGCTCGTCCCCGTTCCCAGGAACGTGAGCTTCACACCGTCTCCACCTTCAGGAGATTCGTCGTGCCCGGGATGTTGAACGGCACCCCCGCCGTCACGAGGATGCGCTCCCCCGCCTCCGCGAAGCCGTGCCGGAGCAACAGCCCGCGCGCGATGGTCAGCATGTCCTGATAGGTCTCCGCCGGCGCGACGAGGAAGGGGACGACCCCCCACACCAGCGCGAGCTGCCGATAGGTCCGCGGCTGGTCGGTGAGGACCACGATGCGCACATCAGGGCGCCGCGCCGCCATCATGCGAGCAGAAAACCCGCTCTTGGTGAAGACAACGAGTGAATGCGCCCCCATCATGCGCACCGCGGTCACCGCGGCGGCGGCGATCGTCTCTTCCGTCGTCGCCGACCCTGGCGTGACCCGATCGAGCCCCTGCCCTCGAGCGACCCGCGCCCCTTCCGCCGCGACAGCGATCCGGCGCATCGCCTCGACCGCAAGCACCGGGTACCGCCCCGCCGCGGTCTCCGCCGAGAGCATCACCGCATCGGTGCCATCGAGGATCGCATTGGCGACATCGCTGGCCTCGGCGCGCGTGGGCCGAGGATGTTCGACCATCGACTCCAACATCTGGGTCGCGGTGATCACGGGCCGCCCGTAGCGCGCGGCGAGCGCGATGATCCGTTTCTGCTGCAGCGGCACCGATTCGAAGGGGAGCTCGACGCCAAGGTCTCCACGCGCCACCATCACCGCATCCGAGGCCTGCAGGATCTCCTCGATCCGCTCCAGCGCGGAGTCTTTCTCGATCTTGGCGACGATCAACATCCCCTTGGGGAGGAGGGCGCGAAGTGCCGCGATATCCTCCGGGCGCCGCACGAAGCTCAGCGCGAGGTAGTCGAGATCCTGCGCGATGGCGAAGGTGATATCGGTCCGATCCTTTTCGGTGAGCGAGGGCGCAGAGACCTCGATCCCCGGCAGGTTGATCCCCTTGTTCGACGAGAGGCGCCCGCCGATGCGCACGGTGCAGTGGACCCGGGCGCCCTCCACGCGATCCACCTGCAGGTCGAGGAGGCCGTCGTTGATCAGGATGTTCGCCCCGGGACGGACATCGTCGGCGATGTGGTCGTAGGTGACGGGGATCTCCCCCGCCCCCTGCTCCACCTGCGCCTCGTGCACCAGCGTCAGCTGCTGCCCTACCTGCAGCTCCATCGGCTCAGGGAGCACCCCGATGCGGATGCGAGGGCCCTGCAGGTCCCCGAGGATCGCCACCGGAAGCCGGAGCTCATCGGCGATGGCCCGCACCGTCTGGATCACCTGCGCATGCTTCTCGTGGGTCCCGTGCGAGAAGTTGATGCGCACCACATTCACCCCGGCGTGCAGGAGCTGGCGGATCACCCCAGACTCGGTCGACGAGGGCCCGAGCGTGGCGACGATCTTCGTCACGTCCTGCCGCATGAGACCGTTGCCGGAGGGGGTGGGGGGCGTCATGGCGCGCTCAGCGCCCACGGAGCGCGGCGGTCTTCGTCTCGATCCCGGCGATCAGGGTGTCGAACGACTTCTGGAAGCTCGCGAGTCCCTCTGAAAGAAGTCGATCGGTCACGGCATCGAGGTCGATCCCCAACGCGGCGAGATCGGCGAGGAGCTGATCGGCGGCCGCGAGATCAGCGTCGACCGAGCGCCGCGTGACTCCGTGGTCGCGGAACGCCTCGAGGGTCGCCGGCGGCATCGTGTTCACCGTATCCGGGCCGACCAGCTCCTCGACATAGAGCACATCGCGGTACGCCGGGTTCTTGGTGCTCGTGCTCGCCCAGAGCGGGCGCTGCACCTGCGCGCCCTTGGCGAGGAGCGCCGCCCACCGCGGACCGGCGAAGCGCTCCTGAAAGAGTCGATACGCGCGCTTGGCATTCGCGACCGCGGCCTGTCCCTGCAGCGTCTTCGCGCGGTCCGCCGTGATCGTCCCCGCCGCCGCGAGGGCGTCGAGCTGCGCATCGATGGCGGCGTCCACTCGGCTCACGAAGAACGAGGCGACCGAGGCCACCTGGGAGAGATCGCCCCCCTGAGCGGCCCGATCCTCGAGCCCCGCGAGGTACGCCTCGATCACCCGCGCATGCGCCTCGACCGCGAAGAGGAGCGTCACATTCACATTCAGTCCGGCGGCGATCAACTGCCGGAGCGCGATGCATCCCTCCGCGGTGCCCGGGACCTTGATCATGACATTGGGACGGTCGACCGTCTTCCAGAGGCGCAGCGCCTCTGTCACCGTCGCGGCGGCATCATGGGCCGAACCTGGCGAGACCTCGATCGAGAC
>JBEGVM010000023.1:0-6026 GCA_041178365.1 Gemmatimonadota bacterium | reverse complement strand
TACGAACGTCGCGCGCGTCCTCACGCGCGTCTTCGCGCCGAAGCTCCACCCCAAGCGCGCCCGCGATCAGAAGGCGATCTGGGCGATCGCCGAGGCCACGCTCCCGAGAACCGGGAAGGCGGCCTGGACGCACAACCAGGCGCTGATGGAACTCGGCGCGCTCGTCTGCACGGCGCGGGTGAAGCATTGCAGACGATGCCCGGTGAGGGGCATCTGTAAGAGTAAGGCTGAAGGCTGAAGGCTTAAAGCTGAAAGCTGAAGGCTGAAAGCAAGAACTGGAGGCCAAAAGCGTTTCGCTTCCAGCCTCCAGCTTTCAGCCTCCAGCTTACTTCGTGATCTTGTGGCTGAGATCCACCTTCGCCTGGTATGGCCGCTCGGCATACCCGGTGTAGATCTGCCGCGGGCGTGCGATCTTCTGCTCCTTGTCGAGGAGGAGCTCCTCCCACTGGGCCATCCAGCCGGCGGTCCGCGCGATGGCGAAGAGCACGGTGAAGTAGTCCGTCGGGAAGTGCATCGCCCGGTAGATCAGCCCCGTGTAGAAGTCGACGTTCGGATAAAGCTTGCGCGCGATGAAGTACTCGTCGCTGAGCGCGATCCGTTCGAGCTCGAGCGCGATCTCCATGTCCTTGGTCAGCCCCGTCACACGGAGCACGTCGTCACAGAGCGACTTCACGATCGTGGCGCGCGGGTCGTAGCTCTTGTAGACGCGGTGCCCGAAGCCCATCAGGCGCGCCGCCCCCTTCCCGCTCTTCACCGACTCGATGAAGGCCGGGATGTTCTTCACATCACCGATCTCCTCGAGCATGCGGAGCACCGCCTCGTTCGCCCCACCATGCAACGGACCGTAGAGCGCGGAGACCCCGGCGGCGATCGCCGAGTAGGGATCCACATGCGAGGACCCCACGGCGCGAACCGCGTTGGTCGAGCAGTTCTGCTCGTGGTCGGCGTGGAGGATGAAGAGGATGTCGATCGCCCGCGCATAGACCGGGTGGGCCTCGTACTTCGGCTCCGACATCCGTGCGATCATCGAGAGGAAGTTCTCGGCGTACGAGAGCGAGTTGTCCGGATAGACATACGGAAGCCCCTTCACATGCCGATACGCGAAGGCGGCGAGCGTCGGCATCTTGGCCAGGAGCCGGATGAACGCGATGTCGCGCTCCTTCGGGTCGTGGATGTTCTTGGACTCCGGATAGAACGACGAGAGCGCCGCGACACCGGCGGTGAGCATCGCCATCGGATGGGCGTCGTACCGGAACCCTTCCATGAAGCGCCGGATGTTCTCATGCACATACGTGTGGTACGTGATGTGATGCTGGAACTCGTCGTACTCCTTCTGCGTCGGAAGCTCCCCATGGCGGAGCAGCCACGCGGTCTCGAGGAAGTTCGACTTCTCCGCGAGCTGGTCGATCGGATAGCCGCGGTAGCGCAGGATCCCCTTGTCGCCATCGATGAAGGTGATCGCCGAGCGACAGGAGGCGGTGTTCATGAACGCCGGATCGTAGCCCATGATCCCGAAGTCATCGGGATTGACCTTGATCTGCTTGAGATCAGCGGTGCGGATCGTCTCGTCGGTGATCGGCGCGTAGTAGATCTTGCCCGTACGCGAGTCTTTGATCTCGAGGTGGTCGCCGGTGGGAGGAGTCGTGGTGCCGGACATCGTGGGGGGTCCCGACTGCGAAGGGTGAACAGAGGTCACGCAGGGCGCGCGACCGGTAGCGGACGCACTGACGACCGCTCATCGACGAAAGATATCGCGTGATACCCCGGCATGGGTGGCCGGTTCGACTATCCTTCCCGCATCCCCAATGGATGACATGACGCTCCTCCCCCTCGTCGCGCTCGCTGCGGCCGTCGGCGCCGCCATGAATGCGGTGGCGGGAGGCGGGACGCTCGTCACCTTCCCCGCCCTCGTCGCCCTGGGGATCCCCCCGATCACGGCGAATGCGACCTCGACGGTCGCCCTCTGGCCTGGGACGATGTCCTCGATGTGGGGGTACCGCGCCGAACTCCGCGGGGCGAGTCGATGGGCCAAGGCGTGGGCCGTGCCCAGCATCGCCGGGGGGATCATTGGTGCGCTCCTGCTGCTCTCGACCCCAGAACGGCGGTTCGCCGCCCTCGTCCCGTACCTGATCCTCGGCGCGACGGGGCTCTTCATGATCCAGGGCCCCCTGCTCAAGTCGTGGCTGGCGGCCCGTTCGATCGCTCTGCCCGATGGGACACTCGCGCTTCCCCCTCGACGCTTCCTCGCCTTTCAGCTCGGCGTCGGGATCTACGGCGGCTACTTCGGCGCGGGGGCGGGCATCCTGATGTTGGCCGCCCTCGCATTGATGGGGCTCACGAATATCCACCAGATGAACGGCCTCAAGAACTGGGGGGGCGGCCTCATGAACCTGGTGGCGGTCGTGATCTTCGCGGTCAGTGGGATCGTGAACTGGCCCGTGGCCTTCACGATGGCCATCGGGGCGACCGTCGGCGGGATTGGTGGATCCCTGCTCGCCCAGCGCGTGGGCCAGACCTGGGTGCGCCGAGCCGTGGTGGTCATCGGATTCGGGAGTGGCTTCGCGATGCTCTTCGATCTGATCTGACCCCCCCCGCGCCGGCTGCGGCCAGCGGATGCGGTGTGCGGGCTTACGATGATGGCCCCTGACAGGTCAGACGCCAGGTTGAGGGAGGATTCACCACCCCCTCCCCCGAGGTCACTGGTATGGCAATTATTGAAATAGTGTCATATATTGTTGAGATGACAGAGAAAACAAAACTTGACACGAATGGACGTGTGGTGCTCCCTGCCGGTGCTCGGCGCGCTCTGGGCCTCACCCCAGGGGATGAACTCGCCATCGAGGTCCGCGACGGAGCCGTCGTCCTGCGCCCCTTCAGCACCAGCGCCGCGAAAGCCCACGCTCGAGTCCGCGAGGTACTTGGTGCACAGGGCGTCGAAGGCCTCGCGGATGCGCTGATCGCAGACCGGAAGCAGGGACTCTGGCGTGAGTGAGGGGCCGCAGGTGCTCGACGCTTCGGCTCTCCTGGCGATGCTCTCAGGGGAGACCGGGGCCACCGCACTGCCGCGCGGAGGGCTCCCCGTAATCTCCGCAGTGAACCTCCTCGAGGTCTCGAATGTGTTGGTGCGCCGTGGCCTCACCGCGGGGCAGGCGCGATCGATCCTCGAGGAGCTCGCGATGGAGGTCATCCCCTTCGACGCCGAACTGATCGAACGCGCGAGTGCCATCCATGCCTCTGCGCGTGATCGGGGACTCTCGCTCGGGGATGCGGTCTGTCTCGCGACCGCGCAATCGCAGGGGGGCACCGCGTGGACCGCCGACCGAGCCTGGGCCGGTCTCGAGATCGGGGTCCCGATCCGGCTGATTCGCTAAGCGCCGGACGGCAGGCTCACCGCTCGGGGCTCACCCCGAGGCGACACCCGCCAACGCGCAGATCGTCCCCCACTCCTTCTTGGTCACCGGCTGCACGCTGAGCCGGCTCCCCTTCTGAAGCAGCACCATCCCCTTCAGCGCTGAGACCTCGCGTAGCTCGCCCAAGGAGATCAGCCGCGGGAAGGGCTTCACCGCCTTCACGTCGACCATATACCAGGTCGGGGCATCAGCCTTCGACTTGGGATCGTAGTGGGCGTCCTTTTTATCGAACGCGGTGTGGTCTGGATATCCCTCGCGCACCACCTCACAGATCCCGGCGATCCCAGACGGCTCGGCGTTCGAGTGATAGAAGAAGCATCGATCTCCCTGCTTCATCTCGTCGCGCAGGGTATTCCGTGCCTGATAATTGCGCACCCCATCCCAATGCGTCGTCTTCTTCGTCGCCGCTTGGAGGTCGGCGAAGGAGAAGACATCGGGTTCGGATTTGAGGAGCCAGTATCTCATGCGATCCCGCGTCGGATGGCGGTGGTCACCGCCTCGACGAAGGTATCGAGCTCATCCGGCGTGGTGTAGATGCTCGGGGTGATGCGGATCCCCTTGAACTCGGGGTGAACGATCGGCGTGGTGACGATCCGATGTTTCGCCATGAGCCAGCCGCCGAGGGCGCCGGGATCGATCCCCTCGACATCGAACATGCAGATGGCACCCGCCTTATCCGGGCCGAGCTCGGTGAGGACCTTCACGCGCGGGCTTTCGGCGAGGAGCGCCTTCGCCCAGCGGTCGCGTAGGTAGCGAAGCCGAGCGGTCTTCCGATCGATCCCGATCCCACGATGGAAGGTGAGCGCGACGGAGACGGCGTTGAAGTTCGCCTGCGGGTGGGTCCCGATCTCCTCGAACTTCCGGATGTCGGCGTCCTTGGTCTTCGGTGCCGCCATGAGGGGCCAGAGCGTCGGGATTGCCGACTTCCGCACCGAGAGGAAGCCCGCGCCGATCGGCGCATGGATCCACTTATGCAGCGAGGTCGCGTAGTAGTCGCACTCGAGGGCATCGCGCGTGAAGGGGAAGTGCCCGAAGGCGTGGGCCCCATCGACGAAGACCGGGATCCCCTTGGGACGCGCGAGACGGACGATGTCGCGGATCGGGAGGATCTGCCCGGTGAGATTGGTGATGTGCGGAAGCTCGATCGCCTTGGTGCGCGGGGTGATCTGCGCGGCGATCGCCTTCACCAACACCTGCGGGTCGGTGAGCGGGACCGGGAACGAGACCTGCTTGAGGACGATCCCATCCCGACGCTCGCGCTGCTCCCAGGTCTGGAGCATCCGCCCGTAGTTCTGGTTGGTGACGATCACCTCGTCCCCGCGCGTGAGATCGAGGCCCAAGATCATCGTCTCCATCCCCTCGGAGGCGTTGCGGGTGATCGCCATCTCCTCGGCGTCGCACCCGAACTCCCGCGCGAGCTCACGGCGCGTGCTCTCCATCCGTGGTTCGAGGATCCGCCAGTTGTGCTCCACCGGGAGCTCGTTCACGAAGCGCAGGTCGCGGATCAGCTGCTCGAGCACATGCGAGGGTGTCGGTGAGATCCCCCCGTTGTTCAGGTTGATCATCACGCGATCGGCATCGAAGGCACGCTGGATCTGTGACCAGTAGCTCTCGTCGTCGGCGAGCGCGATGGGGGAGCGATCCCCCGCGACGAGGTTCGCGCGAGTGAGCTGCGCGAAGGCGCGCTCGGAGAGCATGGGGAGCGCGAGACCGGCTCCAGCGAGCCCGGTGAGGAAGTCGCGACGCGAGGAAGGAGTCATGCGCGCTAAGGTATCACCAACAGCCCCGACTCGCCGCCGAACCCGTCGCGGACGCGCGCGAGATTGCGGGGGGCTCGCCAGGGGCCGGTCCCCACGCGGATCCCGAGGCGGTGCGTCCCGGTGGCGACGAGGACTCGCGCGACCCAGACCCCATCGTCCCAGCGGAGCGGGATCGGTTCCCACTGCGAGAAGGAGCCAGCGACGGTGACCGTGGCGGTATCGCTCGCCTCGACGCGGATCTCGAGGAGTCGTCGTGCCCCCGTCGACGCATCCATGGAATCGATCACGGGCTCGGTCAGCAGGAGCGCCTCCGCCACCACGGCGCGCGGCATGATCGGCAGCGGCTGGGGCCCGAGGCTCACACGCATGGCGACCATCGCGAGATCGGCCTGCGGGAGCCCGCGCATCGGATCGGCAAGCTGACGCCCGACACTCCCCACCAGTGCCACGCGATCGGTGAGCTGGAAGGTCCCGCTCCCCTGCAAGGCAGGGACGGCAACTGGCCCATCGGCGAAGACACGGCGCCGCGTCCACGAGAGGGTCAGATCGTGCGGCCCGCCCCGGGCCTGCACCACCAACTGCAGATCGACCAGGTCGTACTCGACCTCGGCACGTGCATCGAGCGCTCCTGCGGTGTAGAGGAGGAGCCAGTCCGTCGAATGCTGATAGGCGAGTGAGGCACTGCCGTACAGGAACCGCCAGCGACGCCAGAGTCCCCCATCGGCCGTGGTCGTCGCACTCCGGATGCCGTCTCGGCGAGTCCTCCCGACCCCTCCGCCGACCCACCCACCATCATCATCGCGCACCAGATGCTGCCGGACGAAGGCGTTCACATTCCCCCCCGTCCCCGCGCTCC
>JBEGVM010000022.1:0-18972 GCA_041178365.1 Gemmatimonadota bacterium | reverse complement strand
TAGTGGATTGTCCGGGAGTGAGCGGGATGATCACCACCCGTCCGCCGCGCGCCTGAACGACCTCGGCGCCGACGACGGTCTCGGGGCGGTAATCGCCCCCCTTCACGATGACATCGGGCGTGAGCGCACCGACGAGGTCCGCCGGCGTGTCCTCGTCGAAGACCACAACGGCATCGACCATCTCGAGTGCGGCGAGCACGTAGGCGCGTTCGGCCTCGGAGCGCACGGGACGATCGTCCCCTTTGCCGAGCCGACGGACCGAGGCATCGCTATTGAGTCCGACGATGAGATGCGCTCCCTCGGCGCGCGCCCCGCGGAGGACATCGATATGGCCGGGATGCAGGAGATCGAAGACCCCGTTGGTGAAGACGACGGGCCCTGTGCAGGCGGCGCGCCAGACCGCCGCCTCGGCGAGGGTCATGATCTTCCGCTCCGGCGCAGCGGCGACACTCACCACTGCGACTGCGCTCCCTCGATGATCTCGGTGACGATCCGCTCGATCGCCTGCTTGCGCCCTTCGGCCTCTCCGCGGTCCGCGTACTCACCTTCCGCGGAGACTCCCGTCTTCTGCCAGAGCACCTTCCCCGTGACCTGGTCGACGATCTCGATGTCGACGAGGACGCGGAGCCGACGCCGCGCCGAGGTGGCCTGATTGGGATTGGCACTGAAGCCGACGGGGATATCGAGCTCGTAGCGCGTGACGGTGCCGCGGACGACGGCGCTCGCCCGGTCCTCTGGCGCGTCGCGGAGCCCGAGCCGGTTCTGCATCCCTTGCCGCAGCGCCTCTTGGAGCTCACGTGGGAGCTCGGGGGTCGCGGTCTCGTTGTCGAAGGGCATGACCGCGACGGTGCGGATGTGCGTCGGCAGGCCGCCACCGGCAAAGCCGTAGAGGCATCCGGTGAGCGAGGCCATGAGCATCACGAGCAGGGCGAGCGACCGCGGACGCATGCGCATCAGGGGAAGGTACTGACCGCCGCCTCGAGTCGGGCGCGGTAGGCGGGGGGGATGGTGATCGGTCGGTTCTGCGCGTCGATGCTCACGAGGTCGGTGCTGGCATCGGCGACGAGGTCGGTCCCGCCATCGGGACGTGGCCGCGTGAGACGATAGGCGAACGAGACCATCCGCGAGCGGGCGCCGATGAGCCGGGTGGCGATGGTGATCTCGTCGTCGTACTTCGCGGCGGCACGATATCGCAGGTGGGCATCGGCGACGGCGAGCCGCACGCCAGCGGCCTCCATCTCGGCATAGGAGACCCCGAGCTGTCGGATGAACTCCGTGCGCCCGACCTCGCACCAGACGAGATAGTTGGCGTGGTAGGCCACCCCCATCTGATCGGTCTCGGCGTAGCGCACGCGGATCTGCGACTCGGACTGCATGGGAGGGTAGTCTAATCGCCCCACGCTGCGGGCGTGACGGGACGCCGGCCCGCCGGCCCGCCGGCCCTCGGAGACTGACGCGGTGCTGTGGTGCCGACCGCTGGTCTAGTGTACGATTCGGACGATGCTCCCCGCCCCCTGTTATGTGATCGCCGATGCGCACCTCGGCGTGGCTCCCGCCGAGACGGAGCGCGAGCTGTTGGCATTCCTGCGGCAGTTCCCCGCGGATGGGCGCTCGCTCGTGATCAACGGCGACCTCTTCGACTTCTGGTTCGAGTGGAAGGAGGTGGTGCCGCGGCGCGGGGTGCGGGTGCTCGGCGAGCTGGCTCGGCTCCACGATGCCGGGGTGGAGATCCTCTGGATCGCGGGGAACCACGATTGCTGGGGGGGCGACATGCTCCGGCGTGACCTCGGTCTCAGCTACCAGGTGGGCGCGTGGCGTGGAGTGATCGGTGGGTGGGACACGTTGATCGAGCATGGGGATGGGCTGCGCGAGGTGGAGGACGCACCCTACCGGCGGCTGCGTCGCGTGCTGCGGCATCCCTGGAGCGTCCGTGCGTATCGATGGATCCATCCCGACCTCGGGAGCTGGCTCGCGCTGCGAAGCTCCCACACGAGCCGGAACATGCGGCCTCGCGATGGGGGGGAGGGACTCCGCCGAGTGGCAGCGGCGCAGCTCTCCGCCAGTGGCGCTCCGCAGCTCTATGTGCTGGCGCATTCGCATGTGGCGGCGCTCGAGCCCCTCGGCGCGGGGATCTTCGCGAACCCTGGCGCGTGGCTCGATGGGCCGCAGCTCTTGCGCGTCAGTGCGGAGCGCATCGAGCGAGGGGTCTGGCAGTCGGGGCGATTCGAGGCGACGGACTCCCTGCCCCACCCGAGCGCGCGCTAAGCGCTAGCGCCGGCGGAAGGTCGCGCTGACTCGTGCCCCGGTGGCCGTCGGCGTGACGCCGATCCGCACGGGAAGATCCCAGAGTTGGGCGGCGACGAAGGCGTCCGCCCCCGCAAAGAGATGATTGAAGACGAGCACCGCGAGCCAGTCCTCATAATGGAGCCGGCGGGTGCGAACGTAGGCGTCGGTATAGCGCGGCACGCTCCACTCGGCGACCTGCAGCACTCCCGTGTTCGTGCGCGCCGGTAGGCCGGTGACCGGGTCGATCACATAGCGCGCAGGGATCGAATCCCCGGCGTAGGTCCGCGCAATGCGCAGGTCCTCCGCGGAGCGATGCACCAGGGCGAGGCTCACCGCTTCGATGAGGAAGAACATCCCTCCAGCGGTGGCGCGATCGAGTGTCGCTTGCCCCGCCCCGGGGAGCAGGAGGGAGTAGAGGAAGGCGCGGCGCGGGGAGATGGGCGGCGACCCAATGCCTGCGCGCGCGGAGTCGCTCTGCTGCGCGCGGACCGACACCGGGGCCAGGATGGCGCTGACCGCAGTGACGGTCATCGCGGCGAAAAGGACCAGATTCCGAACTCGCATCAGCGATATCTGACCCGCGAAGCCAACATGGGTTCCGGAACGGAGTGAGCGAGGCGCGTGAGCATCGGGACGACGAGCGGCGTGGCGGGAGCGTGTGGGAATCGAACCCACCCAGCCCGACGTGATCGGGCCGCTACGGTTTTGAAGACCGCGGGGACCACCAGACCCCATCCACCCCCACACGGTCAAGATAGTCAGGGCACGGGGGCCAGGGATCAGGCCACTACGATCCTCGGCCCGCGATCCCACCCACTCGCCTGCCCGATCACCACGGAGCCGGGCACGGCGGCGAGATACGGGGCGACGAGCTCGGGGGCGAGGGCAATCAGGAGCCCTCCGGAGGTCTGCGGGTCACTGAGCAGGGCGCGCCAATCCTCCCCGGAGTCGTTCCAGTCCACCTCGGCGTCGACCCACTGCGCGTTGCGGCCTGCGCCGCCCGTGGTGTAGCCGGCCGCGAGGGCCTCACGTGTACCGGGGAGTAGCGGGATCGCATCGAGCTCCAGCGTGACACGTACGCCGCTGGCGCGCGTCACATGGAGGAGGTGACCCAGCAGCCCGAAGCCGGTGACATCGGTGGCACAGCGGATCCCGAGCTCGACCGCGCTCCGCGAGGCGAGGGCATTGAGGGTCGCCATGCTCTCGTAGAGCCCCTCCTGATGCGCGGGGGAGAGGGCGCTGCGCTTGGCCGCGGTGGCGAGGATCCCCGTCCCCAGCGGCTTGGTGAGGATGATCTGATCACCGGCCTGCGCATTCGCATTCGAGAGGATGCGATCGGGATGGACCTGTCCCGTGACGGAGAGCCCGTATTTGAGCTCCTCGTCGGTGACCGTGTGACCCCCGACGATGCGTGCGCCCGCCTCGTGCACCGCGTCCTGCCCCCCGCGGAGGATCTCCGTGAGCACGGAGAGCGGGAGGGTCTTTTCCGGGAACCCGACGATGTTCATCGCGGTGAGTGGCGTCCCGCCCATCGCGTAGACATCGGAGAGGGCATTGGCCGCCGCGACACGCCCAAAGCGATAGGGATCGTCAACGATCGGCGCGAAGAAGTCCACCGTCTGGACGAGCGCGAGATCGTCGGACAGCCGAAAGACCCCCGCGTCGTCGAAGGTCTCGCGACCGACGAGCAATCGGGGATCGGATTCACGCGGCAGCGGCGCGAGCGCGGCGGATAGGTCACCCGGACCCATCTTGGACGCTCAGCCAGCGCAGCGCGCGAACTGCGTCAGGCGGAAGATCTCTTCGCGAGTCATCGGTGGAGGGGGTGTCCGCGCGTCAGCAGCGCACTGCCGACGCGCAGGGTGAACGAGCTCAATCGGGGAGCTTGGCGACGAGTTCGACCTCGACGCTCACGCCGCGCGGGAGTGCGGCCACCTGAACGGTGGAGCGCGCCGGACGGGCGGTGCCGAGTGTGGCCTCGTAGACCTCGTTGAAGCGCGGGAAGTCCGTCATGTCCTGGAGGAAGACTGTGGTCTTCACCACATCCTTCCAGCTGGCCCCCGCCGAATGGAGCACATGCTGCAGGTTCTCGAGCACGCGCCGGGTCTGCGGGACGATGTCCCCCGCGACGACCTCCATGGTGGCGGGATCGAGCGGGATCTGCCCTGCCGTGAAGAGGAAGCCGCCAGCGATCGTGGCCTGGCTGTAGGGACCGATCGCGGCCGGTGCCGCCTCCGTGCTCAGCGTACGAATCGTCATCCATCGCTCCTAGAAGAGTCCGGTGATCGCGCCATCAGGCAGGATGGCCATGCGTTCAGCGGCCGGCGCCTTGGGCAGGCCCGGCATCGTCATGATCTCGCCGCACTGTGCGACGACAAACCCTGCGCCCGCGACGGGGTAGACATCGTTCACGGTGACGCGGAAGCCCGACGGGCGCCCGAGCTTCGTGGCATCGTCTGACAGCGAGTACTGCGTCTTGGCCATGCAGATCGGCGTGGTCCCGAGCCCGATGCTCTCGAGGTACGCGATCGCCCGCTCGGCCTTGGCGCTATAGTCCGCGCCCTCCCCACCGTAGACCTTCTTGACGATCGTGTCGATCTTCTCCTTGATCGGCTTGGCCACATCGTAGAGCGGGGCGTAGTTCGACTTCCCGCCCTTGAGGATCTCGAGCACCTCGCGCGCCAGGGTCTCGCCCCCCGCCCCACCCTTCGCGAAGACCTCACAGAGCGCGACACGCGCGCCGGCCTTCTCGGCCGCCGCACGGACGATCGCGATCTCGGCGTCGGTGTCGGTGCCGAACCGATTGATCGCCACCACCAACTCCATCCCGAACTGCCGGACGTTCGCGATGTGATGCTCGAGGTTCACGACACCGCGCTTGAGAGCCGCGACATCTTCGGTGGCGAGCTCGGTCTTCTTGGCCCCGCCATTCATCTTGAGGGCACGAATGGTCGCGACGAGGACCGCGGCCTCAGGCCGGATCCCGCCGAAGCGGCACTTGATGTCGAAGAACTTCTCGGCGCCGAGATCGGAGCCGAACCCCGCCTCGGTGACGACCACATCACCGACCGCGAGCGCGGCCCGCGTGGCGAGGATCGAGTTACAACCATGCGCGATGTTCCCGAAGGGGCCCGCATGCACGAAGGCGGGACCGCCCTCCAGCGTCTGCACGAGATTCGGCCGGATCGCGTCCTTGAGGAGCATCGCCATCGCGCCATGCGCCTTGAGATCGCGAGCGAAGACCGGTGTGCGATCGGCCCCAGCGGTGGAGCCGACGATGATGTTTCCGAGGCGCTCCTCGAGATCAGAGGCGCTGGTGGCGAGCGAGACGATCGCCATGATCTCCGAGGCGGGGATGATCACGAAGCGCTCCTCGCGCACCACGCCCTCGGCCGGCCCACCCAAGCCGATGATCACCTTCCGGAGGGCGCGATCGTTCATGTCGATCGTCCGCGGCCAGGTGATGCGACGCGGATCGATCTTGAGCGTGTTCCCCTGCTGCAGATGATTGTCGAGCATCGCGCTCAGGAGCGCATGGGCCGACGAGATCGCATGGAAATCGCCAGTAAAGTGCAGGTTGATATCGTCCATGGGCAGCACCTGCGCATACCCACCGCCCGCCGCCCCACCCTTCACGCCGAACACCGGACCGAGCGAGGGCTCGCGGATGCAGAGCACGGCGTTGGTGCCGATCTTGCGTAGCGCCTGGGCGAGCCCGACGGAGGTCGTCGTCTTCCCCTCGCCGGCCGCGGTGGGATTGATCGCTGTCACGAGGACGAGCTTCCCCTTGGCTGGGCGCGTGGTGAGCTCAAGGGCGACCTTGGCCTTGTACTTGCCGTAGAGGTCGAGGTCGTCGGGACCGAGGCCGATCTCAGCGGCCACGTCGATGATGGGACGCAGGGTCGCGGCCTGTGCGATCTCGATGTCAGAGGGGACGGTCATGGGGGAATCCTACTCGGGGGGAGGAGTGGGGGGAACGTCCGGCGATCAGAGCTGGAAGAGCCGACGGGTGTTCTGCACGAGGCGCTCGCCGAGCGCGATGGGATCGACGCCGCGAACCTCGGCGAGCCGTCGGAGGGTGTACGCACACCACGCTGGCTCGTTGCGATGTCCGCGGTGCGGCACCGGCGACAGGAATGGGCTATCGCTCTCGACGAGCAGGCGATCCTCGGGGATCATCCGCAGGAGGTCGAGATCGTCCCACTTCTTGAAGGTGATGATCCCACTGAAGGAGCAGGACCACCCGACGTCGAGCGCCGCCTCGGCGAGGGGTGTGGGTCCGCCGAAGCAGTGCAGGACGCCACGGACACCGGCCCCTCCGGCCTCCCGTACCATCGCGATCGTGTCGTCGACCGCCTCACGGGTATGGACGACCACGGGGCGCGCGGTGCGCTGCGCGATAGCGAGCTGGTCGGCGAAGGCGCGACGCTGCTGGGTGCGTGGCGAGTGGTCGTAGTGGTAATCGAGCCCACACTCGCCCACGGCCACCGCCCCCTCGTGCATAGCGGCCTCGATCGCGGGGCCATCACGGCGCGGGTCGTAGTCGGCGGCATCGTGGGGATGGACCCCAGCGGTCCACCAGACCTCGCCGGGATACGTGCCGGCCACCTCCCGCGCTCGGGCCGCGGCCGCGAGCGATTCCCCGATGCAGATCACCCCACGCCCTCCCGCCTCGCGGAGACGCTGGAGGACCCCCGCGCGATCCGCATCGAACGATTCGCCGGCGAGGTGCGCATGCGAGTCGATGAATGGGATGGTGGGGAACGACGGGGCCCCGACGCCGTCCTGGCGCCGGGGCCCCGACCCACCCGACTGCGCTCCGGTCACGCCTTCGCGGCGCGCGCCTGAGGAGCCGCCTCGTTCCGATGCGGCCACTTGGATTCGATCCAGAGGAGCAACGGCGAGGCGATGTAGACCGAGCTGAAGGTGCCGACGAGGATGCCGAAGAGGAGGACCCAGGCGAAGGGGCGGATGACCGCGCCACCGAAGATCAACAATGCCAGCAAGGTGGCCAGCGTCGTGGTGCCGGTCATGACCGTGCGCGGGAGGGTCTCATTCACCGAGCGGTTCAGGAGATCGTAGAGCGGCATCTTCCGATGCGCCTTCAGATTCTCGCGCACCCGATCGAAGACGACGACGGTGTCGTTCATCGAGTAGCCGATGACGGTGAGCACCGCCCCGACGACGAAGATCGAGATCTCGAGGTCCATGTACATCATGAACGCGAGCGAGGCCGCGAGATCATGCAGGGTCGCGATGATCGCCGCGACGCCGAAGCGCCACTCGAAGCGCCACGCCAGGTAGACCAGGGTCAGCGCGAAGGCGATGAGGGTCGCGATGATCGCCTGCGAGCGCAGCTCACCGCCGACGCGGGGGCTGACGGCCGCCGTGCGCCCGATCACGAAGGCGTCCTCGCCGAAACGTGCCCGCAGCGTCCGCTCGATCTCTTGGCTCACCGTCTCGGCGCCCCCCTCGAGCTGCGCGACCTGCTGCTTATCCTGCGCGCGGATCACGATCTCCGTCGGCGCCCCATAGGTGAAGATCTCGGCATCGCCCAGCCCCGCCCCGGTGATCGCGCCACGGACCTCCGCGATGCTTGGCGCCTGCTGGAAGGTGAGCTCCATCTGCGTCCCACCGGTGAACTCGATGCTGTAGTTGAACCCCTTGATGGGGACGAGGACCACCGCCGGGATCACGAAGACCGCGACGGTGATGACCGAGAGCTTCCACTGCTTGAGGAAGTCCCACGAGGTGTTGTGGAGGATACGCAGCATCAGATGCTCAGGGTCTTGGCGGTCTGATTCTTCGACTGCCAGAGGAGGAAGAGGGTGCGCACGACATAGATCGCCGAGATGAGCGAGGCGAAGATGCCGGCGAGGAGGGCGACCGCGAAGCCGCGGACCGGACCCGTGCCGAACTGGTAGAGGATCGCCGCGGTGAGCGCGGTCGTGACATGCGTATCGACGATCGCACTCCAGGCGTGAGCGAAGCCATCATCGATCGCCATGCGGATGGACCGGCCCGCGTCGAGCTCCTCACGGATGCGCTCGAAGATCAGGAAGTTCGCGTCGACCGCCATGCCGATGGAGAGCACGAAGCCCGCGAGCCCGGGCAGCGTCAGCGTCGCGCCGAAGCCCGCCAGGATGGCGAGGGTGACGAGGATGTAGAAGGCCAATCCACAGATCGCGAGGAAGCCGGAGAAGCGGTAGTAGACGAGCATGATGAGCACGACGAGGGCGAGCCCAAGGGCGCCCGAGAGGAGGCCCTGCCGGATCGCGTCCTCGCCGAGGCTCGCGCCGATGGTCCGCGCCTCCGCGACCTTGAGCGGCACGGGGAGTGCACCGGCGCGAAGCACGAGCGCGAGGTCCTGGGCCGCCTGCAGCTCACGGCCACCCATGGTGATCTGGCCCCGCGCCCCGATCGCGCTCTGGATGACGGGAGCGCTCATGACCTTGTCGTCGAGGACGATGGCCATGTTGTCACCGATATGCTTGGCCGTCTCGTTGCGGAAGCGACGCCCCCCCTCGTTGTTGAAGACGAAGTCGACCTTGGCCCCCTCGAGCGGGTCCTGGTTCGGCTTCGCGTCGACGAGATAGGTGCCGTCGATGATCGCGCGCGACTCGAGCACATACAGCGTGCGATAGACCTGCGTCCCGGAGACGAGCGAATCGGTCCCCCACCGGACATCACGCCCGGGGGGGAGTGCCGCCTGGATCTCAGGGGCGCGGAGCAGGGCGTCGATCCGGCCGTAGTCGGCCGACGTGACGAGATACTGCCCCGGGAGCTGCCCCGGGACGAGCGACCGGCGGAAGGGGCCATCGGTCGAGGTGCCGGCGCTGTCCGCCTGCGCCGAGGAATCCGCCGACTGCAGCAGCGAGCCGAGGGCGTTCGCCGCCGGCCGCGAGGCGGTGTCCGCCCCGGCCATCAACCCCTGCTCCTTCACGATCCCGTCGAGCCGTGGGATCACGCGCTCCAGCGCCTGCGACTCGTCGGTGATCTGGAAGCGCAGGAAGGCCGCGCGCTGCACGACCTCTTCGGCGCGGCGCGGATCCTCGATCCCGGGGAGCTCGACCATGATCCGGTCATTCCCAAGCTTCTGCACCACCGGCTCGGCGACGCCGAATTCGTCGATGCGCGTCCGCACGACCTTCATCGCGCGATCGAGCGCATCGCTGACATCGGTGATGGTCTGCCGGGACTGATCGACCTCGAGGGTGAGCTGGATCCCGCCCTGCAGATCGAGCCCCCGCTTGAGTGGGACGCGGGAGACGGTGTCGTAGACGAAGACGCCGTCGCGCTTGACGCGCTCGACCACCTGACGAGGGAAGAGGGCCCAGACGGATGCGACGATCATGGCCGCAATCACGAGGAGCCGAGACTTCACGTTCTGCATGCAGACGCGGGATAGGGGGAACGGTTGGAACGCAACCTCGGAAACTACCGCTGACCCAGACCCAAGTCAATCACGCGCAACGGGTTGCGTGACTCCTCCGCCACTGGGTCAGGCGGGTGATTTCTTCAGATGGCGCCGCGCGGCCGCCTCGTCCTTCTGGAGCTGCGCCACGAGGGCCTCGGGGCTCTCGAACCGCCGCGTCTCCCGGAGGCGCGCGAGGAGATCGACGCGCACCCACTGCCCGTAGAAATCCCCCGCGATGTCGAAGCCATGGACCTCGATCGTCCGGTCCGTCTCCCCGAAGGTGGGGCGCGCGCCAAGGTTCATCATCCCACCGATCGCCCCGCCTCTGGTCTGGACGCGGACCGCATACACGCCATCCGGGGGGAGGAGCTTGTGGGGATCGGGGAGGGCGATGTTGAGGGTGCGGAAGCCGAGGTCGCGCCCCCGCCCTACCCCCGGGACCACCGTGCCCGCGACGGCGTAGCGTCGGCCCAGGCCATCGGCGGCGCGGTCGAGATCCCCCCCGGCCACCGCGCGCCGGATCGAGGTCGAGGAGATGGGACGTCCATCGCCCCCCTCGACGGCGGGCACGACCTCCACCCCGAAGCCACGCGCCGCGCCGAGGGCTTGGAGCACGGCGACGTCGCCGGAGCGGCCCCGACCGAAGCCATGATCGTAGCCGATGAGGAGATGCCGAAGCCCGAGTCGCTCGCGCAGGACCAGATCGACGAATCGATCGGCGTCGTAGGCGGCGAGGGTTCGCGTGAAGGGGAGGACGACGACGTAGTCGAGCGGGCTGTCGGCCAGGCACTCCGTCTTCTCCACCCCGACGGTGAGCAGGGGAGGCGCGGCAGCGGGATTCACCACCTGCAGGGGATGCGGGGCGAAGGTGACGAGGACCGAGGGGAGCCCGCGCGCCCGAGCGGCCGCGGCGAGCCGCTCGAGCAGGAGGCGATGCCCGCGGTGCACGCCGTCGAAGGTCCCGACGGTGCAGACGGTGCCATTGGCGAGGGCGGGGATCGGCGGGAGGTCAGGCCTCATGCATCACCACGCGCGGTTGCCAGCGATCGGTGCGGCGTTCGGCGAGGGCGACCAGCGCGCCGGTCGCCGCATTGGTGAGGGCACCCCACGTCCCCTCGACGGTCGCCGGGAGATCGATCCCGCGCACGACGCGCGCGATCTCATCCGGCGAGAGCGTCTGGACCGGGTGCTCGGGGAGCGCCGCGAGCGGGGGGAGGAGCGCCGGCGGCACCGTCGCCTCACGCAACGCATCGAGTGTCACGGCCTCCTCGATGCTGAAGGAACCGCTGCGCATGCGCCGCAAGGCCGTGAGATGCGCCGCGCTCCCCACGGCGCGGGCGAGATCCCGAGCCAGCGACCGGATATAGGTCCCGCCCCCACAGGTGATGCGCACATCGGCTTCCGCGATGTGGCCATCTGCCGCGGGCCGCAGCGCGAGCACCTCCCACCGATGCACCTGGATGGTCACGGAGGCGAGTTCGACCGTCTCCCCGCGACGTGCCAGGGCGTAGGCGCGCTCACCCTCGACGCGCTTGGCGGAATAGGCGGGTGGCACCTGCGCGATCGCCCCGACGAAGTGCGGGAGCGCCGCGAGCAGTGCCTCACGCGATGGGAGTGGGGCCTCGAGGGTCACCGCCCCGAGGTGATCCTCGGTCTCGGTCTCCGCACCGAAGCGAATCGTCGCCTCGTACACCTTGGGTTCGCCGGCGAGATGTGGAAGCAACCGCGTCGCGCGTCCGACGAGCAAGACGAGCAGTCCGGTCGCGAAGGGATCGAGGGTGCCCCCATGCCCGATGCGCGACTCGCCGAGGGCGCGGCGCGCGACACTCACGACGTCATGCGACGAGACGCCGACCGGTTTGTCGACGAGGAGGACCCCGTCAGTCGTCCCGGACGTCTTCCGGCGCGGCATCCGCTGCGGGTGGTTGATGAAGACTCGCGAGGAGGGTCTCGATCCGCGCCGCCCGTGCCACCGACTCATCCAACCGAAAGTGGATCTCGGGCGCGAACTGCAGACGCAGCGCCTTCCCGACGCGGCTCCGCAGATGCCCCGCCACCCCCCCGAGCACCTCGAGCGTCGTGGCCTTCTCGGCCTCCGTCCCCAGCACGCTCACATACACCGTGCCATGACGCAGATCCCGCGTCATCTCCACGGCGGTCACCGTCAGCAACCCGGTGACGCGCGGATCCTTGAGGCCGTGCGAGAGGAAGGCGGCGACCTCCTCGCGGACGGCCTCCGCCACGCGGTCCTGCCGCCGTGGATCACGTGGGGGCATCACGTCTCTCCGAGGCGGGGCGCGTTCAGGTGGCCGAGGCCGACTGGAGCGTCCGCGCCACCGACTCGGTGCGGTAGAGCTCGATCACATCGCCGACCTTGAGGTCGTTGAAGTTCTCGACGCCGATCCCGCACTCGTACCCTTCCTTGACCTCCTTCACATCGTCCTTGAAGCGACGGAGGGAGCCGATCGTGCCATCGTAGACCTCGACGCCGTCGCGGACCACGCGCACGCGGCCCTGACGGTTGATGAGCCCCGATCGCACGGAGCAGCCGGCGATGACGCCGATCTTCGGCACCTTGAAGGTCTCGCGGACCTCCGCCTCACCGACGATGACCTCCTTCTCCTCCGGCCGCAGCAGCCCTTCGAGCGCGGCGCGCACATCGGCGACCGCCTCGTAGATGATGCGGTAGAGCTTGATCTCGACGCCTTCACGATCGGCGGCGGCGCGGGCCTTGGTGTCGGGCCGCACATGGAAGCCGATGATGATCGCCCCCGACGCCTTGGCGAGGAGGATGTCGCTCTCCGTGACCGCGCCGACGGCACGGGCCACGACCTCGACCTGCACCTCCTCGTTGCTGAGCTGCTGCAACGCGTCGGCGAGTGCCTCGGCGGGACCGCCCTGGTCGGCCTTGATGAGGAGCTTGAGCTGGCGCTTCCCCGCTCCCGTGGAGGCCATGAAGTCCTCGAGGGAGACCGCCCCCTTCGCGGTGCGCCGGCTGCGCGCCTCCCGATCGAGCCGCTCACGCCGCTGTGCGATCTCCCGCGCTTCGGCGGCATCGAGCACCGAGATGAACTGATCGCCCGCCATCGGGACGCCGGTGAGCCCGAGCACCTGCACAGGGATCGCCGGACCCGCTTCCTTCACCGGCTTGCCGCGCTCATCGAGCAGCGCGCGCACCCGGCCCGAGTGGAGCCCGCAGATGAAGTCGTCGCCGACTCGCAGCGTGCCGTTCTGCACGAGGATCGTGGCCACCGCCCCCTTGCCGGCATCGAGCTGAGCTTCGACGACCGAGCCGGTGGCGCGACGATCGGGGTTCGCCTTGAGGTCGAGGATCTCGGCCTGCAGGAGGACCTGATCGAGGAGCTCCTTGATCCCCGTCCCCTTCTTGGCGGAGATCTCGGAGGCGAGCACCGTGCCACCGAAGTCTTCGAGCACGACGCCATGCTGCAGGAGATCCTGCCGCACCTTCATCGGATTCGCGGCGGGAAGATCGCACTTGTTGATCGCGACGATCATCGGCACGCCGGCGTTCTTGGCATGCGAGATCGCCTCGATGGTCTGCGGCATCACGGCGTCATCGGCCGCGACGACGAGGATCACGATGTCCGTGACCTGGGCGCCACGCGCACGCATGGCAGTGAACGCCTCGTGACCGGGGGTATCGAGGAAGGTGACGCTGCGGCCACCGGGGAGCGACACATGGTACGCCCCGATGTGCTGCGTGATCCCGCCCGCCTCGCCCGCGACGACATTCGCCTTGCGGAGATAGTCGAGGAGCGAGGTCTTCCCGTGGTCGACGTGGCCCATGATGGTGACGACGGGCGGCCGCGGCTGGAGATCGGTCTCCGCGTCCTTCTCCTCCTCCTCGGGGGCGGCGGCATAATCCTCTTCACGCATGGCCTCGAACCCGAACTCGCTCGCGATGAGCTCGATCTGGTCGAAGTCGAGGCGCTGGTTGATGGTGACCATCAACCCCAGGTGCTTGAACGCGAAGGAGACGATCTGCGTCGCCGGCACCTTGAGGATATCGGCGAGCTCGGAGACGGTGATGAACTCGTTGACGCGGACGGTCTTCTTCTCGCGCTCCGCCATCTCGGCGCGGATCGCGGCGAGCTCCTCTCGGGCGCTCTCGTCGACGCGGCCCCCGCGGCGCTTGCCGGGGCCCCCTTCCATCTGACGCATGGTGCGCGAGATGTTCGCCGTCACCGCCTCTTGATCGACCCGCTTCCCCTTCTTCCCACGGCGGGGACCGGACGACGGGGCGGAGGAGCCCGCCCCCGCACCCATGCCCATCCCTGCCCCAGGACGACGGTCGTCACGCCGGCCACCGGAGAGGCCCCCCCCGGGCGTCGCCGAGGCGATCGGGCGCGGGGGCATCGGCAGCACGGGACGTGGACGCGGGGCGCCAGGGACGACCGGCTGCGGCCGCGGGCGCGCCGGGGCCGATGGCGTGGCCGAGGCGACGGGCTTCGGCGCGAGAGTGGACGGCGCGCCACTCTCGGCGTCGGCGCCGGTCATCGGGCCATCGATCGCCTCCCGCTCGATGCGAAGGCGCTCGGCCTCCTCCGCGCGTGCCCGAGTGATGTCTCGCTCCGCGGCGTCAGCGGCGGCGCGCTCCTGGGCGGCCTTCTCGGCGGCGGCACGCTCCGCGGTGGCGACTTCTGCGGCGGCGGCGTCGAGCGCGGCCTGCTGCGCGGCGGCCTCGGCGGCGGCGGCCTCCGCCTTCTCGACATCCACCGCACGGCGGCGACGGGTGGCCTTGGGCGCTTCGGGCTCCGGCGTCGGCTCCGGCACGGGCTCCGCGGCTTTCTTCTTCGCCGCGGGCTTCTTGGCCGCCCCCTCGCTCTCGCCCGCCACGGTCTTCTTCGCCGCGACCTTCTTCGCCGCGACCTTCTTCTTGGCGGCCGGTGCCGGCTCTGCGGCCTTGTCGGTCCGATGGCGCTTGTCGCGCTCCCACCGGACGCGCGCCCGCGCGACCTGTTCGTCGGTCAGCGGAGAGGCCGGCGTCCGCGCCGGAATCTCCATCGACCGCAACATGGCCAACACCTCATCCGCCGAGAGGCCGAATTCCGTCGCCAACTCACTGACCCGAAGCTTGCTCAACCCGTCCCCCTTGAACCGTCTGGTCCCGTTCCCGCCGGAGCGGCGAGTGCGAGAATCCCCTGTGCCAACTCGACGTCCACGACGCCGATCACCGCTGTCGTCTCACGCCCGCCGACCTGTCCCAGCGTCGCCGCCGACGCCACCATCAGCATCGGCACCCGCTTGGCCACCAGCAACCCATCGACCTTCTGGCGGCTGTTCGGCGACGCATCGGCCGCGATGACCGCGACCCGCAACGTCCCGCGACGCGCCGCCTCACGCACCCGATCCACTCCCAGCACGGCGCGTCGCGACCGCAATCCGAGCCCCAAGAGGCCGAGGAGGCGTCGCTCCGTCGCCGCGTCCACTGCTTATCCCTGCGCCGGCTCCGATTCCGAGGCGGGGGCCTGCGCGGCCGCCTCGTTCCCTTCCTCGGTGAGCTCGTCGAGGATCCCGATGATCCGATCCGCCTCTTCCGGCGCGATGCCGGGGAGCCGGAGGAAGTCATCGCGATCGAGATCGATGATGTCGTTCAATGTGCGATAGCCCCCGGCCTCGAGCACCGCGACCGTCGCCGTCGGGAGCCCTTCGATGGCCGCGAGCGGCACATCGGCGGCCTCGTCACCCGGCAGCGGCGCGAAGAGCGGGACCTCACCGCCGCGCTCGAGCCACTCCCGACTCGAGTAGAGGTCGATCTTCCACTCGGTGAGCTCGGAGGCCAAGCGCACGTTCTGCCCGTTGCGCCCGATGGCGAGGGAGAGCTGATCCTCGTCGACCACCGCCTGAATGGTCTTCGTGGTGGCATCGCTGAAGACGCGCGCGACCTTGGCCGGCGCGAGGGCCAGCTTGGCAAAGCGCTCCGGATCGGCCGACCAGGGCACGATGTCGATGCGCTCCCCGCCCAGCTCCTGCACCACCGCCTGCACCCGAGCGCCCTTGAGCCCGACGCAGGCGCCCACCGGATCGATCCCATCGTCCTTGGAGACGACGGCGATCTTGGTGCGGCTGCCGACCTCACGTGACGCGGCGCGGATCTCGACGATCCCCGACTGGATCTCCGGGACCTCGAGACGGAAGAGCGCCTGCACGAAGAGCGCATCGGCGCGCGAGAGGATCAGGCGTGGCCCCTTGGGGGTCTCCTCGATCCGCTTGAGCACGGCGCGGATCGGCTCACCCTGCGTATACGTCTCGCGGTGATTCTGCTCGCGATAGGGGATGATCGCCTCGGCCTCACGGAACTTGTTCAGCAGGAGGACGATCTTCCCACGCTCGATCTGCTGGATCTCGCCCGAGAGGAGGTCGCCGACGCGCGACGAGAACTCATCGCGGATCTTGGTGCGCTCCCCCTCGCGGACGCGCTGCACGATGCGCTGCTTGCACGCCTGCACGGCGGAGCGACCGAACTCGTTGAAATCGACGGGGATCTCCATGAGGTCCCCGGCCTGATAGTCGGGATCCTCGTAGCGCGCCTCTTCAATGAGGATCTCCGTGATCTCATCGGCGACCTCCTCGACGACCTTCTTGAGGATCACGATCTTGATGTCGCCGATGGCATCGTCGATCTCCACCTCAGCCTGCACCGTCGGGCCGTACTTCTTCCCGAGGGCGGCGAGGATGCCGTCCTTGAGGAGCTCGTGCAGCTCGGTGCGATCGATCTGCTTGCTGTTCGCCAACTCGCGCAGTGCCGCGAGGATCTCGACTGATCCCGCCATGGTCAGACTCCTGAAAGTTTGCCTTACGGTTTCCAATGGAACGCGAGCCGGGCGTCGGTGACGTCCGCCAGCGCGATCTCCTGCTCCTGCCCCTTCATGTCACGGAGCCGGAGGCGCTCCTGCCCCGCCTCCCCTTCTACCGCGACGATGTCGAACTCATACCGGCCGTGGAGCGCCAGCGCATTGATGCTCGCCCGCCGGCCGACGAACCGCACCCAATCGGCCACCGTCCGCAGTGGCCGATCCATCCCCGGGGAGGAGACCTCCAGCACGTACCGCGCCGAGATCAGCGTGGGCTCAGCGTCGAGCCGGGCCTCGATCGCCCGGGACGCCCGCTCACAATCCCCGACCTGCACCTTCTGGCGGTCCAATCGATCGATCCGGATATCGAGCACCGGCCGACCCTTCGACCCACCCCGCTTGAGCTCGACTAATTCGAGCTCAAGTGTCGCAAGTTCTTGACTGACAAGCAGTTCGATTGCATCGACAGACACGGTTCAAACCTCACAGAGCACAAAAAAAGTGCGGGGAGACCTGCCCCCACACTCCGCACAACGGACCGGAATGTCTCCCAACTCTTTCAAACTTAGGGACTTACACCGAGACAGTCAAGCAGAGCGGACGATGACGCCGATCTGTCGGCCGGCGTCGCCAGCGCGGTGTGAGAAGAAGCGGTCGTTGTCGCAGCGGGTGCATTCGAGGTCGGCCGACCACCGGCCCACTCCCAACGCCTTGGCCTGCTCAGCCAGCAGGGCGCGAAGATCCACCTGGCGGGGCCGCTGCGTCTCGAACCCGGTCAGCTGGTGGTACACCTCCGGCCCGACCTCGTAACAACGGCCGCAGATCGAGGGCCCGAAGTGCACGCGGAGCCCCGCGGCCGAATGGCCAGCCACCTCGAGCGCTCGCACCGCCTCGGCGAGTATGCCGCCCGCCACCCCACGCCACCCCGCGTGGACCGCCCCCACGGGCCCCTCCTCATGGGCCAGGAAGACGGGGACGCAGTCGGCGACGGTGACGGCGAGCCCACCCACGCCGAAGAGGAGGTGACCATCGGCGCCCTGGTGGCGCACCCACCCCTCCCACGTCGGATGGTGCCGCAGGACCTGCGTGCCATGTACCTGCTTGGCTGAGGCGAGACGAGGGGCCCCGGAGACCGCGAGCGCGCGCTGGAGCTCATGCCACCGTGCCGACGACTCTGGGGCCTCCCCTTGCTCCGGCAACCCGAAGGTCCCCGCCTCGCGCGTCGTGACGAAGACGGTGAGGCCGAGGTCGTCGAACCCGGGAATCGGGTGATGCGGGGGGAGAAGGGACATCAGCGCGGGGCGAACGAGGGCGCGCGAAACGGCCTACTCGACGCGCTGGATCGACGCCCCGAGCGCATTGAGGCGCTCATGGATCCGTTCGTAGCCCCGCTCGATCTGCCCGATGTTGTTGATCGTGCTCGTGCCCCGCGCACAGAGCGCGGCGATGAGCATCGCCATCCCCGCGCGGATGTCAGGGCTCTCCACCGTGGCGCCGCGGAGCTCGGTGGGGCCACTCACGAGCGCGCGGTGCGGATCGCAGAGCACGATGCGAGCGCCCATCCCGATGAGCTTGTCGACGAAGAACATCCGCGACTCGAACATCTTCTCGTGCATGAGGATGATCCCCTCGCACTGCGTCGCGGTGACGATGGCGATCGACATCACGTCGGCCGGGAAGGCGGGCCAGGGCTGGTCCTCGAGCTTGGGCACCGCGCCCCCGAGGTCGGAGCGGATGCGGAGTGCCTGCGTCTTGGGGACGACGAGATCGGCGCCCTCGATGCGGGTCTCCACCCCGAGCCGCTCGAAGCCGAGCCGGATGGAGCGCAGATGCTCCACGCCGGCATCGGCGATGCGGAGCTCGGAACGGGTCACCGCGGCGAGGCCGATGAACGATCCGACCTCGATATGATCGGGCCCGATCCGGTGGGTGCAGCCATGCAACGGACGCCCCCCCTCGATGGTGAGGAGGTTGGAGCCGATTCCGTCGATCCGCGCGCCCATCGCGACCAACATGTGGCAGAGATCCTGCACATGGGGTTCGCAGGCCGCGTTGTGGAGGATCGTGCTCCCCTTGGCCGCCACGGCGGCCATGATCGCATTCTCGGTCCCGGTGACGCTCGGCTCGTCGAGGAAGAGGTCCGCCCCCCGTAGCCCGCGCGTCCGAAAGACGATCCGCTCGGCGAACTCGTGCTCGGCCCCGAGGGCCTCGAGGGCCAGGAAGTGCGTGTCGAGACGGCGGCGCCCGATCACATCCCCGCCCGGCGGGGCGAGGTGCACCTCACCGGCCCGTGCGAGGAGCGGGCCGGCGAGCAGGATCGAGCCGCGGATCCGCGTGCAGAGCGCGGGATCGAGCGTATCGCCGCGGACGGCCTTCGCGGTGATCACCAGGGTGTTCGAGGTGGTCCATTCGGCGGTGGCCCCCGCTTGCCGGATGAGCTCCACCAGGCTCTCG
>JBEGVM010000021.1:0-10236 GCA_041178365.1 Gemmatimonadota bacterium | reverse complement strand
CCGCAGCCTGGATCGCGAAGGCACCGGTCGCACGCGAGGCGTACGCCGAGATGCCGGCGGTGCCGTTCGTGAGACCGACGTTCGCGAAGGCCACGGAGCCCGAGGTGAGAGCGGTCGTGGTAGCCGCAGTCGCATGGAGGTCGACGTTGGCGATGCCGAGCCCCGCATGGATCGCGCGAATCGCGACGTTGGCGCTCTGTGCCGGGAGCTGGTCCTCAATGACGAGGACGCGCTGCGCCGGGGTCGAACCGGTCCGCGCATACCCAAGGTGCAGGAGGGTGTAGTACTTGCCCGCCTCGAAGGTCTGCGTCAGTTCGGTGAGCTGCTTGGTCTCAGCACCCAACGGGCTGTTCGAGGTGTTGAGGTTCGGATCATAGGTGAAGACGCGGAGCGTCCGTGCCCCGGCCTCGAGCCCCTGATACCCCCCCTGCCCCATCCCACGGAAGGGGACATTGGTGAAGCTCTGCGGGGTGAATTCGACCTTGTCGATCCAGCGGACGGTGGTGTTGAGCGTATCCGGGACCGCGTTGATGTACCGGACGAAGGCGAGGGGCGGGATCTTCGCCACGACGGGCGAGAGATCCGCTTCCTTGCATCCGACCGCGCCCAGCACGAGGGCGGCGAGGAGAGAGAAACGAGAGAGACGCATCAGTGAGAACTCCATGGAGTGAGCGAACCTTGGGGATGAGCGCGGCACGGGGCCGCCTACCGATCGTTCGTGCAGATGGGCGGACAGGGATCGGTGGGTTCGGGCTTGTCAGACCCACCACCGAGGAGGTCGAGCGCTGTCGCCAGGAAGGCAAGGGCACCTACGATCCCCGCCACCAACGCCACCGTCTTCCCCCGCGAGAACTCCCGGACCCGATACCCTCGGACCCCCGACTGCGGGATCTGCACCGATTCCCCGGTCCAGACCGCGGAAGCTCCCTTCACCTGCACCGTCCGTGACACCCTCATCGTGATCATCGAGTCCGTGGTGCTGACCAACGTGCCGTCGACCCGCAGCACCGACTCGCCCAGCTGTCCTGCGACCATCAGGCGTCCGCGGTCATTCAACTCGACCGCGATCTCGCGACCCGCTGCCGGCACCGGCTCCTGCGTCGGCAGGTAGGTGTGGCATCCGAGCTGGAACGCGAGCAACCCCGCGCAGAGCCCGGCCGTGGTCCGGCGGGTGAATCCCACCCACCGGTCACGGAGGTCACGAATCATTCCGCCTCATCAGAAGCCGTAGGTGGAAGCCGCAGTCTGGCTCTTCACACCGTTGTAGTACGGCTGCTGACGGGCCTGCATCTCCTGGTACGGGACCGGCCACTCGATCGCCGTGTTCTGGGGGAGATCCCCCCACCCGCGGCTATCGGCGAACCAGATCATGTAGCCAGTGAACATCGTCTCCATGCGCTTCTCGTACTTCATCGCCTCGAGGAGCGAGCCGCAGGTCCCGTTCGGGAGCTTCGGCACGCAGTCGGTGCTCCCCGCGGTGTTGGCCGGCGCGCCGCTGGTGGTCACCGGGGCGAGCCCCGCGCGAGCACGCGAGACATTGATCAGGGTCACCGCCGCCGCATTGTTGGCAGTGCGGATGTACCCCTCGGCGGCGAGCATGTCGATCTCGGTCTTCGACATCTCGACGTAGGTGCCGGCCACGGAGGTGTTGGACTGGGTCAACCCATACCGACGGTGGTCGTACCACGACTCCCCGGTACCGGCGGCGACGACGTCGTCACCCGGCGGGCGATTGCGGATATACTGCCCCGCGGGGAGGATGTTGTTGATGGTCTGCTGCCCCGTGCAGCTCGCCGCGACGGTGCAGGCCACACCGCGGGTGGTCCCCTGCGGCCAGCGCTTGTCCGGGGTGGTGACGAGGAAGGCGCGGCGGCTCGAGGCCGCCGTCGCATACCAGGCCTGATAGGCACCGGAGGTGTCCGCCATCCCGACATACGGCATCGGGACCGAGTGCCACCCACCCGGCGTATAAATCTGCGAGGCGTCAAACCCGGCACCCCACCCCGTCGTCCCATTGATCGAGATCACGAAGTCGGCGGTGATGCCGTTGGTCGCATCGGCGATGATCGTCGCCCAGGGGAGCGCGGCGCGCTCCGCCGGGGTCCGAGCCGCACCGGCGCGAATTCGGGCGCGGTAGCTACGGGCCAGTTGGATGAATTGCGCCTGCGTCAGCGCGTTGCCGCTGATCCAGGTGTTCGGCAGGGTGCTCATCGTGCGGCCAGCGATGGTGACCGCCGAGTCGAGGTACTCGATCGCCTTGGCATTCGCCGCGGCGGCCCCGAGGAAGCCGGGGATCTCCGTCGTGCTCATCCCCTCGTAGCCAACCGAGACGGAATCGTAGGCGATTGAGAGGTACCCCACCGCATTGCCTGCGATGAGATAGGCGAAGGCGCGCATCCGGTTCTCGTCGCCGGACGTCAGCCCCGCCTGCCCTGCCGCGCGGAGGTTCTTGTACGCCGAGATGGCGTTGAAGGCCAGGCGCTGGACGCGGTGGAACTGGTCGAAGTTCGTCCGGTTGCTCACCTGGTTGTCATTGCCGAGCTCGTTCGAGATGAACGACCGGTTGGAGACGCGCGCCGCCATCCCGAAGTTCGCGACCGTGGCGAAGGTCTCCTCCGCCATGATCTTGGCCTGTGTGTTGACGCCCTCAGAAGAGCGCTGCGTGTTGTTCAGCTGCGGCCCGAGCCCTGCGACGGCCTGTTCCACGGAGGCGGCGTCGAAGAGCACGCGCGCCACGTCAGGCACATCGAGGTTGCGCACGTTCAGCGCGTCCCCGCAGGCCGTGAGGCCCAGGAGCGCTGCGGCGCCGACCAGTCGAGTGTTGAATCGCATCATAGTTCCTCAGGAAAGTTGGGGGCCCCTCTGGCCGGCTCACACCGACCAGACGGGAATCCGCATCAGAAGCTGGTGCTGATCTGGAAGGAGACGGTGCGGAGGTTCGGGAAGCCGTACGCATCGATCGCGTTCAGCACGCCCGAGCCCAAGCCACCACCGCTCAGCCCGACCTCGGGATCGAAGCCCCGGTAGTCGGAGAAGGTCAGGAGGTTGCGCCCGACGAAGGTCAGGGCCCAATCACCGACACCAGCCAGACGGCCGAGACGGTACCCAACCGAGAGTTCGCGCAGCTTCACGAACGAGGCATCTTCGACGGTGTTGTTGTTCGGCGCGAGGACGTCGTACAGCCCACCGATGCCGCCGGTGGCCGTCGCGCGGAAGTAGTAGCCGATCGGCTTGGCATCGGCGACGCCGAGGCCGGCCTGATCCGCATCACGGTGCATGAAGTCACCGAGCGACCACTGCCGCCCCTCGTTCCAGACCGACTTGCCGATCGTGGCGTCGAAGAGCGCGTAGGCCGTCAGGCGCTTGTACGAGAACTGCTGCGAGACCGACCAGCGGAAGCGCGGGAGCGCCTGGCCGACCGAGAGCACGGGCACCGCACCCGTGGCGTCACGGACGAGGATCGGCATGCCCCAGTTGAGGGACTCCTTGCCAGTGCCGCCGCCCCAGGGGGCGTTGGCCGCGGCGAGACGGGTGAACCAGAGGTTCTTGGTGATCCCTTCGTCCAGCGAGTTGCCCGCCCCAGTCCAGACGATGAAGCCGTCCGAGTTCTTCTGGTACTCCGAACCCGGGCCACCGCACTGCTCGGCGAACCCAGCCGGGAGCTCCGAGCAGCTCTTGGCGAACTTGCGCCCGAAGATCTCACCCATGCGGCCACCCTGGAAGATCTTGAACATCGTCTCCGAGCCCTGCTGGCCGGCGGCGCTGTAGAAGAACTCCGGGAGATCGAGGCGGCTGATCTCCGAGGTGGTGCGGTCGTAGTTGAGGCGGACCGAGTAGTTCAGGTCGCGCGTCTGGATGAGCGGGATGTTGAGCGAGGCCTCGAAGGTGTTGTTCGTCAACTCACCGACGTTGGACCACCGTGAGGTGAAGCCACCAATGGTCGGCACCGGCACCGGCATGATCTGCCCGTCGATGACGTTCCGCGCGTTGGTGAGCGTCAGGCCGTACTTGTTGAAGAGCTCGAGGTCAATCCCAATCTCGGTCTCGGTGGAGACCTCCGGGGCGAGGTTCGGATTCCCGATCTGCCCGAGGCCGCCGATCTGACCGGCCGAGAGGGAGTAGGTCTCGAAGATCGCGCCGAAGGGCGGACGGTTACCGGCCTGACCGACGGAGGCACGGAACTTGAGGTCCGAGACGGCGTCGATCCCGAACCACGACTCTTCGCTGAGGCGGTACGCGACCGAGCCGCGGCCGTAGGTCTGCCAGCGACGATCCGCGCCGAAGAGCGAGGCACCGTCGCGGCGGACGAGGCCGCTGAAGATGTACTTGCCCTGCCAGTCGACGTCGAGATTGGCGAACATGCCCAGCTGACGGACGGCCTGCTGGTAGTTCGACGCCGAGCGGGTGCTGGCGAGCGTCGAGTTGATCGTGTTCAGGCCCGGCACGACGATCGTGGAGCCAGAACCCGAGACGCCACGGTCATCCTGCGCCTCGAAGAGGCCGCGGAACGAGAGGCGGGTGTTGAGCTTATCGCCGAAGAACGACCCACGCGCGGTGATGTCGGTCGAGGCGTTGAGGGAGTACGACTTGTTGGAGCTGACCCCGATGCTGCCGACGTTGGCGGCGGCGCAGGTGGTGCAGCGGTACCCCTTCTCCGTCTTGGACTCCGCGTGGTTCACGCGGGTGTCGTAGCCGAAGGTCCCGTCGAAGTCGAGCCAGGTGAGGGGCTGCCAGCGGGTCGTGACCTGCCCGAGGAAGCGGCCGATCCGGTTGAGCGGCTGGAACTGCTCCGCGGTGTACATCGGATTCTCGTTCTGCGCCCCCTGCTGCTGGACGACGGTACGGATGTAGAGGCGGCCCTGCGAGTCCCGGTTCAGCAGCGATGCGCTGGCCGGCTGCCGGGTCACGCGGAACCAGTTGAAGCCCGAGTTCCAGTCCTGGGCGTCGGTGTAGTTGGTGCGCACCGAGAAGTTCCAGGAGGAGGCGAGCTGCTGGTCGACGTTGAGGCGGATCGCGGTCCGGGTGTAGCCGCGCATGAAGCGCACCGCGCCCTCCTGACGGAACTGGTTCGCCGAGGCGAAGAAGTTCGTGCGGGCGATGCGTCCCGTGGCGTCGAAGGTCCCGTTGTAGGTCTCGCCATTGGTCACGACCTGCGCGATCGGGTTGTACGAGCGGACGAACTGGCTGGTCTGATAGAGCGACCGCATGTTGATGGCGCCCGGGTTGCGCGCGATCCCGGCGTCATTGACGAAGTTCTGCGGGGTGAGCGCCGAGAAGGTCCCCTGATCGTTGATGCGGAACGCCTCCGTCTCGATGTCCGCCGTGCGGGCGCAATCGGGCTGGCCCGCGGTGCTCACGCAGTAGCGGGAGTAGTCCTCGTTCATCAGCATGAAGTGCGTGCGCGGATACTGATACTCATTCTCGATGTCGGACTGGCCGTACTCGAGGAGCGAGCGGAAGCGCACCCCTTCGCCGGCGTTCTTGCCCGACTTGGTCGTGATCTGGATGACGCCGTTCCCGGCGCGCGACCCGTAGAGCGAGGAGGCAGCCGCCCCCTTCACGACCTCGACATTCTCGATGTCCTGCGGGTTGATGTCCTGGATGCCGCCCTGCGAGATGACGCCATCGATGATATAGAGCGGGTCCTGGCCACGGCCCGAGGCGTTGATCGACTGGGGGCCACGGAGGATGACCGCCGGCGCGGTGCCGGGGCGCCCTGAGGCCGAGACGATGTTCGCGCCCGGGACCTTCCCCTGCAGCTGCGCCAGGGGGTTCGAGCCCGGGACCGGCATGTCCGCCGCGGTCACCTGCGCCACGGTGAAGGGAAGCTTCTTCACCTCGGTGGCGCCCGACACGCCGGTCACGACGACCTGGCTGAGGCGGTTCACGTCCTGCTTCAACTGGAAATCGTGCGTCTGCGAGCCGGCCGAGACCGTGATGGTCTTCACCGCCGGGACGTAGCCGATGGCCCGCGCCCGGAGGGTGACCTGCTGCCCGCGCGCACGAGCGCCCGGGATGGTGATGGTGAAACGACCTTCCTCGTTCGTGCCCACCGAAATGGCGAGCGCCTCAATGGTGATGTTGGCACCATAGAGCGGCTGACCCGCATCGCTGGTGACCCGACCGGTGACCGTCGCGCTACCCTGCGCGAACGCCACCGAGGCCGAGCCCAGCGAGAGGACCAGCGCGAGGATGGAGGCGGTGAGCCTCCGCATCCCGTTGCGTCCCAGCATGTGCATACCTCTTGGAAAGGGGGTTCGACTGCACACAACACCTACGCCCCGACCGAATGGCCGGGGGTCCAGAGTGACAAAACGGTAACGGACGGGTCAAGACGCGCGCAACCCTTGATCCCTTCCTTTGTTCCACCTAAACAAAAAACTGTGACAAATGTCACAAGACGATTTCGTCGTCCACTGGCCTTACCCCGGGTGCACCGATTCTGTCACAACGGAGACGTTAGCTTCCCTTCCATGACGATCCTGCTCCTCCTCGCGACCCTCTTGGCCCCGCTCCCACTCGCCGCGCAGCGCCCCGCGGCCCCCGCCACCAAAGCCGCCGGCGCGCCGACCACCGCCGCCTCCGCTGCCACCGATACCGCGCGCGATGCTCGCCTCCTCCGCGCCGACCGGGGCCGCGTCCGGGGCAAGACCGACGCCCTCTGGATCGTCATCATCTCCGACTTCCAGTGCCCCTTTTGCAAGAAATGGCATGAGGAGACCCTCCCCCTCATCGAGCGGGACTACGTTCGCACGGGGAAGGCGCAGATCGCCTATATGAACTTCCCCATCCCGAGCTCCCACCCGAACGCCCCGGTGGTGCACGAGCTCGCCATGTGCGCTGCGGAGCAGGGGCAGTTCTGGCCCGCCGCCGACGCCCTCTTCCGCACCCAGCGGAGTTGGGGGGGGCGCCGCGACCTCCGCGTCTTCCTCGACTCCCTCGCCCGAGGGATCGCCCTCGACCAGCGCCGTCTCGCCACCTGCATGGACACCCGCGAGATGAAGGGGCTCGTCGATGCCGATTACACCCGCGCCACGCAGATCGGCGTGGGGTCGACCCCGAGCTTCCTCATCGGCGGCCGCCCGATGGTGGGGGCCCAGCCCTACGAGGCCTTCCAGCGCGCCATCGATGCCGCGCTGGCTGGGCGCTGACCCCGCACGCATCGCTCGCCCCACGCGATGCACCCCCTCCTCTCCTCCTTCTATGAAGGGGTCGCGCGCACCGCGACCCTCCTCACCCTCCTCCCCCTCCCGGGGGAGGGGAAGCTCGTCCGCTCACTCCGCGACCGCCGCGACGCCCGCACCCAATTGATCGAATGGGGGAAGCACCACCGCGATCCCTCACGCCCCCTCCTCTGGATGCACGCCCCCTCCGTCGGCGAGGGGCTCATGGCGGAGCCGGTGCTCCGCGCCCTCCGAGCCGCGCACCCGGAGTGGCAGCTCCTGTACACCTACTTCTCCCCAAGCGCTGAGCGATTCGCTGCCAGGCTCGCGCGTGAGCTCCGCGTGGCGTTCGTGGGACCCCTGCCCTTCGATTCCACCCGTGCGGCGACTGCCCTGCTCGACGCGCTGCGCCCCACCGCCCTCGTCGTCTCCAAGCTCGATCTCTGGCCCCGCCTCACCGAGCTCGCCCAGGCCCGAGGGGTCCGACTCGGGATGATCTCCGCCACACTCAGCGAGGGCTCCGGACGCATCGGCCTGCTCGCCTCGGCGCTGCTGCACGACGCCTACGCCGCCCTCGATGCCGTCGGCGCCGTGGATCCCGCCGATGCCGACCGCCTCGTCGCCTTGGGCGTCCATCGCGATCGGATCACCGTCACCGGCGACACCCGATACGATCAGTGCGCCGCGCGCACCGCGGCGACCGATCACGCGAGTGCGCTGCTGGCCCCTCTCGTGAGCGACCGCCCGACCCTCGTCGCGGGTTCCACCTGGCCGTCCGACGAGTCGGTCCTCTGCGCCGCGTGGCGGACGCTGCGCACGCAGGTGCCCGACGCGCGATTGCTCATCGCGCCGCATGAACCGACCGCAGCGCACCTCACCCCGATCGAGCGGTGGGGCGCCGCGACGGGGTTACGCTGCGCACGGCTCGGGAAGGCGTCACCCAGCGATGATGTGGTGCTCGTCGATCGTGTGGGCGTGCTGCACGAGCTCTACGCGCTCGCCGATGCGGCGTATGTGGGGGGCGGGTTCCACGCCGCCGGGCTGCACTCGGTGATCGAGCCCGCCTCGTTCGGCGTGCCGGTACTCGTTGGTCCGCACCATCACCGGAGCCGGGACGCCGCGCGCCTCATCGCCGCGCGTGGGGCGGAAGCGGTGACGGACGCCGAGGGGCTCGCACGCGCCCTGCGCATCCTGCTCACGGAGCCGGATACACGAACGCGCGCCGGGGATGCGGCGCGCGTCGTGGTGACCTCTGGGCTCGGCGCCACCGAGACCTCGGTGGCGCTGGTGGAGCGCCTTATCGCTTCAGGCTGATCCCGAGCGCGAGGGCGTCGCTCTGCCCAAGGGAGAGGCCAAGGCGGATCGCCATCGTCGGCTTGATCTGCACGTTGGCGCCGAGATCGATGTTCAGGTCGAGATCGGTAGCAGAGAACTCCCCGACGGCGACGCGCGTGAGCGCGAGCTGCGGATGGAGATACGGGGTTACCACGAAGCCGCCATCGAGATCGAAGCGTCGACCGATGGAGGCGCCGACGGGGATGGTGAGGGTTGAGCCACCACCCGACGACAGCCCGAGCCCGCCGGTGAGCGCGACATCGACTGGGAGATTCGCGGAGACGGTCGCGACCTGGTAGGCGACGCCGGCGCCGAGGAGGATCTGCGAGCTCCCTCCCCCGGTGCTCCCGAGGAGCCCCGCCTCGAGGGTGAGCTGCGTCTTGGGGCGCGCGAGCGGCTGGCGCCACTGGCCGACCACGCCGGCGCTCCCCGCATCGACGAGCGCGACGGTGGCCTCGCGGCCGGTGATCTGTGAGGGCTGGAGCCCCGGCGCGAAGAACGACTGCGCGGCGAGTGGGGCCGCGGACATGGTCAAGAACAGGGCGAGACGCTTGAACATGGCAGAGCTCCTCAGAGTTTGGTGGCGTGCTCCGTGACGATGCGCACGACATCGTCGACCACTTGGAGGAACCCGCCCTCGACCTGGAAGCGGGTCGTGCCCTCCCCCACCCGCAGGACACCGCGGCCGAGGGTGGTGACCATCGGCGCGTGCTGCGGGAGGATCCCCACCTCCCCGTCGAACGCCGGCGCGATGACCGACGGCGCCTCCCCCTCGAAGAGGGTGGCTTCTGGCGAGATGACGGAGACCTTCAGCGTCTTGCTCACTTGAGCGCCTTGGCGTTCTCGACGACGTCCTCGATCGCACCGGCCATGAAGAAGGCCTGTTCGGGGAGGTGGTCGAACTCACCGGAGACGAGGCGCTCGATCGAGCTGATGGTCTCCTCCAGCTTCACATACTTACCCGGGCGACCGGTGAACTGTTCCGCCACGTGGAAGGGCTGTGACATGAAGCGCTGGATGCGGCGCGCGCGGCCCACGATCTTCTTGTCGTCCTCGCTGAGCTCGTCCATGCCGAGGATCGCGATGATGTCCTGGAGCTCCTTGTAGCGCTGCAGGATGCGCTGCACCGCGGTCGCGGCCTTGTAGTGGCGCTCGCCGACGAACTGCGGATCGAGGATGCGGCTGCCCGACGCGAGCGGGTCGACGGCGGGGTAGATGCCGAGCTCGGTGATCGCGCGGGAGAGCACGACCGTCGCGTCGAGGTGCGCGAAGGCCGTGGCCGGCGCCGGGTCGGTGATGTCGTCGGCGGGCACGTAGATCGCCTGCACCGACGTGATCGAGCCGTCGCGCGTGGAGGTGATGCGCTCCTGGAGCTCGCCCATCTCGGTCGCGAGCGTCGGCTGGTAACCCACCGCCGACGGCATGCGGCCGAGGAGCGCGGACACCTCGGAGCCGGCCTGCGTGAAGCGGAAGATGTTGTCGATGAAGACGAGCACGTCCGCCTTCTCCATGTCGCGGAAGTACTCGGCGACCGTGAGGCCGGCGAGACCGACGCGGAGACGGGCACCCGGCGGCTCGTTCATCTGGCCGTAGATCAGGGCGACCTTGTCCAGGATGTTCGCTTCCTTGAACTCGAGGTAGAGGTCGTTCCCCTCGCGCGTACGCTCGCCCACGCCGCAGAACACCGACTTGCCGCCGTGCGCCTTGGCGACGTTGTTGATGAGCTCCTGGATGACGA
>JBEGVM010000020.1:0-6587 GCA_041178365.1 Gemmatimonadota bacterium | reverse complement strand
CAAGGAGCAGAAGATCGCGCGGCCGCGGCAGATCTATACGGGCTTCGCCGAGCGGCCGTATCAGGCCAAGGTCGATCTCAGCCATAAGATCACGAAGTAAGGCAGGGGTCAGGTGGCAGGTATCAGAGGGGGTGGGGCCATCGGCCTCGCCCCCTCTTCGTACTCGTGGCCTACCTAACCTCTGATACCTGTTCCCTGATCCCTGCTCTTACATAGGCTCCTCACCGGGCACCGCCCACAGTGCTTCACCCGTGCCGTACAGACGAGCGCCCCGAGTTCCATCAAGGCCTGGTTGTGCGTCCATGACGCTTTCCCTGTGCGCGGGAGTGTGGCCTCGGCGATCGCCCAGATCCTTTTCTGGTCACGCGCCCGTTTGGGGTGCAGCGTCGGCGCGAAGACCCGCGTGAGGACGCGAGCGACGTTGGTGTCCACGAGCGGGGCGCGTCGTTCGAAGGCGAAGGTCGCGACGGCGCCGGCGGTGTAGGGACCGATCCCCGGGAGTGTGCGGAGCTGGTCCGCCTCCGTCGGGAATCCTTCGCGTACCACCAGCCGCGAGACCTTATGCAGATTCCGCGCCCGGGCATAGTACCCGAGCCCCTCCCACTGCGCGACGACCTGCGACTCCCGTGCCTTGGCCAGTCGCTCGACCGAGGGGAATCGTTCGAGGAAGCGGTGATAGAAGTCGATGACCCGCGCGACCTGCGTCTGCTGGAGCATCAGCTCCGAGACGAGGATGCGATACGGGTCGCGAGTCTTGCGCCATGGGAGGTCTCGCGCATGGCGCCGATACCAGGCCCGGAGCTTGGTCCCGAAGGTCCGGAGCTCGGTGGGGTCGAGGCGTGGGGAGCGTCGTGCGCTCAGTGCGGATCCCAGGTCGGGATGGCGGCGAAGAGCCCACCATCGACGATCAGTTCGCGCGCGAGGAGCATCCCCACCACGATCGAGAGTGCACCGGCGGCGAAACGAATCCCACCCTGGGCTCGGCGCACCGACGTCGCCGCATAGAGCGCGGGTGCCGCGATGAGCGCCGTCACCAACATCATCCCGCCGATCGTCCCGAGCCCGAAGACGGCCAAATAGGCAACGGCTTGCCAGGTCTCACGGATCGCACTCAGAGCAAGGATCGCCACCGCGGCGGAGCCCGCGAGCCCATGGACGATCCCGATGAGGATCGGGCGACGCGTGCTCGTCCCCTGACTCGCTGGCTCGTCCGTCCCGCGTGGACGGAGGTTGGCGAGTCCGAGACCGATCAACATCAACGCCACCCCGAACTCGAGCCCCAACCCGACCCGTGGCGGGATGACGAGCCGGAAGGCGATGATGGCGCCACCGACCAGCAGAATGGTGATCGAGTGCCCGATTCCCCAGAGCGCCCCGAGGCGCGCGGCGCGACGCACCGTCCGCTCCTGACTCACCGAGGTGGTCACGGCGGCGATATGGTCGGCGTCGGTCGCATGTTGGAGCCCGAGCAGGAAGCCCAGCGTGATCACGGAAAAGGGACTGATCATCGCGGTCAGGTGACGGTCGTGGTCTTTCGCTTGAGGAAGTCCATCAGGATGAACTGCCCCAAGGTCATGGTGTTCGTGAAGTACGCGCGCCCACGGGTGATCCCGCAGACCATCTTCACGAACTCCACGAGCGCGCGGTCGCGCGCGAGCATGAAGGTATGCACCGGGATCCCCGCCTTGCGACAGGCCGCGACCTCGGTGAGCGTCTCCTGGAGTACGAAGGGATCGAACCCCATCGGGTTCTTGTAGATCTGCCCGTCGGGGAGGGTGAGCGCCGAGGGCTTCCCGTCGGTGATCATGATGATCTGTCGCATCTCCTTGCGCTGCGCGTTCAGGATGCGGCGCGCCATCTTGAGCCCTTCCGCCGTGTTCGTGTGGTACGGGCCCACCTGCGCCGAGGCGAGTGCGCCGAGTGGGATCTCCTCGGCGGAATCATGGAAGAGCACCACGGAGATCGTGTCGCCGGGGAACTGGGTGCGGATGAGATGCGTGAGCGCGAGCGCGACCTTCTTCGCTGGCGTGAAGCGATCCTCGCCGTAGAGGATCATCGAGTGCGAGCAGTCCAGCATCAGGACCGTCGCACAACTGGAGCGAAAGTCGGTCTGCCGCACCATGAGATCGCCGTAGTCGAGGTCCATCGGGACTTCGAGCGACCCCGTGCGGAGCATCGCGTTCTTAAGGGTCTCATTCACATCGAGGTTGAGCACATCCCCGAACTCATAGGGGCGGCTCCCCGCATCCGACTCGACGCCGGTGGCGAGATGCGGGGTCTCGTGTGATCCGACACTGCTGCGCCCCATCCCGCCGAGGATCCCGCGCAGCGCCTTGTAGCCCAGGAAGTCGATCCCTTTGCCAGTGAGGTCGAACTGCACCTGCTGCGCGGCGGCCTGCGCGAGCCCACCCGGTCCGAGCACGGCGCGCGGGTCGGCCTTTCCTTCGCCCGTCGGCTTGGCGGTGAGGAAGCCCTCCGCGATCAGGCGCTGGACGATCTCATCGAGGAGGGTCGAGAGCTTGGCCTCGGAGATCTCGTCGCCATCGCCGCGGAGCGCCTCGAGCATCTCGGGGGTGAACTGCCCGCTGGAGATGAGGGCCTCGAGGATCGCTTGGCGGAGGGCGTCGAGCGAGCGATCGCCGCCCTGGTCGCCATCGGAGAGGCCCCACGGGTCCGGGTTCCCCCCGCCCGCGAAGCCGGACTGCAGGAGGAAGTCCGCCAGCTTGTCGAGGAGCGCCTGCAGATCGACCGCGTCGGCGGACTCGGGGTGGAACTTGGAGTAGGTATGGAAGCGCATGGGGGGTATCCGCCGAACACCGGGAGGGGCTTCGAGGTTCCTTCGGAGGGCCTCACTGAGTGAGCTTTCAGGGACCCGCATGTCGCAATCCCTCTTCCGCACCGCGCAGAACCCCTTCCGGCTCCTCGGACAGTATCGCGATTTCCGCCTCTTCTGGGTGGGACAGACGGTCTCGTTGGTGGGCTCGTGGATGCAGCAGATCGCGGTGGGGTGGACGGCGCTCGAGCTCTCGAATGATCCCTTCCTCGTCGGGCTCGTCGCCGCGGCGGGGACCTTCCCGATCCTCCTCCTCTCGATCCCCGGCGGCCACGTCGCCGATCGGCATGACCGCCTCCGCGTGGTGCGTATCGCCCAGGCCCTGTTGCTCGCAGAGGCCGCGCTCCTCTGGCTTTTCTCTGTCACGGGCCACCTCACCATCGGGTGGCTCCTCGCCCTCTCGCTCTTCGGCGGGACGATGGCAGCGTTCGAGATCCCCGCACGCCAATCGCTGATCGTCGAGCTCGTGGGGAAGGAGGATCTCCCGCAAGCCATCGGGCTCAACTCGACTGGGTTCAATCTCGCCCGTGTGGCCGGTCCGAGCATCGCGGCGCTCGTGGTCGCCACGCTCGGCGTCTCGTGGACCTTCGGGTTGAATGCGCTGAGTTATCTCGCCGTGTTGATCGCGCTCTCGCTGATGACGCCGATGCCTCGTGATCGATCGACGCGGCCCTCTCGGAACGTGATGCATGGGTTGCGCGAGGCGTATGCGCATATCCGGACGACCCCACCGCTGCTCATGCTCCTCGCGATCGCGATGGTCTTCTCGATCCTTGGGGTTCCGGTGCTTTCGTTGCTCCCGGTGGTGGCGCGCGATCAACTCGGGCTCGGGGCCGAGGGGTATGGCTCGCTGATGGCGACCTTCGGGGTCGGGGCGGTGGTGGGTGCGCTGATGGTTGCGGCGACGGGGGGCGGGGCATCACGGGGCCAGATCTTCCGCGTGGCGTCGTTCACGCTCCCGATCCTGCTGATCCTCTTCTCCTTCACGCATCAGACGGTGCTGGCGGCCGTCCTCCTCTTCGGCGTGGGGCTCGCGATGATCCTCAACAACGCACTCGTGAATGCACGGTTACAGGAGCTCGTCCCTAATACCCTGCGTGGGCGCGTGCTCTCCATTTATGTGATGGTGTACGTGGGGGGCTCCCCGCTCGGAAGTGCAGCGGGGGGCTGGGTGGCACGCGCCGCCGGCGTGGAATGGGCGATCGGCGGCGGCGCGGCGCTCATGTTGTGTTTCGCGGTGTGGGCCTTCCGGCGCCAACCGGGGCTCTCCGCCTAGCTCTCGTCCTCACTGGTCTCCATCGGCCGCTGTGAGCGCCGGGCCGCACGCCCATACCGTCCACTCTCTGACCGCGAGAGCTTGCGCCGGGCGACCAGCGCCTCGAGCACCAGCTCGCAGGCCACGAGGAGATCGGCGGGATCCTCCGTCGCGAGGCCGGCGGCGGTCAGCTGCTCCACGAGCCCTGGCACCACCGAGAAGCCGAGCTGCGCCGAGGCGGTCCCCGCGTCGTCGCTCACCTGCAGCGCCTGCCCCTGCTCGAACCAGACGATGATCGCATCGAAGTCGATCGAGAGTTCGCGCTCCTTCAGCGTCGCGTCAGCGGCACGGCGGATCAGCTCGCGGGCGATCACCGCCCCACCGATCAGCTCGCCCTCGTACTCCAGCTCGATCTTCCCGGTGATGGCAGGCAAGGCCGCATAGATATCGGCGAGGCGCGGGACGATCTCCGTCTCGCCGAGCTGCATGGCGCGCCGCTCCGCGTTGGAGATCACATTCTCGATCAGGGTGATCGAGAGACGCTGTGAGACGCCGGAGCGTTGATCGATCCGCTTCTCCGAGCGTGCCTCGAACGCCACCCGCTCCGCCACCTCGGCGACGATCGGCGAGAGATGCAGCGGGAGTCCGCCGCGCTCGGTCCATGCCTCCTGCGCGGTGATGCGCTGCGCGAGCTCCACGGAGGTGGGGTAGTGCGTGATGATCTCACTCCCGATCCGGTCCTTGAGTGGGGTGATGATCTTCCCACGCGCGGTGTAATCCTCGGGGTTCGCGGTGAAGGCGAGCACCACGTCGAGGGCGAGCCGCACGGGATAGCCCTTGATCTGGACATCCCCTTCCTGCATCACGTTGAACAGCCCGACCTGCACCTTGCCGGCGAGATCGGGGAGTTCGTTCAGCGCGAAGAGCCCGCGGTGTGCGCGCGGCAACATCCCGTAGTGGATCGAGAGCTCATCCGAGAAGAGATGACCGCCGCGGGCCGCCTTGATCGGGTCGAGATCACCGATCAGGTCGGCGACGGTCACGTCTGGCGTCGCGAGCTTCTCGACGTAGCGCTGGTCGGGGGCGAGCCAGGCGATCGGCGTATCGTCACCCGCCGTACGGATCTGCTCGCGCCCAAACTTGGAGATCGGGGCGAAGGGATCATCGTTCGTCTCGCTCCCCGCGATCACCGGGAGCGCGGGATCGAGCAGGGTGGTGAGCGCACGGAGCAGACGTGACTTCGCCTGTCCACGGAGCCCGAGCAGGATGAAGTGGTGCCGCGAGAGAAGCGCATTCACGATCTGCGGCATCACCGTGTCCTCGTAGCCGAGGACGCCCGGGAAGAGCGGGGCGCGTGTCGCGAGCTTGGCGAGGAGGTTGGAGCGGATCTCCTCCTTCACCGAGCGGCCGCGGAGGGCGGGGGCGCCGAAGGGGGAGGACTTGAGGGCGCCGAGGGTGGTCGGCAGGGGCTGGGTCACGTGGGGGCTCGTTGGAGGGAACTGGTGCTCAACGCGCGAACCCCCGCGCCGGTTCACCCCGCGACCCGGATCTCCACGAGATTGTCGTAGAACACCGGCCCGGCGCCCATATCGGTGAGCCGCTGACTCGTGGTCGCGTTCACGTTCCGCCCATCGGGGGAGGTCTTGGCCCACCAGATCCCCGGCGCCCACGCCACCCCCTCGCGAATCCCCTCACGGAGCCGCGCCGTGGCCTCGAAGTGGCCGCGATCGTTCTCGACGATCACGCGCACGCCATCCACGATCCCCCGCCGCTCCGCGTCTCGCGGGTGCAGCGAGACCTCGGGCTCACGCGCGGCACGCTGTAGCGACCCCACATTCACGAAGGTCGAGTTCATGAACTGGTGTGCGGGCGACGAGATGAGCGCGATGGGGAAGCGCGCGACCAATGCGGGATCGCGCTCCGGTGACTCGTAGGGTGGTGTGTAGGTCGGCACTGGATCCAGCCCCATCGCCGCCATCCGCTCCGAGTAGAACTCACACTTCCCGCTCGGGGTGTGGAACCCCCCTTCGGCGAAGGGTAGATAGGGCGTCGGGAGCTCGAGCCGCACCCAGCCCTGCTCGCGCAGCGCCTCCAGCGTGATCGAGCCCATGCGCGGGTCATTCGTCTCGAGCGCCTGCTGGATCAGCGTCTCGTCATCGTCCTGCAGCCAGGGATCGGTGAGCCCCATGCGCGCCGCGAGACGGCGAAAGATCTCGGTGTTCGGGAGCGCCTCACCGATCGGGGCGATCGCGGGCGTATTGAGCGTGGCGTAGAGATGCCCGTACGACCAGTGCAGGTCCTGATGCTCGAGCTGGGTCGTCGCCGGGAGGATCCAATCGGCGTAGTCGCAGGTATCGGTGCGAAAGTGCTCGAGCACCACGGTGAAGAGATCGTCGCGCCGGAGGCCACGGGTCACCGTGAGATGATCGGGTGCGATCGCGGCAGGGTTCGAGTTGTAGACGACGAGTGCACGGACCGGGGGACCACCCACGCCGGCAT
>JBEGVM010000019.1:0-5147 GCA_041178365.1 Gemmatimonadota bacterium | reverse complement strand
GCCGAATCGCATCACGCACGCGTCCGGTGCCGGTGACGACGAAGCTGGCCCCGCCGGTGATCGGCTCGGTGCGCACCATCGCGCGCAGGGTGAGATCGTCCATGTCGATCAGGTGCTGCCGGAGCGCTTCGAGGTTCACCTTGCTCCAATCGGTCTTGGGGTCGGCCTCGAGGATGCGGACGATCTCAGCGATCGCCGCGAACGCGGCCTGTCCCGTCTGGGTCGCCGCCGTCGGCGCGGTGGCCCCCGCCGCAGGCTTGGTCGCTGCCCCGTGATCGTGGGACATGCCGGGGGCATGGGTCATGCCTTGGGCGGAGAGGGCGAGTGGCAGGGTGACTGCGAGGAAGCCGACGAGACGATGCATGGCAAGATGGCGAAAAAGGTGAACGAATCGCTGACCTCTGAATCTATGCGCGAGCGCCCGCGGCGTTCCGCTCCGCGCCAATCAGCACCGCCGTGAGTCGCTCACCGGCGCCCGCGAGCATCAGGGCGGTGGCCAGCGCGCGCCATCCCCCCTGGCTCGGGTGCATCGCGAGGCGCGGTGCGTTCCTCTGGACGAATCTGATGAATCCGGCAAAAACCTCGGCGCTGCAGGGTCGGACGCGAACATCCGTGAACCCTGCTGCCTCGAGGGTCGGCGCGACCTCGTCGACCGACCAGAGATTGTCTGTCGGGATCCCCGCCCGATGTGCGTGACTCACGAATCGCGGTCGGTCCTGCGCATCGCGGAGCGCGATATCAAAGAGCCCAAGGCGCACTCCGGGCGCACTCATTGCTCCCATGCGCTGGAGCCACTGCGTGCGCGTATCAAAGTGATAGGCCGCATCGACCGAGACGATCGCCGACGCGCGAGCAAGCACGGCCGCATCATCGAACGCATCAGCCGTCTGGGCGCTGATCGTGATGCGATCCCCGAGCCCCCACCGTGCGATGCGATCCGCCGATCGGGCGGCGACCGTTGGATTTGGTTCGATTCCCTTCACATGGGCCGCACCGAATGCACGAATCCAGAGGGCGGTCGAATCGCCGGCCCCACATCCAACATCGAGCACACGATCCCCAGCGCGGAGGCGTGCGGCGAGGCCGACCTGTCGGGCCAGCTCGGCCGCAGCCGTCGCATACGTGAGCCCGGCGGTATTCGTCTCATCCCACCACCCGAGATTCATCCACTGGGTGGATGCCCCACGCCCATTGAGCAGCGCGGGGTCGACCAGCTCACCCACCCGTGAAGACCCAGTTCACCGTGAGGGTGTGATTCGACTCGTTCGCACTGCGACTGGGGATCGGGTTCCAGAGGTTCATGTAGCCGATGTCGAGCCGCTGCCGCGCGGAGAGTGGGAGGCCGATCCCTCCGCCGAGTCGATTCTGCGTGAGGCGCGCCGCTGGCCCCCCGTGCCCGATGTTCACGAAGAGTTCCTCTTGGACGAAGAGGGTGATGCGACGGTCATCCACCGTGAAGAGGGTGGGGAGTTGGCCGCGTCCCATCAATCGCACCCGATTCTGATAGCTCGGGCGCTCCCACTCCCCTTGCACGAGCGGATAGATCCAGCGCTGCTCTGTGCGGATCCGATGCTGGATCCCAAGATCGCCGAGGGTGTAGGCGAAGGCGATCTGCTGCCAGAGGCGATGCTCGCGAAGCGGGGTCGGCGTGGGGAGCTCGCCATAGGGTGCCGTGGCCGCATAGACATATCCTGCGCCAGCGCGAACGCCCTCCACGATCGTCCACAAGAATCCTGGCCGCAGCAGCACCTGTTGCGGCTCGGCGCCGATGCCCATCCGCCGCCAATTGCCATCGAACCAGAGGGAGCGTCCTCCACCGATCGGCTGTTCGACGGTCGTCGTGACCCAGGTAGCCATCTGGTGGGAGGTGGGCCAGGGGGCTTGGGCGTGGAGTGTGGATCCAATCCAGAGCCAGGCCGAGAGGGTGACGAGTACGCGCCGGTACATGGAGCAGATCGGAGCGGAGGGCGTCATCACCGGCTGTGGATCGCTGCCTCGACCAACTCGCGGATCTTCAACTCCAGATCGCCGGTCGAGACGCAGCGCACATCGGCGTTGCTGGAGGTGATGGGATTCCGCCCTGTCCCTGAGATGGTCGTCGAGACGATCGCTCCACCCTTCGCATTCGGCCGCACCGAGGAGAGGATCGAGAGCGTCAGCTGGTACGTCTCCGCGTTCTGCAGGGTGCCAGAGGAACCACAGTCCACGTACTGCTGTGCGCGGGTCTTCCCGATCACGCGGCGCACACGCCAGTTGCTGACCCCCATGGTCTTGTTCCGCGGATCGTTGACCTCAGCCGGGATCCCGAGCTGCTGATAGACCCCGGGGAGGACCGCCCAGGCCTGATCCGGGGTCCCCGTGACGAGGAGACGCACATCGAGGTCGACCGCCATCGTCCCGGCGGTGACCGTGCTCCCACCGGAGGTCACGACACGGGTGGTCGTCACCGTCGGGGTCGGGGCGATGTCGCCGGCGGTGGTGCCAGTGGTCCCGGCGCACCCGAGGGTGGCGAAGGTGGCGAGGGCGAGGATCGGGAATCGCATGGGAGAGGTGGGTATCATGAAAGGGATGATGCCGACGGCCTGCTTGAACCTACGTGATCACCCTCGCTGGCGTTAAGCGCTGGAGCCAGCGGTGCGGCGGTTGTTAGCGCAGGATCGCGCTGGTGTCGCGCGCGATCACGCCAGCGATCGCATCCAACGGGAGATCGTTGCTGTCCGTGCCGAAGGGCTCCTCGATCTCCGTCGCTAAGAGCTCGAGCCCCATCGTGGCGAAGAAGATGAACATGCTCGCCACCACGGCGCCGTAGTGGTAGTCGTTGACGAGTCCGAAGGGGACCATGATCGCATAGAGGATCACGAACTGCTTGATGTACGAGGAGTAGCTGAAGGGGATCGGGGTGTTACGGATTCGCTCGCAGGCGCCAAGCACATCGTCGAGTTGTTGGAGCAGGGGGCTGAGCACGATTCGCTGTTCCGCCGCGAACCGGCCGGTGATCAGATCCTGCTGGATCTCCCCATGGAGCTGCAGGAGCGCCTCATTCGGGCGGTGGGGCCCTTCAGTGCCGGCGGGGCGGCGGAGGTGGGCCGCCAGCAGGCTTGGGAACTCCCCGAGAAGGGCGGCGTAGCGCGTCCGACGATCGACGTGCGCTCCGAGCGGGGTCGCGAGGTGGCGGGCGAGTCCCCGTGAGACATTCACCAGCTGCCCCCAGAGCTTCCGTCCCTCCCACCACCGGTCGTAGGCGGTGTTGGTCCGGAAGACGAGCAAGAGGCCCAGGATGATCCCGAGGATACTCAGGAAGGCGGGACCGAGCTCCACCTGAAACCACTGCCGGTCGGCTTCCGCGTAGACGACGAAGGCCGCCCAGGCGCCCGCGAGGACCACATCGATGAAGAGGGTGCGGAAGACCGGGCTGCGCGGGAAATCGAAGAGAACCCGGACCCACTGCTTCGGATCGTAGGAGATCATGCCATAATTGTATGCATGCGACCTCTCCTCGTCTCTCTCGGTGCGCTCTCGTGCCTGGCGCTCCCCCTGCCGTCACAGGCCCCCGCCGCGCCCCGTCGTGCCGTCCCCGTCGATTCGGCTCGCGCGGCGCAGCTCTATGTGAGTAATCGTCCGGACGATCATCCCGTCTCAGACTACGCGCGGGCCATCGCCGAGAAGGGGCAGACCGATAGCCTCTTCGCAGCGCGGAGTGCGGGGGTCATGCGCTATGAGAAGACGACCTACAAGAGCCGGCACGGGGATCTCGATATCCCGGTGTATGTCTTCTCCCCGCTCGTCTCCCGTGGGGTGAGGGCCCATGCCACGATGGTCTGGGTCCATGGCGGCGTGCATGGGAATTGGGACCAGAATTATCTCCCCTTCATCATCGAGGCTACGCAGCGCGGGTATGTGGTGGTCGCGCCGGAGTATCGTGGGTCGACCGGCTACGGCGCCGCCTTCCATAACGCGATTGATTACGGCGGTCGTGAGCTTGATGATGTCGAGGATGCGGTCGACTTCCTGCAGCGGCGCGCCGAGGTGGATCCGGCGCGGATCGGGATCATGGGGTGGAGTCATGGCGGGTATATCACCGCCCTGCTGTTGATGCGGGGGGAGCGGGCCCGCTTCGTCGCCGGCGCGGCGATCGTCCCGGTGACCAACCTCGTCTTCCGGCTCTCGTACAAGGGGCCGAGCTATCAGCGGAGCTTTGCCACGCAGGGGGCGCTTCGTGGGCTGCCCTTCGAGCGTCGCGAGGAGTACATCCGTCGGTCGCCTTACTATCACGTGGACGCGTTGGAGCGTCCGCTCTTGGTCCATGCCGCGACCAACGACACCGATGTCGATTTCGTGGAAGGGCAGATGTTGATCGACGCGCTTCGCGCGCGGAAGCCGGAGCTTGCGGAGACGAAGGTCTACGTGGATCCCGCCCCCGGCCCTGCCAGCCAGGGCCACACCTTCAGCCGGCGGGTGAATCGCGAGACCTTGCTCCGCGATGATTCACCGGCGCAGATCGATTCGTGGAACCTCACCTGGGAGTTCTTCGGCCGGCACCTTCGGCCTGAGGGGGGAGCGAGTGCCGGACCGAACCCCTGGCCGGCGATTCGTCAGGAACGCATCCGCACTCTGCTTCCCGCCGCGATGCAGGAGAGCGGGGTCGATGCGTGGGTGAGCCTCTTCCGCGAGAATGCGAACGATCCGCTGGCGCTTCACCTCGGGGGGGAGAATGCTGGGGCCCCGTCGGCGGTGATCGTCACCAGAAAGGGAGATGGGGTGCGCACGGTGATGCTCTCAGGGTTCGGCGAGGCGATCGCGTTGCGTGAACTCGGGGTCCACGATTCGGTCGTCGTGTATGACGGTACCCCCGCCGCGCTCTATCAAGCCATCGCCACAAGGCTCCGTGCCGCCGGTGCGCGACGCATCGCGATCAACTCCGGCGAGGCGGGTGGAATCACCGACGGGATGTCGGCGACGCAGCGACAGGGGCTCCAGCGCGCCCTCGGGCCGGACTGGTCCAAGCGATTGACCTCCTCGCACGACCTCGTGCAGCGGTGGCTCGCGGTGAAGCTCCCTGCTGAAGTGGAGATCATGGCGCGCGCCGCGCGGCTCACGGCCCAGCTCGAGGAGGAGGCGTACGCGCAGGTCGTCCCGGGACGCACGCG
>JBEGVM010000018.1:0-6694 GCA_041178365.1 Gemmatimonadota bacterium | reverse complement strand
CGCGAACTCGGCCACGAGCTCGGGAGGAAAGCCCTGTGGGTAGGTCGGGAACGGCGTGGCGAGATGGACGCCGGCGAGCTCCCAGTGCCCCGTCGTGCTGTCCTTCCCCGAGGAACGCGGTTCCATGAGGCCGAAGGCCGCAGTGGGGTGGGCGACCGGCGTCACCCCATCGAGCGGGGCGATCCGACCAAGCCCGAGCCGCTCGAGATTCGGGACGCGGAGCCCGCCGACGGCGCGCGCGACATTGCCGAGCGTATCGGACCCGACATCACCGTACGCCGCCGCATCGGGCGCCGCACCGATCCCCACCCCATCGAGGACGAGGATGAGCGCGCGCCTCACGCTGGACCCCCGCGATAGTGATGTGGGAGGCGTGACCGGAGCCCGTTCAACAACTCGTACGGCGAGAGGCCCGCCCGCGTCGCGACCCCATCGAGCGTCAACGTCTCCGCTCCATCCGCTCCGAGGAGGGTGACGATATCGCCCACCTCCGCCGCGGCGCCCGAGCAATCGGTGACATCGGCCATCGTCATGTCCATGGTGACATTCCCGATCAACGGCACGCGGCACCCGTGCAGGAGCGCATCCGACCAATTGGAGAGCGCGCGCCGCCACCCGTCGGCATGACCGATCGCGACCGTGGCCACCCGTGTACGACGCTGGGCAGTCCAGGTGGCACCGTAACTGACGGTCTCCCCTGCCTCGACCCACCGGAGCTCCAAGATGCGCGCGCGGACATGCACCACCGGGTCCGGGTGGATCAGGGCATGGGGACCGCCGGAGAGACCATAGAGGAAGGCGCCGGGGCGCGTCGCACCGTAGGGTGACCCGCCGCGCCGCGCCATCGCCGGGCTATTGTCGGCGTAGACCAATCCGGGACGGGCGGGGAGAGCCGACACCGCCGCCACGAAGCGCCGCTCCTGCTCCGCGACCGATGCCGCGTCAGCATCCGCCGAATGGAAATGCGTGTAGACGCCAGCCGGGGGATACGCCACCAGCAGCTCTCGCAGTGACTCGACCGCATCCCACGCGATCCCCTCGCGATGCATCCCGGAATCGACCACCAGATGCCAGTCGCCACCGCCCAGCGTCACCCACGCACGGATCTGCTCGGCGCGCGAGAGCGAGGGGGTGAGCCTCGCGGCGTGCGCCCGAGCCAGCTCGTGCGGCAGGCATGGCGTATAGAGGATGATCTTCCGCGCGATGCCCGCGGCACGGAGCTCTTCGCCCTCGGCCGGAACGGAGACCCCGTAGGCGTAGGGCGCGAGGGGCTCGAGCACCCGGACGATCGGGAGCACCCCGAGGGCGTAGGCGTCCCCTTTCACCATGGGGATCATCGGGAGCCCCGAGTGCGTGGCGACCCGCTCGGCGTTGCGCCGCACCGCATCGAGGTCGACCTCGATCCAGGCGCGCAGCGGGGCCACCGCCTCCGCGGTGAGCGGCGGTGCCTCACTGGATGGGGGGCTAGATTCCCGCGACATGAGAAGCGTCAAGACTACCGGCCCCCTCTGACCCATGCAAGACGACGTCAGCCCTCGCGCCTCGCTCGACGATGCCCTCGCGATCATGCGCGATCTCCGCGCCCGGGACGCCTGGGATCGTGCCCAGACCCACGCCTCGCTCCGGCCCTACCTGAATGAGGAGATGCATGAGCTCGACGATGCGCTCCGCGAGGGGGACGACGCCGCGATGTGCGGGGAGTTGGGGGATGTCCTGCTGCAGGTGCTCTTTCATGCGGTGATCGCGGAGGAGCGCGGCGCCTTCGGCCCCGAGCAGGTGGCGGGTTCCCTCGTCCACAAGATGCGCACACGTCACCCCTGGTTGTACGGCACGGAGACGGAGCGCACGCCGTGGGAGCAGATGAAGGCGAAGCATCGGCGCTCCCTCGCCGAGGGGCTCCCGAGCGGACTCCCCGCCCTGCACCGGGCGCACCGGCTGCAGGAGCGAGCGGCGGGAGTGGGGTTCGACTGGCCGGACGTGGAGGGGCCGCTGCAGAAGGTCGCGGAAGAGTTGACTGAGGTGCGGGCCGAGATCGCACAGCATGGCGCGGCATTCGCCACGCACGGTGTGCCGAGTGCGGATCCGCGTCATGCCGCGCTCGAGGAGGAGCTGGGGGATCTGCTCTTCGCCGTGGTGAACCTCTGCCGCAAGGCGGGGACGCATCCTGCGCTCGCGCTCGATCGGGCGAACACGAAGTTCCAGCGACGCTTCGAGGCGGTCGAACGTCTCGCGACGTCGCGCGGGCTCGATGTCCGCAGTGCGGGGCTCGAGGCGCTCGACGTGATCTGGGACGAGGTGAAGGCGGCGGAGCGCGCCGGCTGATCAGGCCCCGTACGGGACCCAGATATTCTTGACCTGTGTTGCCTCACGGAGCATCGCGCGCATGTCATCGGGGGGGGCGGCATCGCTCGGCGTGAGCCGACAGAAGGTCCGCTTCATGTTCCCCGCCGAGGCGAGCTCCATGGTGCGACGCCCGGCCTCGCTCCCCACATACCAGAGCGCTTCGACATCGTCATGCTCGGCGAGCACCTTGCCTAAGCTCTCGCTCGGCCCAGTGACGATGTTCACCACCCCACCGGGGAGATCGGAGCTCTCGAAGACGGTGTAGAGATCGGTCGCCGCGAGGGGATGCACCTCGCTCGGGACAGCCACGACGGTGTTCCCGGTGGCGATGAGCGGGGCGATGAGCGAGAGCAGGCCCAGCAGCGGGGTCGCCACGGGTGCCACGACGCCCACGACGCCGATCGGCTCCTGCATCGCGATGGCGACGCCGCGGAACGGGACCTGATGCACCGCGCCATCCCACTTGTCGGCCCAGGCGGCGTACGCGAAGCAGCACTCGATGCTCTGCTCCACCTCGCGTTTGGCCTCGCGACCGCTCGCCCCAGTCATCGCACGGAGCCGCGCCGCGAACTCCTCGGCGCGCGCGCTGAGGTTCTCGCCGATGTAATAGAGGATCTGCGCGCGCAGATGCCCCGTGGAGGTCGCCCACCCCTTGGCGGCCGCATGCGCCGCCTCGACGGCGTTCCGGAGGTCCTTGCGATTCCCCTCCCCCACCTCGCCGACGATGCGGCCCTTGGGGTCGAGGATCGCACGGGAGTAGCCGGAGTCGGGGCGCGCCTGCTTTCCGCCGATGAAGAGCTTCGCGGTGCGATCGACCTGATCGACGGGGCTCAGGAGCGGCTCACGTGGGATCTCCGGCGCGCGCGTCGACGCCTGCTTCTCCTCGCGGGCCTTTCGTACCGCCGCCTCGGACGCACGCATGGCGCCCTCGGGGAGGAGATACTCCCACATCCCCTCCTTCCCCCCCTCACGCCCGAATCCGCTCTCGCGGTACCCACCGAACCCAGCCGCCGCATCGAAGAGGTTGGTCGCGTTCACCCAGACCACGCCGGCCTTGAGCTTCGGCGCGATGTCGAGCGCGAGGTTGATGTTCTCCGTCCAGAGACTCGCCGCCAACCCGTACACCGTGTTGTTCGCGAGCGCGACCGATTCCTCCGGGGTGCGGAAGGTCATCGCGACCATCACCGGCCCGAAGATCTCGACCTGCGCGATGGTGCTCGCCGGCGAGACATTCGTGAAGAGGGTCGGCGGGAAGAAGCACCCCGTGCTCGGGACCGCCCCACTCGCCTGCCAGCGCGTCGCCCCCTCCGCCTCGCCCTGCGCGCAGAGCGCACGGATCCGCTCCAGCTGCTCTGGCGCGACGATCGCTCCCATGTCGATTCCCTTATCGAGCGGGCGGCCGACACGGAGCGTCTCCATGCGCGCCCGCAACTTCTCGATCAGGCGGTCGTGGATCCCTTCCTGCACCAAGAGTCGCGATCCGGCGCAGCAGACCTGCCCCTGATTGAACCAGATCGCATCGACGACCCCTTCGACCACGGCATCGAGATCGGCGTCCTCGTACACGATGAACGGCGACTTCCCACCGAGCTCGAGGGAGAGCTTCTTCCCCGACCCTGCCGTCGCGGCACGGATGATCTTCCCGACTTCCGTGGAGCCGGTGAAGGCGATCTTGTCGACACCAGGATGCGCGACGAGCGCGGCACCGGTGGCGCCATCGCCCGTGACGATGTTCAACACGCCGGGCGGGAGCCCTGCCTGCACGGCAAGTTCGGCGAAGAGGAGCGCTGAGAGCGGGGTGAACTCCGCGGGCTTCAGGACGACGGTGTTCCCCGCGGCGAGTGCCGGCGCCACCTTCCACGCCAACATGAGGAGCGGGAAGTTCCAGGGGATGATCTGCCCCACCACGCCCACGGGGCCGTAGCCAGGGAATTCGGTCGGGAGAAGCTGCGCCCATCCCGCGTGGTGATAGAAGTGGCGTGCGACGAGCGGGATATCGAGATCGCGTGTCTCGCGGATCGGCTTTCCATTGTCCATCGACTCGAGCACCGCGAAGAGCCGCGCATGCTTCTGCACCATCCGGGCGAGCGCGTAGAGATGGCGCGCCCGCTGATGCGGGGTGAGCTTCGCCCACTTCCCGAACGCCCCGCGCGCCGCCTTCACCGCCGCGTCTACATCCGAGGCACTGCCCTGCGTCACCTTGGCGAGGGGGGCGTTGGTACTGGGATCCGCGACCGGGAAGGTCTTCCCCGGCTTGGCCCACTTGCCGGCGATGAAGTGCCCGAAGGTCGCGTCGTGCGCGGCGAGCCAGGCCCGCGCCTCGGCGTCGCTCTCCGGGGCAGGACCGTAGTCCATCGTGAGGAAGAGATCGGCGACACGAGTCATGGCATCGGCTGGCGATGGGCCGCAGCGTAGCGCCCGGTGACGTGATGGTCGAGCTGACGCTCGATATCGGTGAGGAGCCCTGAGGCACCAAAGCGAAAGAGATCGGGCTGGAGCCACCGCACCCCAAGCTCTTCTTTCATCAACAGGAGATAATCGAGCGCGGGCTTCGCGGCGCGGATCCCCCCGGCGGGCTTGTACCCCACCTGAAAGCCGCTCGCCTGCGCATACTCGCGGATCTGCCGCGCCATCACGAGGGAGACGGGCAACGTCGCGTTCACCCCTTCTTTCCCCGTGCTCGTCTTGATGAAGTCGGCACCCGCCTGCATCGCGACCCAGCTCGCGCGTGCGACGTTCGTGAGCGTCGCGAGCTCCCCGGTGGCGAGGATCGCCTTGAGATGCGCGTCCCCACAGACCTCGCGGAAGGCGCGGACCTCGTCGTAGAGCGCGGTCCACTCCCCTGTGAGCACATGCGCGCGGGTGATCACGATGTCGATCTCGCGCGCCCCTGCGGCCACCGAGGCGCGGATCTCTGCCAACCGGGTTTCGAAGGGGGAGAGCCTCGCAGGGAATCCGGTGGAGACCGCCGCGACGGGAATCCCGCTCCCCTCAAGGGCACGCACCGCCGTCTCTACCCACCGGTGATAGACACAGACCGCCCCGACGGTGATCCCGAGCGAGTCCGCGCCGAGCGCGGCGAGAATCTCGTCACGCACGGGGCGACGCGCCTTGGCGCAGAGCCGCGTGACATTCCCCGCGGTGTCATCGCCAGAGAGCGTGGTGAGGTCCATCAGGGTGATGGCTTTGAGCAACCAGGCGGCCTGCCACTCCTTCTTGACGGTGCGACGGGTGGGGATCGTCGCCGCGCGGCGCTCGGCCGCGCTCCGATTCACCCGGATCGCGCGGACCCACTCGAGGTCGAGGGGCTGCCCCGCATTCCGCGGGAGCGAGGACTCGCTCATGCCGCGTGCTTCCTGGTGCGTGACCGCGCTCCGCTCACGGGCGGAGGCGGTGCATCATGCGCGGGAAGGCGATGCACTCGCGGATGTGCGGCGTCCCACAGATCCAGGCCACCGTGCGCTCGAGCCCGAGGCCGAAGCCCGAGTGGACGAAGGTCCCGTACTTCCGGAGGTCGAGGTACCAGCCGTAGGCGTCGAGGGGGAGCCCTTCTTCCTGGATGCGATGCAGCAGCTTGTCGTAGTCGTCCTCACGCTGCGACCCGCCGATGATCTCCCCGTACCCCTCGGGCGCGAGCATGTCGTCGCAGAGGACGGTGCGCGGGTCGGCGGGGTTCTCCTTCATGTAGAAGGCCTTGGCCTCCTTGGGGTAGTTGCAGATGAAGATCGGGGTCTCATAATCCTCGACGAGGAGCGCTTCGTCCTCGGCGCCCAGATCCTCCCCCCACTGCACCGCGCTCCCCTTCTTCTGGAGCGTTGCGACGGCATCGGTGTAATCGATGCGCGGGAAGGGGCCTGTGATCTTCTCGAGCTTGGCGATGTCACGCTCGAGCTCGGCGAGCTCAGTCTTCCGCCGCTCGACCACACGCTGCACCAGGAAGGCCACGAAGTCCTCCTGCAACTGCATGTTCGCGTGCGTGTCGTTGAAGGCGACCTCGGGCTCGATCATCCAGAACTCGGTCAGGTGCCGCCGCGTCTTGGACTTCTCGGCGCGGAAGGTCGGACCGAAGGTGTAGATCTTCCCGAAGGCCGCAGCGGCTGCCTCGCCATAGAGCTGTCCCGTCTGCGCGAGGTAGGCGTTCCCCTCGTCGAAGTACTCGGTGCTGAAGAGCCCGCTCCGCTCGCCGATCGCGGCGGTGAGGATCGGGGTATCGACGCGGAGGAAGCCGCGCTCGTAGAAGAAGTCGTGGATCCCCTGCTCGATCTCGTGGCGGATGCGCATGATCGCGACCTGCCGCGGGGTGCGCAGCCAGAAGTGGCGATGATCGAGGAGGAAGTCGACGCCGTGCTCC
>JBEGVM010000017.1:0-2819 GCA_041178365.1 Gemmatimonadota bacterium | reverse complement strand
TCTTATGAACCGCGGCGGGCGCTTCGAGGCCCGTCCTTTGCCGGCGATGGCGCAGTGGGCCCCGGCGCATGGGGTCGCGGTCGCCGACTTTGATGGGGATGGGCGTGAGGATCTCTTCCTCGCGCAGAACCTCTTCCCGACGGAGATCGGGACGCCGCGGCTGGAGGCAGGGGTCGGGCTCCTGCTCCTCGGCGATGGTGTGGGCGTCTTCCGTCCCCTCGCGCTCAGGGAGTCGGGGATCGTCATCCGCGGGGATCAGCGCGGGGTGGCCGTGGCCGACTTCGATGGGGATGGCCGCCCCGACTTGGCGGTCGCGCAGAACGCGGGTCCCACGGTTCTATTGAAGAATGTGACGGGACGCCCGGGTCTGCGGGTACGGTTGGCAGGACCAGATGCGGGGAATCCCTCCGCCATCGGGGCGCAGATGCGTCTGGAGGGGGCGGGGTGGTCTGGGCCGGTTCGGTCGGTCACGCTGGGCGGGGGTTACTGGTCGAGCGGGTCGTTCACGGGGGTCCTTTCTGATGTCAGGCCCCCCCGCGCGGTCTGGGTCCGGTGGCCCTCGGGTCGGGAGGAGCGGTACCCGGTTTCGGGCGATGCTCGGGAGGTCGTGTTACGGCCGAGCGCTGCCCCGCGTCCCTGACTCGGTGCTCCACGTATTGCAGGAAGTAATAGGAAGACGTACGTTAGCCTGTTGTTACACCCCTGTGACCTGACAGCGTCCGCTGTCTGGATCCGTTCGTTTACCAGGAGCCAGTCCCACATGAAGAATCGCTACGTCGCGAGGCTCACCGGCTTGTTGCTCGTCGCGAGCACCTTTGGGTGCGTCAGCAATGACGACTACGAGATCACCGATGTGAGCAACAAATTCGAGGTCGCCCCGCTCTTCGTCGGCGTCGACGAAGGGATCCCGGTGCAGATGACCGCCACCCAGGGTGGGAAGACGGTCGCCGTGACATGGGAGAGCTCGAACACCAGCGTCGCGACGGTGAATGCGACGGGACGTGTCTCCACCAATTGCACCCCGGCGGCTGGGGCGACCTCGTGCTTCGCGGCGATCACCGCGACGCAGGGAGGGGGCACCAAGAAGTCGGCGAGCCTCACGGTCTACAATCTCGTCGGGATCCCGCTGACCAGCGGGACGGCGGTGACGGGGATCAGTGGGAAGGTCGGGGATTACATCCTCTATCGGGTCTACGTGCCCGAGGGGGCCACCAGCCTCAAGTTCGAGATGAGCGGCGGCACGGGCGACTTCGATCTCTATGTCCGTCGGGGCACCCCACCGACCTATACGCAGTGGCAGTGCCGCCCCTACGCGGGTGGCAACAACGAGACGTGTACCTTCGCCAACCCGGCGAGCGGCACCTGGTATGCCATGCTCGACGTCTACGAGGATGGCGCCGGCGTCTCCCTGAAGGCGACGGTGGCCCCGTGAGCGCCTCGACCCTGACTCCTGTCATCCCCACCCTGAGGTCCCTCATGTCGCGTGTGTGGTCACAAGCTCCCCGTCGCGCGCTCGTCGCGCTGGCGGGCATCGCTTTGACGGCTGCGGCAGCCGTCGCACAGAGCGCCGTCTTCACCGGTAAGGTGACGTCCGCTGGCCAGCCACTCGGTGGCGCCAGCATCGGTATCGCGGAGCTCGGCGTCGGCGCCACGACGGCCGTCGACGGCACCTACTCCTTCACCGTGGCGCTTGGCGCCAACGCGGGGAAGAGCGTCACCCTCCGCGCTCGCGCGATCGGCTACACCCCGAAGGCGCAGGTGGTGACCCTCTCGGCGGGACGCTTCACCAACGACTTCGCGCTCGCCAAGGACGTGCTCAACCTCGAGCAGATTGTCGTGACGGGTGTGGGTGATGCGACCTCGCAGAAGAAGACGGCCTTCTCCGTCGGCGTCGTCGACGCCTCGCAGATCAAGGAGGCCCCTGCCTCCTCACCAGTCGGCGCGCTCGCTGGCCGTGTGGCTGGTGCGACGGTCGTCACCGTCACCGGGCAGCCCGGGGCGGCGCCGGCGATCCGCCTCCGTTCCTCGACGAGCCTCACCGGCTCCGCTGATCCGCTGATCATCGTCGATGGCACGATCTCCCGCCTCACCCTCGCGGACATCAACACCGAGGACGTGGAGCGGATGGAAGTCATCAAGGGCGCCGCGGCCAGTTCGCTCTACGGCTCCGACGCCGCGAACGGCGTGGTGCAGATCTTCACCAAGCGCGGCGCGCAGCTCGCCGAGGGGCAGACGACCTTCACGGTCCGCAACGAGTTCGGGCAGAGCTGGTTGCCGAACAAGGTCCCCGGCAATCTGGCGCACGAGTTCCAGCTCCTGCCGGACGGGAGCTTCAAGCTCGACGCTGGTGGGAACCGCGTGCAGGAGACCGACCGTATCGCGGACAATCCGTACCCGGTCGTCTACGACCAGCTCGGGCAGGTCTTCCGCCCCGGCCAGTACATGACCAACTATGCCTCGGTCGGTCAGCGCCGCGGCAGCACGAACTTCAACGTCTCGTTCCACAACTCGCGTGAGACGGGTGTCCTGGGGCTACTCAACGGTTTTAGCCGTCAGAACTTCCGCATGAATCTCGATCAGGCGATCACCGAGCAGCTCACCTTCTCTGCTGGTGCGTTCTATGGCCGGTCGAGCTCGGACGAAGGGGAGAACTCCGGGATCTTCTTCGGGCTCCGCTTCCTCGAGCCGAACATCGATCTCCTGGCGCCGAACACCGATGGGTCGCCGTTCAACGCCGTCGTGCGGCAGCCCCCCCTCTCGGGGAACGTGGTCAACCCGCTCTACGGGCTGAACAACTACGACATCAATCGCGACCGCGA
>JBEGVM010000016.1:0-10448 GCA_041178365.1 Gemmatimonadota bacterium | reverse complement strand
CGCCGAAGCGGCGCGCGAGGGCGGTGATCGCCTGCGGATCCTGCAGGACCCCGGTCGTGGTCTCGGAGTGCGCACCGGTGACGACGGCGAAGCGCCCGGTGCGGAGCGCCGCTTCCAGCTGCTCGAGGGGGACGGCCTCGCCCCAGGGGACGCTCAGTTCCTCGACCTCACGGCCACAGCTGCGCGCGATGGCGGCGTAGCGCCCGGAGAAGGCGCCATTCACCAGGGCGAGCACGCGCCCGGCCGGCGCGGCGCGCATCCCGGCTTCCATCATCCCCGTGGCACTCGCGGTGTGGATGTAGACGGGGCGTGTGGTGCGGAAGACCGTCTGGAGTCGCGCCGCGCACCGCGCATAGAGCGCCTCGAAGGCCGCGCTGCGATGCGCGATCATCGGCCGTGTCATGGCAGCGAGGACCTCGGGGCGGACTTCGGTGGGGCCGGGGACGAGGAACATCAGGTGTCAGGTATCAGGGGTCAGGATACAGGAAAAGCTACTGCGCTTGGCGTGACCCTGGACGCTGACTACCTGTCACCTGCTACCTGTCACCTGCTACCTGTCACCTGACCCCTGCCCTTAAGGGACCCGCTCGAGATACTCGGTGCTCATCCACCCCTCGCGGCCGTCGAACTGGACACGCGCCCACCCGAAGCGGCGCTCGAGGATCACCACCACCTGATTGGGATTCACCACCGCCAGCTGCTCAGCGGTATTGACGGGGTTGGCACGGAGCCAGACCCAGGTGGTCGAGCGGTAGGAGGCGTCGCCGGGGGCAGGAGCGGACGCCGGCGACGCCGCCTGGGGCCCAGGATCGCTCGGCGCCTCCGGCCTGACCGAATCGACCGCAGGCACGGCCGGGGCGAGGGTCTCGGGGGGGGTGGAATCGTTGGCGGCGACGACCGGCTCGACCGCGGCACTCCCTCGCCCGCGTTGCACCGCCCAGGTCCCGATCCCCAGCACGGCGAGGAGCCCGAGCAACCCGGCACCGATCCAGCGGACGGGGAGACGCGGTGCGGGTGCCTCTTCTTCTTCGAGGATCATCCCACTCATCGGCCCCGCCACCCCGAAGGGCGCGAGGCACCGGGGACAGCGCGAGGCGCCGAGCACCGAGGGGGCGCCGCAGGAGGCGCAGTGGACGCGTGGCATCGTACGTTTGACGGGTGGAACACCGCTCGCGTCACGCCCCACCGATCCGCACCGAGGTCCTCGTCATCGGACTGGGGGCGATGGGGAGTTGCACCCTCGCCGCCCTCGCGCGCCGAGGAATCAGCGCCATCGGGATCGATCGCTTCGCCCCGCCGCACACCGAGGGCTCAAGCCATGGCGCCTCGCGCATCATCCGCGAGGCCTACTACGAAGATCCGGCGTACGTGCCGTTGGTGCGGGAGGCCTTCATCGAGTGGGACCACCTACGCCACGAGAGTGGTCGGCCGCTCTTTCACCAGACGGGCGGGCTCTGCTACGGCCCACCCGAGGGTGCGTTGGTTCGCGGCGCCCTCGCGAGTGCGCAGAGGCATGCCGTGGCGCATGAGGTGCTCGATGCGCGCGAGATCGCGCGTCGCTTCCCCGCGCATCGGCTGCCGGCGCACTATGTGGGCGTGCTCGAGACGCGCGCTGGCTGGCTCGACCCCGAGCAGTGCCTCACCGCCGCACTCGAAGTCGCCACGCGCCATGGCGCCCAGCTCCGCACGCACGAGACGCTGCAGCACTGGGAACCAACGGCGCAGGGGGTGCGCGTCACCACCGACCTGGCGACGTACGAGGCGGCGCATCTGGTGTTGAGCGCGGGGATGTGGATGGGCGACCTGGTCCCCGCCCTGCGCGAGCGGCTCACGGTGCAGCGGAACGTGCTCTACTGGTTCGCGCCGGACGCGGCAGCGGCCTCATCGACGCCCCCGTTCGAGGCCGCGCACTTCCCCGTCTTCTTGGGAGAACTCGAGGACGGTCTCCTCTGGTACGGCTTCCCCGATGCGGGGGCCGGGGTGAAGGTCGCGATGCATCACCACGGTCCGACCTGCACCCCGGGGACGGTGGATCGCACGGTGCATGACGACGAGCTCATCGCGATGCGTGCGCGCCTCGCACAGTGGCTCCCCGCGGCCGATGGCCCGCTCCAGCGCACCGCCGTCTGCACCTACACCAATGTGCGGGATGGGCACTTCGTGATCGATACGCATCCGGCGAGCGATCGCTGTTGGATCGTCTCCCCCTGCTCAGGCCACGGCTTTAAGTTCGCGAGTGCGATCGGGGCGCGGCTCGCCGCGCTCGTCGCTGGGGAGGCCGCCGCGCCCTTCCCCGATCTCTTCCGGCTCGCGCGACTACGCGGTCGCTGAGGCGGCGGCGTGCGTCCCCGTGAGCTCCGGGGGGACCGCCTCACGCACCCGATTGCGGCCGGCGCGCTTCGCATCGTAGAGCGCGGTGTCCGCGCGGGCGATGAGGTCGATCAACAGATCCCCCGCACGTGACTCGGCCACCCCGAAGCTCGCGGTGCAGCTCCCGATCCCCTCGAAGAGTTGGCGCGCGATACGCCCCCGCAGCGCCTCGGCGAGTTCGAGCGCACCGGTGGCGGGGGTATCGGGGAGGACCATCAGGAACTCCTCGCCCCCCCAGCGGCCCACGGTATCGTTGAGGCGGCTGCGCTGCTGCAACAGACGCGCCACCCCGCGCAGGACCTCGTCACCGGCGTTGTGCCCATGCGAGTCGTTCACGTTCTTGAAATTGTCGAGATCGAGGAGGATGATCGAGAGGGGGCGATCCGACGCCGACATGGCGATCTCCCCTTCGGCCACCTCTTCCACACGACGACGGCTGGCGACGCCGGTGAGGCCATCGACCAGCGCGAGTGAGGAGAGGCGCTGCTCGACGATGATCGAGCGGATCCGCTGCCGACGCACGAGGCTCCCGGCGAGCACCGTCAGCACCAGGACCACCGAGACCTCGGTGAAGCGCAGCATCGTCGCGGTCGCCTCGCCCGTGTACCCTACCCGCACCGCATAGACGGCGATCATGGCGGCGATCAAATTGAAGACGACGCGTGTGGGACGCGGGAGATGATAGATCAGATTCCCGACGATCACGGCGACCGCGAATCCGAAGGTTGAGCGGTGCACCGTGAGCGCGAGGGGCGCCATCAACAACAGTCCCAGCGCGATGAAGACCATATGAATCGAGACGGCGTTCCGCACTTGCGCCGAGGGGTCCTGGCGTCGGTTGGCGGCGACCCAGAACGAGAGCAGCGCCCCGACCCCGATCAGGAGATGGCTGACGACGAGCCAGGTGTAGAGACGCGCCTCGATCCCGGACCCCGAGAAGAGCCCCCCCTTCCATCGGAGCCAGTCGAGCAGGAGGAGCGCGACGAAGATCGGGAAGGCGACCCACCGCAGGGTGACGATCCCCGCGACCAACTCTTCGCGGAGGCGCCGCTCGACCAGGTTCCGGTCGCCGGGCTCCAGCTCATCCAAGAGACCCCGCTCGTCGAACTCGGACGAGACCGCGAGGATCCGCGAGATGAGCCCCTCCTCCGCCCGCCGAGGGGACGCAGCGGGAGACGGCGCGGGCCTGTAGACACGGCTCGCCCGGGTGGCCTCGGGATTTCTCGGCTCAGTCACCTGGCCAACATACGAAAAGTGGGCACGTCATGAGACGCATCGGGTCGCGGAAAGGCAACGTCTGCCCTGTGGCACAGTGCCTACACCAGGTTGTAACGGAGGATGCACCAGATCGCCCGGACCCCGTCCCGCCACCCGATCTTCTTCCCCTCGGCGTAGGTCCGCCCGAAGTAGGAGATCGAGACCTCGTAGATGGGGACCCCCATCTTGGCGACCCGCGCGGTGATCTCCGGCTCCACCCCGAACCGGTTCTCCCGGATCTCGAGCCGCTCCACGACATCCTTCCGGAAGGCCTTGAAGCAGGTCTCCATGTCGGTGAGGTTGAGATCGGTGAACATGTTGGAGAGCAGGGTCAGGAAGCGATTGCCCTGATAGTGCCAGAAGTAGAGCACGCGATGGGGCCCCGAACCCGTGAAGCGCGAGCCGTAGACGACAGCGGCGTGCCCATCACGAATCGGCTGGATCACCTGCGCATAATCCGAGGGGTCGTATTCGAGGTCGGCGTCCTGCACGATCGCGATCGGGGCGGTGACCTGTTTGAAGCCGGTGCGGAGCGCGGCCCCCTTCCCCTGGTTCGTGGCGTGTTGGACGAAGCGCACGCGAGGGTCGGCCGCGACGACCGCGCGTATGGCGTCTGCGGTCCCGTCGGAGGAGCCATCATCGACGACGATCACCTCGAGCACCTCGGGGCGCTCGAGCACCAGCTGGAGGACCCGACCGACGGTCGCCCCTTCATTGAAGACGGGCATCACGACGGCTAGGCAGGGGGTCGGGGGGTTCGACATCCCGGGGAATATCGGCTACTTTTAGGGGTTCGCGCGAGTAGCTCAGCTGGATAGAGCGTCGGCCTCCGGAGCCGAAGGTCGTGGGTTCGAATCCCGCCTCGCGCATGTTCCGTCTCTTTGGGCCCGCTCCCTCATCGCCCCTCCGTGGACACCGTCGCCCTTCGACGCCTCCCACTCCCTGAACTCGAGCAGCTCGCTGGCGCCCACGGGGTCTTTCTCCCCCCGAGCGCGACGCATGCCGATGTGGTGACCCGCGTCCAGCGGGGGCTCCTCGCCAAGGGGGAGCCCCTCTTGGCCGAGGGGACGCTCGAGGTGGAGAAGCAGGGGCATGGGTTCCTGCGGAGTCGCGCGAGCTCGTATCTCCCCCACCCCGCCGATCTCTATGTGCCGGCGGCGATGATCACGCGCTTCGGGCTCCGCACCGGCGACGAGATCCATGGGACGGTCCGCCCCCCGCGCGGGTGGCAGAAGTTCCTCGCCTTGGCGCAGATCGATTCGGTGAATGGGCTCCCCCCCGAGCAGCTGATCGGGCGTGCGAACTTCGACACGCTGCGCCCCAAGTATCCTGATCAGCGGATCCGTCTGGAGTCTGAGGCGGGGGGGATGTCGATGCGCTTGGCCGACCTCATCGCCCCGCTGGGCAAGGGGCAGCGCGGGTTGATCGTCGCGCCGCCGCGTGCGGGGAAGACGATGCTCCTGCACCGGATGGCGAACGCGATCGCGGAGAACCATCCCGAGGTGGTGCTCTTCGTCCTGCTGATCGACGAGCGCCCGGAGGAGGTCACCGATTTCATCGCGAGCTGCCCGACCGCCGAGGTGGTGGCGTCGACCTTTGATGAGAAGGCGACGCGCCATGTGCAGGTGGCGGATATGGTGATCGAGAAGGCGAAGCGGTTGGTGGAGTCGGGGCGCGATGTGGTGATCCTCTTGGATTCGATCACGCGGTTGGCGCGCGCGCACAATACGGTGACCCCGATGTCGGGGAAGATCCTCTCCGGTGGGGTGGATGCGAAGGCGCTCGAGAAGCCGAAGCGCTTCTTCGGCGCGGCGCGGCGGATCGACGGCGAGGGCTCGCTCACGATCGTCGCGACGGCGCTCGTGGGGACGGGGTCGCGGATGGACGAGGTGATCTTCGAGGAGTTCAAGGGGACGGGGAATATGGAGATCGTCCTCGACCGTGATATCGCGAACCGTCGGGTGTATCCGGCGTTCGAGATCAACAAGAGTGGGACGCGGAAGGAAGAGCTCTTGCTCACCGACACGGAGCGGAACCGGATCTACCTGCTCCGGCACTTCGTGGGGAGCATGGCGCCTGAGGATGCGACGCAGTTCATCATCCGGCGGCTCTCGCACACGGCGACCAACGACGAGTTCTTCCAGCGCATGGCGGAGGGGCAGTGAGCGCATCGGTCGACTGGCGCCGTCGCTGGCTGGCGATCGATATCGGCGACAAGCGGATCGGGCTCGCGACGAGTGATGGGGCGGGCATGATCGCCTCGCCGGCGGGGCATCTCCCGAGGCGCGCCGGGAAGCGGCCCCCACTGATGGCGCTGCTGGCGCGCGCAGGTGAGCTCGAGGTGGAGGGGTTCGTGGTGGGGCTCCCGCTCGATCAACAGGGGGAGGATCTCCCGCGGGCGGCGGAGGCGCGGCGGATGGCGCAGGAGTTGGCGACGCGCACCGGGCACCCGGTGGAGTTGGTCGATGAGCGCTTCACCACGGCGGCGGCGCATCGCGCGATCCAGGCGATGGCGGGGTCGACCCGGGGGCGCAAAGGGGATGTCGATGCGCTCGCAGCGACGATCCTGTTGCAGCATGCGTTGCGACTCTTCGAGCAGCGGACGTCATGATCCGTCGTGTGGGTGCGGTCCTACTCCTCGTCACGGTCGTTGGGTGCGCGACGATGGAGGAGTCTACCGTAGAGCTCACGATCCGCCCCGGCTCGAGCTTCCGTGAGATCGCCGACTCGCTGCATGCGCACGAGGTGGTGCGGTTCCCGCGCCTCTTCGGCGCCTATGCCGCTCGACGCGGGCGCGATCGCAGCACACGGTACGGGACCTTTCTGATCCGGCGCGGCGCGAGTTGGGAGGGGATCCTCCATGCCCTGCAGACCGGCGAGGGGATCATCAATCGCGTGACGGTCCCTGAGGGGCTCCCCCTCTGGGAGTCGCTCCCCCTGATCGCCGCGAAGCTGACGCTCCCGTTGGATTCCCTCGAGGCCGCGGTGCGGGATTCTTCGCTGCTGCGTCGACTCGGCGTACCCAAGGGGACGGAGACGATCGAAGGATATCTCTACCCGGAGACCTACGACTTCCCCTCGCAGGTGACGGCGCGCTATGTGGTGGAGCGGATGCTCGAGCGCTTCGAGCAGCGGTGGGATCCGGCCTGGGATGCGCGGTTAGCCGAGCTCAAGATGACGCGCCATCAGGTGGTGACGCTGGCGTCGATCGTCGAGAAGGAGGTGGAGCGCGAGAGCGAGCGCACGACGGTGGCGGCGGTCTATCACAACCGGCTCAAGGTGGGGATGGCGCTGCAGGCCGATCCCACGGTGCAGTACGCGCGGCGCGTGCGGCCGGGGCGGGTGCTCTACAGCCACCTGACGGTGGATTCCCCGTACAACACCTATAAGTACCCCGGGCTCCCGCCGGGGCCGATCGCGGCGCCGCGCGCGGCGAGCCTCCAGGCGACGCTTTTCCCCGCGGCGGTGCCGTACCGCTTCTTCGTCGCGCATCCGGATGGGCATCACGAATTCCGCCGGACCTACGAGGAACATCTCGAGGCGATCACGTTCGTGCGGGAGGCGGCGCGGCGGGATTCGCTCGCGCGGCTCGATTCGCTCGCGCGCGCGGACACGCTCCCGTAACCTGTCTCAGTCGGCGAGGAGATCGGCGCGGAGGAGGACGGAGTCGCGCAGATACTGGTGCTTGATCTCGCTCCGTTGGCGCGGGGTCTCCACATGCAACATCACGCGGAGACAGCGCGGGAGCGCCCCCTGCACGGCGAGCTCCTGCGCGCAGATCAACGGGATATCGGTCCACCCGAAGAGGCGTGCCGCATGGGCGGGGAACTCGCTCGTGAGATCGGGGGTGGAGGTGAAGAGCGCCGAGATCACATCCGCGGGGGCGACATCGTTCTCGTCCAGGATCGCGGTCAAGAGCTCGAAGACCGCGGTGCGGATCTGATTCGGCTCGTCGGCGGGGACGGTGATGGCGCCACGGATGGCGCGGACGGAGCGATGAAGGGTCACGCCGGAAAGTTACTACATTCTCTCCATGTCTCTCCCCCACGCTGTGATCTCCTCCCGCGGCGCCCGTCGCTGGCACCAGGGTCATCCCTGGATCTTCGCTTCGGATCTGATCACGCCGCCTGGCGGTGGCGAGGCGCCCGCTGGCGCGGTCGATGTGCGCGACCCACAGGGGCGTCCGCTCGGGACGGCGCTCTGGAGTCCGACCTCGGAGATCGCGCTGCGCTTTGTGGAGCGGCGCGGGGGGGTGACGCTCGATACGACGTGGTGGAGGGCGCGCATCGACGCGGCGGTCGCGCGGCGGGGAGGGATCTTGGACGCCGAGACCACGGCGTGCCGGCTCGTGCATGGCGAAGGGGATGGCCTCCCCTCGCTCGTGGTCGATCGGTTCGATCGCTGGCTGGTGGTGCAGCTCCTCTCGGCTGGATTGGAGGCGCATCGCGCGCACATTGTGGAGGCGCTACGCACGATCCCGGGGATCGAGGGGATCCTCGCGCGGAACGATGCGAGTGTGCGCACGCGGGAGGCGCTGCCGCGTGTGGTGGAGCCGCTCTGGGGCGCCGTGCCGGAGACGATCGAGGTGCGCGAGCAGGGGGTGCGGTATCTGGCGGCACCGCACACGGGGCAGAAGACCGGGGCCTTCCTCGATCAGCGTGAGGCGCGGCAGCTGGTGGCGGGCGTGGCGCGTGGGCGGGCGCTCGATCTCTTCAGCTATCACGGGAGCTTCGCGCTGCATATGGCGGGGCGGGCGTCGTCGGTGATCGCGGTGGATAGCTCGGCGCCGGCGCTCGAGCGGGCGGCGGAGAATGCGGCGCTCAATGGGCGCACGAACATCGCGATGGTGGTGGCCGATGTCTTCGACTTCGTGCGCGAGGCGGAGCAGCGCGGGGATCGGTTCGAGACGATCGTCTTGGATCCGCCGGCGTTTGCGAAGAATCGGGCGTCGATCGCGGGGGCGATCCGTGGCTACAAGGACCTCAATCTGCGGTGCATGCGGGTGTTGGCGCCGGGGGGGCAGCTCTATACGGCGAGCTGCAGCTACCATGTGCGGAAGCCAGAGTTCCTCGGGATGTTGGAGGAGGCGGCGAAGGATTCAGGGCGGCGGGTGATCTTGCGGGCGATCACGGGGCAGCCGGCGGATCACCCTGAAGTCTTGACGATCCCGGAGACGGGGTATCTCAAGGGCGCGTTGCTCGAGGCGGGCGACTAGGAGCGCTGGCACCCGGGGCACCAATACGTGGTGCGGCCACCCTGGGTGAGGGCGGCGATCGTGGCACCGCAGCGCGTGCAGGGCTTCCCCGCCCGGTCGTAGACCTTGAAGGGGGCGGTGCGGGTGCCGGTGCGATAGCGGCCGGCTCGGCACTCGCCATCGCGGAGGGCGGCGCGGATGGCGCGGAGGAGGCGTGCGGCGGCGCTCAGCGTGAGGTGCTTCGCCGGGGTGCGGGGGTCGATCTCCGCACGCCAGAGCGCCTCGGTGGCGTAGATATTGCCCAAGCCGGCGAGGCGGCGCTGATCCATCAGGGCGAGCTTGATGGGAGTGCGCGTGCCAACGAGGCGCGCGTGGAGCGCGGCGGCGGTCAGCTGCGCATCGTCCGCTTCGGGGCCAACGGTAGGAATCAGGCCACAGGTGACGGTCGCCAGGGCGCGGGGATCGGTGAGGATCAGCGCTCGATCGCGGTCGAGCGTGAACTTCAGCCGCGCGTGCGGCGGGAGCGGGGCCGTGCTCCCCTGCACCACCCAGTCGCCATCGAGTCGGAAGTGGGCGACGAGCGGGGGGCCGTCATCCAAGAGCAGGAGCTGATATTTGCCGCGGCGCGTGACGTCGGTGATCGTGCGGCCGACGAGACGGCGGCGCACCGCGGGAGCGAGCGCGCGGCGGGTGGTCGCGTGGAGGGGCTCGACGGCGAGGATCCGCCGCCCGCGGACGCGGGGACGGATGCGACGGACGGCGTCAGCGACCTCGGGGAGCTCAGGCATCGATCGTAAAGTCAGGTCTTGTCGCTCCCGTGAAAAGCCCTAGCTTGCACCGGAGTACCCACCCCGCGCCCCCTCGATGCCGCGACTCTCCCCGCGCTCCCTTCGACAAGAGTACCAGCAGTACGTCGAGCGCGAGGTCGAGGACTACAAGAATTCCGTTTCCACGGCCTTCATGTACGGGATCGCCCAAGAGGCGGCGAGAGCGCTGGAAGAGGCGCCGCAGCTCGGGATCCGCGAGATCATGTTGGCGGACGAGGTCGACCGGCTGATCACGAAGCGACTGCGCCTGCCAAGCTATGAGACCTGGCGACGGCGACGCGAGAAGAATGCGAACGAGCTGAAGAAGCCGGAGCGCTGGGGGCTGCGCTCGAACACCCCGCTGCGAGCGGCGATCCCGACGGGAGCGGTGGGGTCGTCGTCGGTGGTGGTCGCGGGGGCGCGGGTGACCGAATCGGCGCTCTACCTCGCGGCGAATGGGTGCGAGGTGACGGCGATCGAGCCGGAGGTGGCGATCGTGAACCAGGTGCTGCGCGCGGCGTCGGAGGCGGGGCTGACGGAACGCCTGCGCGGCTTCGTGGCGGACCTGATCTCCTTCACCCCCGACGGGCCGCTGGGCGCGGTGATCTGCACGCCGGCGGCCTTCGCGGGGCTCTCGCCGGTCGAGCGGGAGCGGGTCTTCCGGCTCCTGCAGGACTCGACGACCGATGGCGGGGTGCATCTGATCGAGACGCTCGTCGCGGGGCAGGCGGTGCTCAGCGAGGAAGAGCTGCGGTCGCGCTACGACGGATGGACGATCACGCTGGTGCCGGAGCCGGGGGCGTCGAGCACCTTCATGGCGA
>JBEGVM010000015.1:0-7798 GCA_041178365.1 Gemmatimonadota bacterium | reverse complement strand
GATCGAGCGGCTCCTGGTCTTCATCGACTCGGTGGTCGCCATGCAGGTCGAGCGCGGGATGAAGGGCAGGTCGCCCTTCGGTGCGCTCGCGTCGGATATGGCAGAGCAGGACGAAGGGTTTCGCGTCCGGATCGCCCGGGTCTTCCGCGGGTGGATCGACGAGATCGCGGGCCTCCTCTCGCAGGCGGACGATCGCCTCGAGGAGGGGACCGATCCCGTCCGGTTGGCGCGGTTCATCGTCGCCGCGCTCGAGGGGGCGACGACGATGGCGCGCATGAAGCGCGATGTGAGCCTCATGCATGGGGTGGCGGCGGACCTCAAGCGGTTCGTGACCTCTCATGTGCGTGGCTCGGTGGCGAGGTGAGTGACCCTATGGTGGAGCGATCTGTGATGACGACGATGGCGATGCGGTTCGACTCCATGGGGGCGGAGCCGCAGATGGTCTCGCTGGACGAGGCGCAGCGGCGCGCGCGCTTCGACGCCGAGGCGATGCGGCATCTCGATGCGCTCTATGCCTTCGCACTCAAACTGACCCGGGCGCGTGATGAGGCGGAGGATCTCGTCTCGGACACGATGCTCCGCGCCATCCAGCGCTGGGAGCAGTACCGCCTCGGCACCAACATCCGCGCCTGGCTCTTCACGATCCTCTATCACGCGTTCGTCAGCCGGAAGCGGCGGGTCGATGCGCGGGAAGTGCAGCCACTCGAGGACGAGGATGGTCGGATGGTGTTCGAGGCGGTCGGTGAGACCGATCCCGAAGGCACCTTCTACAACTCCTTCCTCGATGAGGAGATCGTCGGCGCGATCCAGGCCCTCCCCGACGAGTATCGGCTCGCGGTCGTGATGAGCGACCTGCATGGCCTCAAGTACGCGGAGATCGCGGGGGTGCTCGGCGTCCCTGAAGGCACGGTGAAGTCCCGGCTCTTCCGCGGGCGTCGGATCCTGCAGGGGCAACTCCGCGGCTACGCCGAGGAGATGGGGTACCTCAAGCCTGGCGCTGGCGTCGCCGTCGCGCTTTAGCGCGGTTCCCGCACCCGCGCATCTCGCACCAGCGGCGCGTGCGGGAGCGGGTGTCGTCAGCGAAGTGGCGACCGCAGCGTCGCCCGGCGCAGGCTCGGATCTTGGCAAACTCGTCGCGGATGAAGGACTCGACCGCGGATTCCACGATCGGGATCACCAACCCGCCGAAGGCGTCACCCACCGGGATGAAGCGGCGCACGTAGCGCCCCGCCTCGGTCTGGTCGATTCGCCGCGTCCCGACCGCGCGACTGAGGATCCGGTTCAACTCCCCCAACGTCGCCTCACGCGCCGCCACCCCCGCGGGGTCCTTCCCCTTCTCGGCGAGCGCACGGAGCGCGGCGCGCAGTCGGCGCACTTCGACCAGCGCGGCCGCTGCCCCTGACGGCTGCTCGATCGCTCGGCGATTCAGGGCCTCGGCTCGGTCGGTGTCGATCACCCCCGCCGTGAGCAGCCAAGCCACGAAGCGATCGAACTCCCCGATGGTGTCGACGCGGACATCCTGTCGCGTGTCGTCGGTGTTCACGAGGTCGAGCCAGAGCCGACCGCCGAGGAAGGTGAATCCTGGCGGGGGGGTGGTCGAAGAGGGTGCACGGGCCATGCGAGCGAAGTTAGCGCGGCGATAGATTCGGCGGATGCTGACCGACGTCCGACAGGTGGCGGTGGGATCGGGGAACCCGGTGAAGCTCGCGGCGGTGCGAGCCGTGCTCGGGTCGCTCATGGATGTGGCGGCGATCGCGCCGATGGTGGTCGCAAGTGGGGTGCCCGACCAACCGGTGGGCGATGATGAGACGATCCGTGGCGCGCGCACCCGGGCCCGCGCCGCTCGCGAGGCGGCCGACGCCGACCTTGGTGTGGGGCTCGAGGGGGGGATCGTCGATGGCCCCGAGGGGATGCGCACCTGTGCCTGGTGCGTCGTGGTGCATCGCGATGGGCGCGAGGGGGTCGGTGGATCGCTCGCGATGCCCCTTCCCGAGGGCGTCGCGGCGCTGATTCGCGCGGGTGAGGAGTTGGGGCACGCGATGGACACCTTCGCAGCCACGCGCGGGACCAAACATGGCAAAGGGGCGGTGGGGATCCTCACCGCCGATCGGATCGATCGGCAGGCCGCCTATGAGGTGCTCGTGACCTACGCGCTCGCGCCCTTCCTCACACCCGAGCTCTACGCGCGCTGAGCCCCCGCCGCGTCTCCCCGAGCGCGAGGGAGGCCCAGTGGGATGCGCCTCACTCGCTCGGCGGGCGCAGCACGAGGACGGGGCGTCCCGACGAACGGATGAGCTTGTCGGCGACGGAGCCAAGGAAGACGCGCGAGAGTCCGCGTCCCTGCGTCGCGATCGCGATACAGTCGGGATTCATCTCCTTCACCTCGTTCAACAGGCTGCGGGTCGGTGAGAGATCGACCCGCACCGTGGTCGTCACGGTGAGTCCACCAGCCCGGAGCTGGCCGGCGATTTCGTCGAGCGAGGTCTTGGCGGCCAGCGTCTCCGCGTCGACCCCGAACGGATCGGGGCGGTCCGCGGCGAGATGCGTGACCACATCCCCTGGCACATAGGGCGCGACGACCCGGACCAGCTCCACTGCGGACCCCATCGCGACGGCAAGGTCGCGGACGATCGGGAGGATCGTCGCCGAGCGCTCGCTCCCGTCGAGGGTGACGAGGATCGTCTTGGGGGCGAAGGGGCGCTCGGGGTGTGCGTCGTTCGCGGGGAGGGTGAGCACCGGGCGGCGCGAATGCCGGATGACGGCATCGGCGACCGAGCCGAGCCAATCGGGGGCGAATCCGCCGGCGCCGTGCGTGGTCATCACGATCAGGTCCGCGAGGATCCGATCCGCGAGGTCAGTCACGAGCCCGGCAGGGCTCCCATCCTCCGAGATCGGGGTCACGCGGATCCCCCACTCCCCGGCGACCTTGGTGGCGAGCGTCGTCACGTACTCCTTGGCACGCTGCCGGATCGCTTCATCGGCTGCGAGCATCTCCTGCGAGAAGAGCGCGCCCTCCGCCGTCGCCCCCACCACGGCGATCGGGACATGGGCTCGCACCAGGTGTACGGCACCGCCGGTCCGTCGGGCCAGCTCGCAGGCCACGAGGATGGCACGCTCGGCGAGGGGTGAGCCGTCGAGGGGGACGAGGATGGTGCGCAGCATGGGGTGCTCCTGAGAGGGAGGGCGAGGGGCCTGAGGCCCACTGAGTCAGATTACCATTCTGCAACGTAGACTGCCGTACGCTTTTCCCTTAATCGTCGTCAGGGGTCTCCGCCCGTGGGCAATAACGCTGCAACCACCTTTCCCTTCGCCGTCCACGAGCGCGTCCGCTGGAGCGACTGCGACCCGCTCGGGATCATCTATTACGGAACGTATATCCGCTTCTTCGAGGCGGCGGAGCATGAGATGTTCCGCCGGGCGGGGCTCCCATATGAGCTCATGCGCGTAGAGCGGAAGGTGCAGCTCCCACGGAAGGCCTTCCAGGTGGAGTTCCACTCCCCGGCCGAGATGGACGAGCTGATGGAGATCCGGGTAGGGGTGGCCAAGATCGGGACGACCTCGCTGACCCTTCGGTTCGAGGCCTTCCGTGCGCGGGATCTCGTGCACCGTGCCTCGGCGACGCTCACCGTGGTCTGCGTGGAGAAGGAGACGATCGTCAAGCAGCCCCTCCCAGACTTCGTGAAGGTGGCGCTCACCCCCTTTCTGCTCCCAGCCGCCTGACCGGGCGCGGGGAGTATCTTTCACTGATGGCCGACGAATCGACCTACTACCGGAAGGGCTTCGGGCTCAAGGCCGAGGTCCAGCAGACCCTGACCACCGACTATGATGGGCGGTTGGTCGATCTCCTCCTCGCGCGGGACCACACCCTCGTCGCGGGACCGGTCACGATCCGACTCGCGAAGGAGTTCGGCTTCTGCTACGGGGTGGAGCGCGCGGTGGAGTACGCGTATCAGACGCGGGCGAAGTTCCCTGATCGCCGCATCTACCTGGCGGGGGAGATCATCCACAACCCGCATGTGAATGCCAAGCTCAAGGAGATGGGGATCGTCTTCCTGGCGCCGAGTGCGACGGGCTTCGATTACACCGCGGTGCAGCCAGAGGACGTGGTGATCCTTCCCGCCTTCGGGGTGACAATCCACGACTTCGAGACGCTGCGCGCGAAGGGTTGCATCATGGTCGATACCACCTGCGGCTCGGTGCTCAATGTGTGGAAGCGGGTCGAGGTCTATGCCCGCGACGGCTTCACCTCACTCATCCATGGGAAGTACTACCATGAGGAGACCCGTGCGACGGCGTCTCAGGTGGAGAAGTACCCTGGTGGCACCTACCTCGTGGTGCGGGACATGGCGCAGGCGGAGGATGTGATGGCGTACATCGAGGGGCGCTTCGAAGGGGGGCGTGAGGCCTTCCTCACGAAGAACCGCCATGCGGCGAGCCCACACTTCGACCCCGATCTGCATCTCCAGCGGATCGGTGTCGCGAACCAGACGACGATGCTCGCGCGGGAGTCGCTCGCGATCGGGGAGGCGGTGGGACAGTCGATGATGCGCGCCCATGGTGAAGCGCATCGGGCCGAGCATTTCCGCACCTTTGACACGATCTGCAGTGCGACGCAGGATCGGCAGGATGCGGTGAATGCCTTGCTGACGGAGCCGCTCGACGTGATGGTGGTGGTCGGCGGGTACAACTCGTCGAACACGATTTCGTTAGCGGCGCTCTGCTCCGAGCAGGTGCGCACCTATCACATCGAGGATGCGCTCGGGATCGACCCTGAGCGTGGGACGATCCGTTACCGCGATCTCGCGAACGGATTGGAGGCCGAAGAGAGCGGATGGTTCCCGATGGCGGGGGACGTTCGCGTCGGGGTCACGGCCGGCGCGAGCACGCCGAACAACAAGATCGGCGAGACGGTGGCGCGGATCCTGGCGACGCGCGGGATCGACGTCGCGTCGATCCTCTGATGCGCGCGTGACCGCGGAGGCGTCGGGATCCGTGGTGAAGGCCGGGACCGCCCTCGCGGTCTTGGTCGATGGGCTCATCGATTATGCGGGGCTCTTCCCACCGGCGGCGCTGGCGATGCCCGCCGCGGTCGCCGCGTACGCGCGGTACGCGATCGGTCCCGATCGTGCGATGCTGGGGCGGTTCGTGGTGCCGGCGGCGCGACTGGTGGAGTTCACCGCCGCCGTCGATGCCCTACCGCATGGGGCGCCGACTCCCCGAGCGCCGTGGCGGCTGAGTGTGCTCGCGAGTGCTGCTGATGCACCGAGCCTCACCGAGTGGTCGGCGACCTCTGGGGGATGTCTCGCAATCGATACCGTCGAGGCGAAGGCGAGTACGCTGGACGAGATCGCCGCGCTCGTCGGGGTACCCACCGGGGTGTTCGGCTCTGGGGTGACGGTGTACGTCGAGCTTCCGGTGCGCGAGGATCCGTCGGCGCTCATCGCGGCACTCGCCCCGCATGGGTTGCGCGCGAAGATCCGCACGGGTGGAGTCACCCCAGAGGCATTCCCCACGCCGTCGGAGGTCGTGCGGTTCCTCTCGGCGTGCGTGCAGGCCGGCGTACCGTTCAAGGCGACGGCGGGGCTGCATCACCCGATGCGTGGGGAATACGCGCTGACCTACGAGGTGACGCCGCCGCGTGGGATGATGTACGGGTATCTCAATATCTTCTTGGCGGCGGCATTGCTCTGGCAGGGCAAGGCAGAGGCAGAGGTCCTCCCGCTACTCGAGGAGCGAGAGGCGCACGCGATCGTCATCGAGCCATCACGGCTCCGCTGGCGGGCGCATCAGCTCGATATCGAGACGCTGACACGCTTCCGTGCGACCTTCGCCGGGTCGTTCGGATCGTGTGCATTCGACGAACCAGTGCAGGAGCTGGCGCACCTCATCACGGCAGGGAGTCGCTGACGATGCTCGACCAGACGCATGATCGCACATTGACCTCGTGGGTCCGTTCTGCGCAGATGGCGGGCACCGACTTCCCGATCCAGAATCTTCCGCTCGGCGTATTCGAGACCGCGGCGGGTCGCGTTGGGATCGGGGTCGCGATCGGGGACCAGGTGGTCGACCTCCGTGTCGCGCGCGACGCCGGGCTGCTCTCGAGTCTCGCGCCTGAGATCCTCACGACGCTTGAGGGGCGCACGCTCAATGCGTTGCTCGCGCTCGGGCGTCCTGCGCTCACGGCCCTGCGTGTGGCGGTGCAGCGGTTCCTACGCGCAGAGACCGAGGAAGGGGGATCGGCACAGCGGCTCCATGGGCTGCTCCATCCCATGTCCGCGGTGCGTATGCATCTCCCGGTCGCGATCGGCGACTACACCGACTTCTATGCGAGCGTCGATCACGCCACGAATGTCGGATCGATGTTCCGGCCCGACAACCCACTGCTTCCCAACTATCGACATGTGCCGATCGGGTACCATGGGCGCGCTTCGTCGATTGTGCCCACGGGGACGCCGGTGCGTCGGCCGATGGGTCAGGTGAGCGCCAAGCCTGAGGGCCCACCCACCTTCGCGCCGACCGCAAGACTCGACTACGAGCTTGAGGTCGGCGCGGTGATCGGGGTAGGGAACGCCCTCGGCGAACCGGTGCCCCTCGCCGAGGCGGAAGCGCATCTCGCTGGGTTGGTGCTTGTCAACGATTGGTCGGCGCGCGACGTGCAGGCCTGGGAGTATCAGCCGTTGGGTCCATTCCTCGCGAAGAACTTCGCGACGACGGTCTCGCCCTGGCTGGTGACGCTGGACGCACTCGCGCCGTATCGCGTCGCGTCGCGCACGCGGTCCGCTGAGGAGCCCTCCCCGCTGCCCTATCTCACTGACGCGGGGGATCAGGCGCATGGGGGATTCGGCATCACGCTCGAGGTCTGGATCCATACCGCGCGCATGCGCACCGAGGGGGCGCCGGCGGAGCGGGTGAGCCATGGGGGATTCGCACAGATGTACTGGACCCTCGCGCAGATGCTCACGCACCATGCCAGTGGGGGATGCAATTTGCGGCCGGGTGATCTGATCGCGAGTGGGACGGTGTCTGGGCCGGAGACGTCGTCGCGCGGGTGTCTGCTCGAGCTCACCTGGCGTGGCGCGGAGCCGGTGACCTTCGCCAATGGCGAGACCCGCGCCTTCCTCGGGGATGGTGATGAGGTGATCCTGCGTGGGTGGTGCGAGGCGCCCGGGCATGTGCGGATCGGGTTTGGGGAGTGTCGTGGTCTGGTGGTGGGCGTATGAATGGCCTTGTGATGATTCGCGTGATTGGCCTCCTCGTCTGTGGGGCGATACCCCTCATGGCCCAGGGTGGGAGCGATCTCTATGTCGCGTCCTTCCATGAGGTGGGGAGCCATGTCACGATCGGGCGCCCGGTGAACGTCACCAACCGCTCGGGCTACGACAATCAGCCGACCTTCACTGCCGATGGCCGCGCCTTGCTCTTCACGAGCATCCGCCAAGATGCGCAGGCGGATATCTGGCGCGTCACCCTCGCGACCAACCGAGTCGAGCGGGTCACGCAGACGACTGAGAGTGAATACTCTGCGACCCTCACGCCCGATCGGCTCGCCATCAGTGTGATTCGTGTCGAGCGCGATTCGACGCAACGGCTCTGGCGATTCCCACTGGACGGGAGCACGCCCACGGTGGTGCTCCCCTCGCTGAAGCCAGTTGGGTACCACGTCTGGGTGAACGAGGCGAACCTGGGGGCGTTCATCCTTGGGGAGCCGAATGCGCTCGTCCTCGCTGACCCACGGACGGAGCGAGTAGACACGTTGGCGCGTGATATCGGTCGGGCGTTGGTGCGTATCCCGGGCCGA
>JBEGVM010000014.1:0-13416 GCA_041178365.1 Gemmatimonadota bacterium | reverse complement strand
TCAGGGACGACCGTGCGCAGATCGGTGATCATGAGCGAGGCGACAGTCGTGCGCTCGAGCGCGGCTTCGGTCTCCACCGAGGCCGCCTCGCCCGCGCCAGCGAGCCAGACGAAGACGGCGATGAGCACGAGCGAGGGATTATTCCAGACGAAGAGACCGACGAAGGCAAAGAGTGCGGCGAAGATCCGACCAACGAGTGCCGCATGCCGTGTGGCGCGCGTGAGATCGCCGGAGCGGAGGGCGAGGAGGGCGCGGAGCACGCGTCCGCCATCCATGGGGAAGGCGGGGAGGAGGTTGAAGAGGATCAGTCCGACGTTGATCTCGACGAGCTGCGCGAGGACCCCGGGAAAGGTGAGGCCCTGCGAGGACGCGAGCAGCAGCCAGAGCGCCTCAAGGGACCAGACCCCCTGCGTCGCGATGAGTATCGCGCCGAAGAGGAGGGCGAGCACGAGGTTCACCGCGGGACCGGCGATGGCGATCGCGAGCTCCTGCTTGGGCTCGCGTGGCATCCGCTCCAAGCGTGCCAATCCGCCGATGGGGAGGAGGGTGATGTCGTGCGTCCCGATCCCGTAGCGGCGCGCCATCAACGCATGCCCGAACTCGTGGAGCAAGACGATCGTGAAGATCACGAGGATCGCGACCACGCCGGCGATCGCCGCCGCCGTCCCGCCCCCCTGGCGCAGCGCCACCCAGAGCAGGAGCAACGGGAAGGTGGCGTGGATGCGCACGCTGATTCCGGCGATCCGGCCGATCGACCAGGACCATTTCATCGGAGGGAGCCCGTCGGAGGCATTGGGGGAAGATAGTGGTCGGAGGGCTGGAGAATCCCTCTCGAATCAGGCCACCCCCCCTTGCTATTTTCGGGTTTTATTCGGTAATTACCCCTCTCTTCTTCGGGTTCTGTTCGGTATGTCACTCGCTGCACTCCGCCTCCATATCGCCTCGGTCGTCGCTGGGACCCCGAGCGCGAGCCCCGGACTCCCCACCGGTGTGGCCGCCCTCGATGCGGCACTTCCCGGCGGGGGGATCCCGCGGGGGCGGATCAGTGAATGGCTCGCGCCGGCGGGACTCGGGAAGACGACGCTCGCCCGTGCGCTGGTGCGCGGGACGCTGCGCGCGGGGTTCGGTGTGGCGTGGATCGACGCGACCCGCACCCTCGACCCGCGCGATTGGGCAGGGACGCTCGATGCGATCTGGGTCGTGCGCCCGCCCGATCCCACGCGCGCCCCCTGGTGCGCCGACCTCCTCCTGCGCTCGGGGGCCTTCACCCTGGTGGTGCTCGATGGCGGGCCGGTCCTCCCCCGCCCTGTCGCGGTTCGGCTGGCACAGCTCGCGCGCGAATCCGACGCCGCCCTCCTCCTGTTGGGCGATGGCACCCGCGCCACCGATGGCGGTACCGCGCTCCGGCTCCGCCTCGCCCGACGAGGCACCGGTGGACGCTGTGTCGCGACGCTCGAGAAGGGGGGCGCCAATTCTCATCCTGTGGTGTTGGAGATCGGTCATGACCTCGCCGTCCCGCGTCGCCTGTGTGCGCATCCCGAGATTCCCGATCGCCGCGGCGTGGCTCGCCGCACCGCGCGACGAGGACGACAGGGATCCCAATACCGCACACTGGGACACGCAGCCGATCGTCCTGGTGCGCGGCACGCTGATCCGCACGGTGACGGCACAGGCGGCGCGCCACGGGATCCGCAGCGGGATGACCCTCCCACAGGCCCGCGCGGTCTGCGCGACCCTCGTCGCGTGGCCATGGGATGAGGTGACACTCGCGCGTGAAGTGGTGCGTGCGAGCGCCACCTTCTTACGTGCGAGTCCGCAGGTCACCCCACTGCGCGAGGCGCCAGGCACCTGGTGGGTCGGTGCTCAGGGATTCGACGGGATCGGCGGCGAACGACACCTCGCGACCCTCCTCCTGCGACTCGCACGCGCCTGGCATCCTGACGCGCGCGTCGCGATCGCCGACACTGGCATCGCGGCGCAGAGCGCGACCTGGAGCACCCGCGCGCATCGCGAGCCGGTGCATATCGCGCCAGGAGAAGACGCCGTCTACCTGATGCGTGTCCCACTCGCCCTCCTCCCGATGGATGGCGAACTGCGCGACACGCTCCGCGCCCTCGGTCTCCGCACCGCCGGCGAGGTCACCGCACTCGATCCTCTCGATGTCGAACGTCGCTGGGGCGCCGAAGGACTCGCCCTCTGGCGCCTCGCGCGCGCTGACGACCCACGACGCGCGACCCTCGCGACCCTCGACGATCCGCGCCGCGTGACGCACGACCTCCCCGCCGCGGTCACCACGATGGAGCCGATCCTCTTCGTGGTCCGCGCGGCCCTCGACCGCCTCGTGCGCACCCTCGCCGCCGAGGGACGTGCCGCGGCGACGATCGCGATCACCCTCACGATGTCGGGGACACGACCCCGTCGCGTGACGCGCGAGGTGCGCCCCGCCACCCCGATGGCGCGCGTGGGCCCGCTCTTCGAGCGGTGCCGCGCCTTGCTCGATACCTGGACCCTCGATGCGCCTGTCGATGCCGTCGAGGTGGGGGTCGCCCACGCGGTGACGGCGACCGCCGAGCAGGGAGATCTCCTTACGCCCGCCTGGCGCGACGCGGCCGCCGCCGACGCCGCGCTTGCACGCCTCCGCACCACCCTCGGCGCCGATGCCGTCGTGCGTCCGGTGCGGCGCGACTCGCATGCCCCCGAGCGCGCCGGGGCGTGGGATGCGATCGAGACCTTCACCCCGCCCCCGCCGATCGACACGATCATGGCCTCCCACCAGGGACGCGCCCTCCGGTTGCTCACCACCCCCGAGACGATCCAGGTCGCCACCGATGCGCATGGCGCGCCCCTTGAACTCCGGTGGCGTGGCACGCGGCACCGCCTCACTCAGGTGCAGGGCCCTGAGCGTCTCTCTGGCGAGTGGTGGCACGCCGCGCCCTTCGCGCGCGAATACTGGCGCGGCACGAGTGAGGTCGCCGGAGAATCCTTAGTGATCTATCGCGAGGCCGGCGGGTGGCGCGTACAGGGGTGGGAGGACTGAGCGGTGCCCCGCCCCACCATCGCCCCGCGACCGGCGGTGGCGTACGCCGAGTTGCATGCGCACTCGACCTTCTCACTCCTCGATGGCGCGAGCACGCCTGAGGCACTCGTCGCGCGGGCACACGCCCTCGGACTCTCGGCCCTTGCCCTCACCGATCACGATGATGTCGGTGGGGCAGTGCGCTTCGCGACCGCCACACGAGAAGCAGGACTCCCAGGGATCCTCGGCGCCGAACTCACCGTCGATGTGCCACTGCCCGCGGGGCTTTCTCCAGCGGTGTGTGACGCGCTGCCGGGGCGTGTGGTGGGGGAGGATCAGATCCCGCGACTCCGCACCCATCTCGTCTGTCTCGTAGAGGATCGCGAGGGATGGGGGAACCTCTGTACGCTGATCACCCGTGCGCGGCTCGATCACCCACGGGGGGAGCCGCGCGTGACGTTGGAGCAGTTAGCGAGCCATACCGCGGGGCTCTTCGCGCTGAGTGGGTGCGCGCGCGGGTGGATCCCACAGCTCGTCAGTGCGGGGGCGGGGGCGGGGGCCGCAGGCGAGGTCGCCGCGCGCGCGGCCCGTGAAGCGGCAGGAACGCTCCGTGAGTGTTTCGGTGAACGCTTCGCGATCGAGTGCTGGGATCATGGACTCCCGGAGGAACGCGCGCTCGCTGAGCAGCTCATGACGCTCGCTGAGGCGATGGCGCTGCCGTGGATCGTCACCAACGACGTGCACTACGCGCACCCGAAGCAGCGGATGGCGCACGATGTCCTCACCGCGCTCCGGCATGGCGCCACGCTTGACGAGATGGGGACGCGACTCCGTCCGAACGCGGAGTGGCATCTCAAGGGGCCGGCACAACTCGCCGCGCGGTGGCGCGGGCATGAGGCGGCGCTCGCGCGCACAGTGACGATCGCCGAGCGCTGTGGGTTTCGGCTCGAGACACTGAAGCCCCGGTTACCGCATTTTCCGCTACCCGCCGGGGTGAGCGAGGATGCCTATCTCGCGCAGCTGGTGGAGACGGGGGCCACCGAGCGGTGGGGGGCCGCGCGTAGCGCGCGCCACCCGGCGCAGTTGGCGCACGAGCTCGCGCTCATCTCCAAGCTGGGGCTCGCCGGATATTTCCTGATCGTCTGGGACATCGTGCGCTTCGCGCGGCGGGAGGGGATCCTCTGTCAGGGGCGTGGCTCCGCGGCGAACAGCGCGGTCTGCTACTGCTTGGGGATCACCGCCGTCGATCCGATTCGTCTGGAGCTGCTCTTCGAGCGCTTCCTGAGTGAGGAGCGTACCGAGGCGCCGGATATCGATATCGACTTCGCGCATCGGGAGCGAGAGCGCGTGCTGCAGTATGTGTACACGCGCTACGGGCGCGAGCATGCGGCGATGGTCTGCGAGCATATCACCTGGCGCCGGCGCAGTGCGGTGCGCGATGCGGCGCGGGTGCTGGGATTCTCCCCCGAGCAGGCGACGCGCCTCTTGGCGCACGAATCCTCCACCGAGCGCCCACTCGACCTGCGCGACCCACGCCTCCAGCATCTGCACGAGATCACCGCGCAGCTTGCCGGCGCCCCGCGCCATCGCGGGATCCATGTAGGAGGCTTCGTCCTCACCGCAGAGCCGCTCCGCACCGTGGTCCCGATCGAACCCGCGAGCATGGAGGAGCGCACCGTCATCCAATGGGAGAAGGACGATCTCGACCCCGTGGGGCTCGTGAAGATCGATCTCTTGGGGCTCGGGATGCTCACCGTCCTACAAGATTGTCTCGCCTATATCCGCCGCACGCGAGGGGTGACGATCGATCTGAGCCAGCTCGACTGCGCCGACCCTGCGGTCTACGACGATCTCTGTCGTGCCGATACCGTGGGGGTCTTCCAGGTGGAGAGTCGCGCGCAGATGAACACCCTCCCGCGCCTCAAGCCGCGCTGCTTCTACGACATCGTCGTCGAGGTAGCGTTGATCCGTCCGGGGCCGATCCAGGGGGCGATGGTGCATCCCTATCTGCGGCGGCGCGCAGGCACCGAAGCGGTGACCTACCCCCATCCCACCCTCGAGCCGATCCTCCGCCGCACCCTCGGTATCCCGCTCTTCCAAGAGCAGGGGATGCAGGTCGCGATCACCGCCGCGGGCTTCACACCGGGCGAGGCAGATCTCCTACGCAAGGCGATGGGACATAAGCGGAGTCGCGAACGGATGGCGGGGATCGCGCAGCGGATGATCGATGGGATGGCGCGCAACGGGATCCCCGCCGATGTCGGACAGCGGATCTTCAATCAGATCGAGGCCTTCGCCGATTACGGCTTCCCGGAGAGCCATGCCGCGAGCTTCGCGCTCTTGGTCTATGCGAGCGCCTATCTGCGGCACTACTACGCCCCCGAGTTCCTCTGCGCGATCCTCAACGCGCAGCCGATGGGGTTCTACGGCCCGGGGACGTTGATCGAGGATGCGATGCGCCACGGCGTCCGTGTCCTCCCCGTGGACCTCATGCGGAGTCGGTGGGATCACACCCTGGAGCCGGGCCCGACGCGGACCGCCGCCCCTGCGGTGCGCCTCGGGCTCCGCTCGGTACGTGGGCTCGGATCACAGGCGCGGCCACGGATCGAGGCGGCGCAACAGGCGCCCTTCCTCTCCATCGCCGATGCGGTCGATCGCCTGGGCCTCGATCGCCGCGCGCTACGAGCATTGGCGGAAGCAGGCGCCTTCGATGCCTTCGTGATGGACGAGCCAGTGGGGCGACGGCGCCGCGTAGCGCTCTGGCGCGTGCTCGAGGCGCAGCGTGGGGGATGGGGGCCCTTCGCCCTCTTCCCCGAGACCGCGGTCCCGGCGCACCTCCCTGCCTTCTCCCCACCCGAGCTCACCGCCGCCGACTATCGCCTCACCGGACTCTCCCTCGCCGGTCACCCAATGCGGCATCTCCGCGCGATGCTCATCCCGAACGGCGTGCGCACCGCACGCGAGCTCCATACCCTCGGCGACAGCACGCCCGTAGCCCATGCCGGGCTCGTGATCTGCCGGCAACGCCCTCCGACCGCGAAGGGGTTCATGTTCCTCACCCTCGAGGACGAGACCGGGACGATCAATGTGGTGGTGCGTCCGCAGCAGGCGGAGGCGGAGTTCACCCTCCTCTCCCAGCAGCCGATCCTCTTGGTGCGTGGGGTCCTGCAGGTGGAGGATGGGGTCTGGAACATCCGCGGGGAGACCTTCTTGCCGCTCCGGGCCGGCGCGGGAGAGGATTTCGCACGGGGGCATGATTTTCATTGAGCCCTGCCCCCATCTTTCCACGATGCATATCGCACTCTTCGGTTCCACGGGTCGCGTCGGCGGCCGTCTCTTGGAGTACTCACTGGTGGAAGGGCATACCGTCCGCGCCCTCGTCCGCGATCCCGCGAAGCTCGTGCCGCGCGCGGGGCTTGAGATCATCCAAGGGGATGTGCTCGACCCCGATGCGGTCGCGCGCGTCGTCGCTGGTGCCGATCTCGTCCTCTCTGGGCTCGGCGGCGCTGGCGTGCATGAACCCGGTGAGGCGCAGTCCCAAGGGATGCGGAACATCGTCGCCGCGATGCGCACCCACGGCGTCCGTCGTGTGCTCAACGTGGCCGGCGGTGGGATCCTCGACTCGGTGCATGGCGGGCTCCGGCACGATCAACCGACCTTCCCCGCGATCTTCAAGCAGGTGAGTGCCCGCCACAAGGCGGCGTGGCACGCGATGCGCGATGGCGAGGTGGATTGGACGATGGTCTGCACCGGCGACATCGTGCCCGGCGAGCGGACCGGGGTCTATCGCTGGAGCGATGACCTGCTCCCCGAGGGGGCGAACCGCATCTCGGTGGAGGATGTGGCGCACTTCATAGTGGAGGAGATGACGGCGAACCGGCATCTCCGAAAGCGGGTCGGGCTCGGGTACTGATCAGCGCGCGAGCTGATCGCGCAGCCACTGCCCCGTCGCCATCACCGCGCCACGATCGATTCCTGTGGTGAAGCCTCGCGCCTCGAGGAAGCCGAGCACCGCCTCGGTCGCGACGTTCCCGGTGGCTCCCGGCGCGAAGGGACATCCACCCACGCCACCCGCACTGGCATCGATGCTGCGAATCCCGAGCTCGAGACAGACCTCGAGGTTGTCGAGCGCGCGTCCCTGCGTGTCGTGGAAGTGCGCATTGATCTGTGATGGCTCGACCACCTCGAGCACCGCCTCCATCACGATCCGTGTGCGCTCCGGCGTGCCGATGCCGATGGTATCGGCGATGCTGATCTCGTCACACCCGAGCGCCATAAGCTCTCGTGCGACCTCAGCCACCGCCTCCGGTGTGATGACCCCCTCATAGGGACAGCCGAGCGCGCAGGAGACGGTGCCGCGCACCGTGATCCCTGATTCGAGCGCCGCGGTGACGACGGGACGGAACCGCTCGAGCGATTCCGCGATCGAGCAGTTGATGTTCTTCTGCGAGAAGGTCTCGCTCGCTGCCCCGAAGACGACGATCCCATCGGCGCGTGCATCACGCGCGGCCTCGAATCCCCGCCAATTCGGGGTGAGCACCGTGTAGCGCACCTCCGGGGTGCGCCCGATCCCCGCCATCACCTGCGCCGCATCGGCAAGCTGCGGCACCGCCTTGGGAGAGACGAAGGAGGTGACCTCGATGGTCGGGCACCCCGCCGCGGTGAGGCGATCGACGAGCTCCACCTTGGTATCGGTTGGGAGCGGGACCGACTCATTCTGGAGGCCGTCGCGCGGAGCGACCTCGACGACGGTCACGAAATCAGGATCGGAGTGCACGCGTCTCACAGGCTCAGGGGTGATGCGGTGCAAGTTAGGCCGAGCGCGACGCGGTTGTCAGTGATACCGAGGCCGTGGTAGCGCGTCGTGACGTGGCCGTCGGACGTGTCCGACCGGTACGTCACCGGGCGATTCCGTCGAACAGCGCAACGACCGTCTTCGCCGCCGCATCCGGCAGCAGGGCGGTGTTGGCGATGCCCGCCACGACCCTGGTGATGTCATGATCGACCTTGCCGGACTGACCCCAGTCCGAACCTTCCGGTGACGTGATGTAGACCGAAAAGGTGCGATGCCCCGTACCGGGTCGCTCGCCAATGACATGCAAGATGCCGCGCCTGCCAGAGAGTCCTCCGAAGAGCTCCTCCCCAATGCGATAGCCCGCCCGGACGCGACCACGGTGCACCACGATGGGGCGCGGGCGGCCCGAGCGACCTGGTCCGCCGTGACTACCCATCCCACTTGGGCCACGGGGACGAGGGGAGCCGACGGGGGGATGACGAGGCGACGCATCAGCACTCTGGGATGACCGTCACCGGATGAACCAACCGATGCAGAACTGGCAGAAGAGGGCGCCAACGACGGTCATCGACGTGCCCCAGAGGAGGAGCTGTCGGAAGAGCCGCTTCTCGTCCTCGCCTTTGGGGAGCGCGGCGATGCAGAGCGCCCCGAGCGTCGAGAGCGGCGAGACATCCACGAGCGCCGCTCCCACGTTGATGCTCAGGGCCACCTCGAGCGCACTCCCGCCGCCGAGCCGCGCCACCACGTCGGTCACGGTCGGGAGGAAGGTCGGATAGACCACGCCGGAGGTCGAGCTGTAGGTGGAGATCGTGCCGGTCACGAAGGCGATCACCCCATTCACCGACGCGGGCGTCGCGATGCGCGCGAGGAGGTCCGAGAAGAGCGACATCCCCCCGGTCTTCTCGAGCACACCAATCAGGACGCTGATGCCGCACACCATCACGAGCACCGCCCACGGCACCTGCTTGAGCGTCGCCGCATCATCCCCCGCCCCGACGAGCAGCAGGAACGCCACACCGGCGAAGGCGGTGAGTCCGATGTGCGCCTTGAGCATCGTCACCGCGAGCACGAACAGGGCGATCACCCCGAGCGTGATGCGGTGCCGGCCGTCGAACCGAACCTCGTCGTCCAACACGACCCGTGCGGTCTCGCGCCAGAGCTGCGGGCCACCGAACAGCGCCCACGCGACCACCGAGACCAGCAGATGCGCGGTGAAGTTGGCGGCCCAGACGGTCCATTGATGCCCCGTCAGCCCCGCGGCGCCCATCCCGTCCGCGACGATCACCCCCACGGCGCTGAACGGGGAGAGATTCCCGGCGTTCGCCCCGTTCCCAAGCATCAGGGCGGTCAGCAGCGGCGGGAGGCCCGCCCGCGCGCCCGCCGCCATCCCGAGCGGGGCCAGCAACGCCAGCGTCGCGATCGCCCCGGGCCCCACCGTGCTGACGGCGCAGGCGAGCAAGAAGAAGAGCGCCGGGACCCAGCGCGCCCGCCCACCGGCCAACCGCAGCAGCCCGTGGGTCAGGGCGACCATCGCCCCGTTCGCCTGTGCCACACCGAAGAGCAACGTCACGCCGAGGAGCGTGAGGAAGAGCGGCGCCGGGAAGAGCTTGAGCACCTCGTCCGGCAACCAACCGCCGGCGTGCAGCGCCACGGGGCCGGCCAGCGCGACGGCGAGGATTCCGACGTTGATCCGCGAGAAGAAGCTCGCCGCGATTACGAGGGCGAGAGCGACCACCGAGAGCTGCGCCGCGGTCACGCGCTCCGCCCCGGACATCTCACGAGACGAGCCCGGCCAGGAGGTGCTTCTGCACCTTGCCGAGCGCCGTGCGCGGGAGGACCGCCACGCGATGGAAGGCGCGTGGGATCTTGAACGACGCCACCTGATCCCGCAACGAGGCCTCGATCGCGGCGAGATCGACGTCGCCGTCGCAGACCAGGTAGGCCACGGGCACCTCCCCGCGCACCGGATCCGGCCGTGCCGCCACCGCCGCCTCCCGCACGCCGGGCATCGTCGTCAGAAGCTCCTCCACTTCACGAGGATAGATGTTGAAGCCACCCGAGATGATCACGTCGCTTCGACGCCCCTGCAAGGTGATGTACCCGTCGGCGGCGTCCCGGACGCCCAGATCCCCGGTCCGGAACCAGCCGTCGACGAAGGCCGCCGCCGTGGCCTCAGGACGCTGCCAGTACCCGGCGCAGACATTTGGTCCACGCACCCAGAGCTCTCCCGACGTCCCATCGGGCGCGGGCACCCCCGTCTCGTCCCGGATCTCGACGTCGACGCCGGGCAGCGGGTGCCCCACGGTCCCCGCGCGACGCTCACCATCGTACGGGTTGCTCACGTTCATCAACGTCTCAGTCATCCCATACCGCTCGAGGATCCGGTGCCCGAACCGGTCGGCGAAGTCCTCGAGCACCTGCGCCGGAAGGGGCGCGGAGCCGGAGACGAAGAGCCGGACGCCGGCACCGATTGCCCGGGCCCAATCGACCGGCGCCTCGAGCAGCCGCACGTACATCGTCGGTACGCCGAAGAAGAGCGTCGGCCGATACGCCTCGAACCACTCGAGCGCCGCCTCCTGCCGGAAGCGCGTGGCGAGTCGCAGATGGCACCCGGTGGCGAGCCAGCTCTGGATCCCATTCCCGAGGCCGTGCACGTGGAAGAGCGGGAGCACGGCGAGATAGCGGTCCTCAGCGGTGATACGCCAGGCGAACACAAGCGCGCGGGCGTTCGCCGCGAAGTTCCCGTGCGTCAGCACGGCACCCTTCGCGAGTCCTGTTGTACCCGAGGTATAGACCAGGGCGGCTGGCGTCGCGTCATCGAGGGCCACGGTGGGCCGCATGGTCGCACCGCCCTCGGCCTCACTGGAGAGCGCATCCACATCCCAGAGGACCGCACCGACCGGGAGGTCCACCGCCCGGTCGGGCGTGGCCACCACCGCCACGGGCGCCGCATCGTCCACGATATGCCCGATCTCCCGCCCCTTGTAGAGCACGTTCATCGGTACCGCGATGGCACCGAGCTTCATCAGGGCGAGCCAGCAGTCTAGGAACTCGAGACGGTTCGCGAGCAGAAGCGCCACGCGGTCGCCTGGCCCTACCCCGCGCGCACGGAACGTCACGGCGAGACGATCGCTCCGGGCGTCGAGCGCGCCGAAGGTCAGCACCCGCATCCCGCTCGCGTCCTCGACCTCGAGGGCGGGCGCATCGGCGCGTCCGCGGAGCGCGGGATCGTACAGGGCGAGGAGGGACATGGCGTGGGAGAAGCTAGGCCGCGCCCCGACGGACGTCCACCAGGTTTTCCCCCCGGTGAGCGACCGCACCCCTCCGTGCGCCCACTCGGCCCGCAACCCGCGCGATCACCCACGCCACGAAGAGGTAGAAGGCTAGGATCGCCATCGCATTCCGGAACGCGCCGAGGAGCCCCAGCGTCCGGACGATCAGGGCTCCATGTCGAGGACCTCCGGCCGCGCACTCTGCAGGGGGTGCCGGACCAGTGGCGCCTCGTTGCGTGGCGCGCGCCCTCGAGCCACGATGGCGCTTAACGCTGCTGGAGCTACGGCGTCTATTACAGGAACGCGCCGTGGCAGCACACGGCCACGCGACAGCAGACCATCCCGCATCCGGAGTCAATCATGAAGTCGGTCCAACGCTTCATACTCCCTCTCACCACTTTCCTGCTTCTCTCGGCGTGTGAGAGCGCCGTGTCCGCTCCAGATGCGGTGGTGCCGGGGACATCGGGCGGCGAGTCGTGGGTCGTAAGTGGCGGGACGGCCGGGCTCAACATGCAGTCCGCTTGGAGTCGCGGGACCGCAACCTTCGTCGGTGGTGCAACTGGTGTGTACCGCTCCGATGACGCGGGCGCGACGTTTCGCCTGTCAAACACCGGGAACGACGCCGTCGGTCCCACCCGCGGATTCGCGGACGATGCCACGTATCTGTACTCCTCAGCTAGCCAGGGCGTCTTTCGGAGCAGCGATCTCGGTGTCACGTGGACCTCGAAAAGCACCGGCATCACCGATTTGCGCACCAGTGGCATCGTGAAGGCAGGCACTCGGTTGTACGTGGTGGGCCCGAGTGGCGTGTTTCGCTCTGACAATCAGGGCGACAGCTGGGCCGCGGCGGGGCTGGTCGGGGTGGATGTACGGAGCATCGCCGCGCTCGGCGACGTGATTGTCGTGGGTACCAACGGCGCTGGCATCATGAAGAGCGTCGATTTCGGGGCCACGTGGGTGCCCAGCAACACGGGACTGAGTGGGACCACGTTTCGCGCTGTTGAAGTCAAGGGTACGACCCTCTTTCTGGGCGGCGCGAACGGCTCGAGCGTGTTCCGTTCCACCGATGGCGGCAACAGTTGGACCCAGCTCGCAGGCGGCCTCCCGGCCACCAGCGTGCGCGGCTTCGCCAGCAACGACCAGTTCATCGTAGCCGGCACGTTTGGCAGCGGCGTGTTCTACTCAAAGAACAACGGCGACACGTGGGCCGAGCTGAATACCGGTCTCAGCGACAAGTCCATCTTTGATCTGGTCATCAGCAACGGCTTTCTCATCGCGGCCACGAATACCGGCGGGGTGTTTCGCATTCCTGTGTCATCGCTGAAGTAGCCAGGGCGACAACCACCAACTGCGCGGCCGCGCCCGCGGAGGCTGGGCTGCCAGGAGCGCCGTGGAGCTACGGCGGCCCTTGGGGGACCACATATTGCGTCATGTCAACTCGTCCCACGGATCTAATTGCCCAGCTGGCGCTGCAGCCGCATCCGGAGGGAGGGCATTACGCCAGAACCTTCCGCTCCTCGGCGCAGGTACACCCCGACGATGGCCGGTCGGCGCGGTCCGCCCTGACGGCGATCTATTTCCTGCTCGAATCGGGGGGGTTCAGCGCTTGGCATCAGGTGCGCTCCGATGAGTCCTGGCACTGGTACGAAGGGGACCCGATGGAGCTGTTCATGGCGCCTGCCGCGGGTGGCGAGATTCGCTCGGTGCGACTCGGCGCGCTGGCTGACGGTGGCGTCCCCCAGTGCGTGGTGCCTGCGGGATGGTGGCAGGCGGCGCGGCCTACTGGAGCCTATGCGCTGGTGGGGTGCACCGTCGGCCCCGGCTTTGAGTTCGCCGATTTTGTCTTGCTGTCGATGGTCGATGCTCAGGAGCGGCCGGTGCTGATGCCGGCGCCGCTCGCCGAGTCGTTGCTCTGATCTTGCGGTTGTCGCGGGCTCGTGTCGTGGGCTCCTCTCTCCGCACCGAATCATGCCTCTCAAGGACTTTGCCGAGTATCACGACGCAGCGAGCAGCACAAGTCGCGCGCGGGGCAGCCTAACGACGCGTGCTGCCGACGAGCGTAGGTGGGGATAAGATTGGGCCATGCGCGCCCCCACCCCGAGATTCACGACACGGTTCGCCCCCGCCCCAACGGGCGCGCTCCATCTCGGGCATGCGGTGAATGCGCTCTGGGTCTGGGGGCTCGCACAGCGCTTCGGCGGCCGTGTGCTCCTGCGCATCGAAGATCACGATCGCGGTCGGTGCCGGCCGGAGTTCGAGCAGGGGATCCTCGATGATCTCGACTGGCTCGGGCTCGTCCCCAATGGACTCACGACGGCCGACTTCCGCGCCGG
>JBEGVM010000013.1:0-4814 GCA_041178365.1 Gemmatimonadota bacterium | reverse complement strand
AATCAGGACGAGTTCTACGACCCGGCACAGTTCGGCCCTGATCTCTCCCGCGATTTCCCGGGACTTCGGCTCTGGCTCACCTTCAAGCTCTTCGGCGCCGCGCGATACCGGGCCGCACTCGCCGAGAAGCGAGCGCTCGCACTCGAGGCGGCCGACGCGCTCCGGCAGGTCCCCGGGATCGTCCTCGATGCGCCTCCGCAGCTCTCCCTGCTCGCTTTCCACCTCGCAGGCCCCGCGCTCCCTACCCGCAGCGCACAGAATGCCGCCACCACGGCGCTCCTCGAACGAGTGACCGCGCGCGGTGACGTGATGATCACCGGATGCACGGTCGATGGTCGCGTGCTCGCACGCGTCTGCGTGCTGAGCTTCCGGACCCGCCGCCGCGATATCGAGATCGCGGTGCGACAGATCGCCGAGGAGACGGCGGCCCTCATCGAGGGGACCCAGACCCCCGTATGACAGTGCGTCTCCCCGCGGTCCCCACGGCCGCGCACGATCCCTACGCCGCCCTCCGCCACCCGAAGTTCACCCGCTACATCCTCTGCCTCTTCACCCTCACCCTCGGGATCCAGATCCAAGGGACGGTCGTCGGGTGGCAGATGTACGACCTCACCAAGGATCCCCTCGCCCTCGGCCTGATCGGACTCGCCGAGGCGTTGCCCGCGCTCAGTGCTGCACTCTACGCTGGACATGTCGCGGATCAGCGGGATCGCCGCCTGATCTCGGTGATCGCCCTCGGGGTACTCGTGCTCTGCAGCGTCGCCCTCTGGTGCCTCGCCGGCCCCACCCCGCTCGGTCTCGAGGCGCTCACGACCCATCGGGTGACGGCGATCTACGGCGTGATCATCGTGAGTGGGGTCGCGCGCGCCTTCCTCCAACCCGCGCGCCAGGCCCTCTCGGCGGAACTCGTCCCGCGTGCGCTATTTAAGAACGCGATCACCTGGCGGAGCGGGACCTGGCAGCTCGCGTCGGTGGCGGGGCCGGCGCTCGGTGGTCTCCTCTACGCCCTCGGCGGGACGCTGCTCGCTTATGCGGTGGATGCCGCTCTGATGCTCACTGCGGTCCTGATCCTCCTCTCGATCCGGCATCGCTCTCCAGTGCGGGAAGGAAGTGGGGAAGGGGTCTGGGACTCGGTCGCGGGTGGGGTGCGCTTCGTGGTCCGAGAGCCGGTGATCCTCGGGGCGCTCACACTGGACCTCTTCTCGGTCCTCTTCGGCGGGGCGGTCGCCCTCCTCCCGATCTTCGCGGCCGAGATCCTCCATGTCGGCCCGATCGGGCTCGGGGTGCTCCGTGCCGCCCCAGCGGCGGGGGCTGTTGCCATGAGTCTGGTCCTCGCGCGGCACCACGATTTCGCACACACCGGACACACCCTCCTCTGGGCGGTCGCCGGGTTCGGGGTCTGCATGATCGGCTTTGGGCTCTCGACCACCTTCTGGCTCTCCCTCGCCCTGCTCTTCGTCTCGGGACTCTGTGACATGGTGAGCGTCGTGATCCGGAGCACCCTCCTGCAGGCCCGCACGCCAGAGGGGATGCTCGGGCGGGTGTCCTCGGTCAATCAGCTCTTCATCGGGTCATCGAATGAGATCGGGATGTTCGAGTCAGGGGTGACGGCCCGGTGGTTTGGGACGGCACCGAGTGTGGTGATCGGGGGGTGTGCGACCCTCCTCGTGGTAGGGTCGGTCGCCTGGTTCGTCCCGGTGCTCCGGCGGTTGGGACGGCTCCATCCTGAGGAGCGGGTCGGGGTCTGACGCGCACCCTATTGCGGAGCTCCTCGGCACACGTTTGAATCATGCACCGATGCCAATCGAGCAGACCCTCGCGACATCCGTTCCCCGCTCTCGCGGCGCCAGGGTGTCCCCCCTCATCTGGGTCCTCGTCCCCGTCGTTCCCACCGACGATCCCAACCTCGCTTGGTACAGCGACCACTCGATGGCGCACGCCGAGTTTGCGCGGGCGTTCGACGCGCTGAAGATGGAGTGGCGCTGGCAGCCGATCTCGATGAAGGACCATAAACGGGTGATCGCGCGGATCGCGAAGGAGTCGGCGGGGCGTGACACCACCGTGCTCAATCTCTGTGATGGCGATGAGATCAACGGCTCGCCGGGCGTGAGCATCATCCGGGCACTCCGGAAGCATGGTCTGCGCTTCACCGGTTCTGACGAGCGCTTCTACGATCTCACGACGTCTAAGATCGTGATGAAGCGTCTCTTTGACGCCGCGGGAGTCCCGACCGCGCCCTGGGCCGTAGTCCCACGGGATGGTGCCGGGTGTGCTCCGCTCTTTCAGTCGATCGGTGCGCCGCTGATCCTCAAGCCAGCGATCTCGGCGGGGAGCCTCGGGATCGGACTCAAGTCGGTGGTGCACTCGCATCAGGCACTCCGCGCGCAGCTCGCGCGGCTCCACGATGGCTATCGTGGGTGGAGCCTTGCCGATGGGGGCGCTTTCGTCGAGCGCTTCATCGATGGCCCCGAGTTCACGACCTTCATCGTCGGGTCAGCTGAGGATCGGCGCCGCGCGACGATCTATCCGCCGGTGGAGCGCTTCTTCAATCCGACGATCCCGCGCGAAGAGCGGTTCCTCTCCTTCGACCGCCTCTGGGGGCTGTACGAGGAAGAGTCAGAGATCGACGGCGGCGATGGGGAACTCTGGCGCTACCGCCCGGCGCGGGCGGATCTCATCGAGCGCCTCCAAGAGGTGAGCTGGCAGGCGTACGCGGCCGTGCATGGGCGTGGGTATGGGCGCGTCGATCTCCGGCGCGACCGCAAGACGGGGGAGTTCCTCGTCCTCGAGGTCAATGCGCAGTGCGGACTCTCGGAGGACGAACTCTACACCTCCATCGGGGCGATCCTCCGCTTCGCGAAGATCCCGTATCACCGCGCGGTGCGCACGATCCTCGCGGCGTCGAACCTCCCATGAAGGTCTGCGTCCTCCAGCCGGACTACTCCACCTCCGGCGTCGATTATCGCCACTACGATCCCGCGCGTGACCTCTCCCCCCTCCTGCCGGGGCACGAGGTCCACCATGTCGCGATCCACAAGCTCTCGACCTATCGGCAGCTGCAGGGGCTTGCGGGGCAGGGATTCGACATCTTCGTGAACCTCTGCGAAGGGTATCATGAGTGGGATACCCCAGGGGTCGATGTCTGCCATGCGCTCGCGGCGCTCAACCTACCGCATACTGGGCCGACCGCGACCTTCTTTCACATCCCGAAGCCGACGATGAAGTACCTCGCGACCTCGGTCGGGGTCGCGACGCCGATGCATGTCCTCGTGGATGCGCCCGCAGTCGCGTTGGCGCATCGCGCGGGAGATGCCCCGACGGTCGATCGGCTCCTGGCCCCGGTGGCGGCGCTCCGCATGCCCTGCTTCGTGAAGCCAGCCCATGCGGGGGATAGCCTGGGGGTAGATGAACATGCCGTGGTGCGCGATCGAGCCGCCCTCCTCGCGCAGGTCCTGCATCTCGCAGATGAATTCCCCGAGCTGCTGGTCGAGGAGTATGTCGACGGGCGAGAGTTCACCGTCCTCATCGTCGGGGATCCTGAGAAGCGGGGACGGGGGATGGCACTCACTCCGGTCGAGTATCGCTTCCCCGAGGGGTTCCGCTACAAGAGCTACGTCCTCAAGACGAGCGAGTTGCATCCGCATGCGAACGTGGCCGTGGATGATCCGACGATCGATGCGCGCTTACGGGAGGCCGCCGAGCGGATCTTCACGGGCTTCGGTGCGATGGGGTATGCGCGGATGGATTTCCGGATGGATGCCCACGGGACGCTCTGGTTCCTCGAGGTGAACTTCACCTGCTCGGTGTTTTATGAAGGGGACTCAGGGGGGTCAGCGGACCATATCTTGCGACTCGATCCCATGGGCCCACAGGGGTTCCTCGAGCGGATCATGGCGGAGGGGATCGCTCGGCATCGGGAGCGGCAGCCGTTGCATGAGATACGTGGGAACGCGATTGCTGGGTATGGTGTGGTCGCGCGGCGCGCGATCGCCCCGGGCGAGGCGGTCTTCCGCGGTGAGGGGCGGGCGCATCGTCTCGTCACGCGGTCTCACGTATTGGCACGGTGGGAGGCGGGGGAGCAGGAGCTCTTCCGGCACTATGCCGTGCCGATCAGTGACGAGGTCTATGCGATCTGGGATGAGGATCCCATGGCCTGGGCGCCGATGAACCATAGTTGCGCGCCGAACTCGGGGTATCGCGGGCTCGATGTGGTCGCGCTCCATGCGATCGCAGCCGGTGAGGAGCTTACCCTCGATTATGCGACGATGCTCAACGAGCAGAGTGCGAGCTTCGCCTGTCAGTGCGGGGCAGCCAACTGTCGTGGGACGGTGCAGGGACGTCCTGGAACGACGATCGGACGCTAGCGTCGTAGGGTGAAGGTCCGTTCGATCGCATCGCACGCCGCATCGACCCCGCGCTCGGCGCGCACCTCGGCAGCGACGCGTGCTGAGGCCGCTCGATAGCTGGGATCGGTGAGGAGTTGATCAAGCGCCACGGCTACGCGCCGTCGGCGGTAGCGTGAGGCCGGGATGATCCGTGCCACCCCCAGTCGCGCCGCGCGATAGGCGTTGTCGGGTTGATCGTTCGCGAAGGGGACCGCGAGCGTCGGGACACCAGCGCGGAGCGCCTGCATCAACGTCCCGACCCCGCATTGCTGCACGACCACCGCACAACGCGGAATGAGCAGTGAGTGCGGGGCGCGCTCGACGACGAGAATCTCCGGTGGGAAGCTCGTGCGCAACATCTCGTGGTTCTCCGGCCCGACGAGGAAGATCGCGCGCTGCCCGAGCGCACGGACTGCGGCGAGGCTCTCC
>JBEGVM010000012.1:0-6423 GCA_041178365.1 Gemmatimonadota bacterium | reverse complement strand
GGCGCCATGACGATCCGCTCTGGGGCGCTGACCACCCCAAGGCGCTCGCGATAGAAACCAGCGGCCTTGGTGACGTTGTCGAAGGCGCGCAGCGTCAGTGGGGCCGCGGGATCGAAGGCCCGCACATCCGCATCCGGCGGGGTCGCGCGGAAGGTCAGCTGCTCGCGGCGCCCCACACTGTCGGTGAGCACACGTGGTGCCACGACGCCGAGGGGATCGACCTCCCAGATGTCGTAGCGGTCGTACACCAGGACCCGCGCGTCGTTGACGGTCCAGCCGCCAAGCCCATAGGGCGTCGGCTCGCTCGGGGTGTCATGTTCCTCGTTCTCGAAGCGGATCCCGGCGATCCCGGCCGTCAGGTCCCGCGTGCGGCCGGAGGTGACCTCGTGCACGCGATAGCGGCCACTCTCCCACCAGGTGACGAACTTCGCCGCCGGCGAGAGCTGACCCCCACCCCGCACCTTCGTGGCGACCTGTCGCGAGGCACCGGTCACCGTGTTGATCACATGGATATCAAAGCCATCCTCCCCTCGAATCGCATCGAGCTCGTAGGGGACATCCGTCGAGGCGACGGCGGTACGCCCATCATCGGAGAGGGTGACCTGCGGGAGCGAGTCGCTGCCGATCCGTCGCATCTGCTTGGTCGCCACATGATAGACCGCCACCGCGCTCCGATTACGGTCCTGCGCGACCTGTAGTTTCTGCATCGGCTGCGGGCGCGCGTCCTGCCAGTGCCAGAGGTCGACGATCGCCTTCTCCGCGAGCGAGTCCGCCGGGATGGAGTCAGGGAGGACCTTCGCGATCCCAAACCGCACGACCGCACCCGACTTCACGAAGTCGATGCCGCGATCGGCGATGCGGAGCCCCTCACCGACAGCGGTCGGCGCGACTGCGAGTGTCGCGGGCTGCGCCCCCGGACGACTGCGGGGCCCGACGAGTGCGGCATGATAGAGCGCCATCCGCGGCTTCTCGGCCGTAGTGAACTCATCGGCGTCGGTCACGAACGCGACCTGCGCCCCGGCCTCGTCGAGGGCCAGCGCGCGATAGTTCCCGGTGCCGGTCTTGAGCGGGGTGACGGTGCCGGTCGCGAGATCACGCGCGTAGACGCCATCGACCTTGAGAGAATCCGCCCCGGCCACCGCGTAGACCACGACGCGCTCGGCGCGATCCACGACAAACCCCGTGACCCCGTCGATCCGCGTCTCCTGCCCGGTCGCGAGCTCACGAATGACGAGCGGCGCCCCGGTGTCCTTCTTGGGCTTCTTGCTCGCCGAGTCTGCGGCGGGCGCGGCAGGAGCCGGACTGCGAGACGGAGCCGCAGCCCCGCCGGCCGCACGCGCACCGGCGGCGGCAGAGTCGACCTCAGGCTGGTACAGCACGAAGCGCGCACCATCGCGTGCCATCTGGAAGGCGCGCACCTTCGGGATCGTCGCGACCGCGCCGGACTCCAGCGTGAGGATCGCCAGCGCGTTCTTCGGCTGATCTGCTGGGCGGACCTTCTTGATGCGCGCCGAATCCATCGCCGCCTTCTCTGGATACCGGAGGAAGACCACGTGGCGAGAGTCCCCGGTGATCTGCGCCGCCTGTGCGGAGAAGGGGGTGCCCGTCACTGAGGTGAGGGGGCGCCCTGTCCAGCCACGCGCCACCCGATGTTCGGTGGTCCCACGCGTCGCGCGAGCGACCAGCATCCCGTCACCGACCGTCGGCGTGAGCGTATAGACCGCCCATGTGCCGTCGGGGGAGAGGGTCGGCTGTTGGATCGACCGCCAGAGATCGTAGGTGTCCTGGGTGAGCGGCAGGCGCTCACCTTGGGCCGCGAGGAGGCCCGGGGCGAGGAGCAGCGCCACACCGGCGAGGAATCGACGCACGGAACGGGAGAGGGAGCGCATGGGCATCGGCGGATCGGGAACAGGGTTATCTTCTGCGGCGAACAGGCTGGACCTCGAGAAGATACGTTGAGCCGTCGCCCCTCGTTGCGGAGCCCCCTCATGAAGCGCCTACTCACCTACTTCCTGCGCGGCCTCATCCTCACGGTGCCCCTCGCCGTGACCATCGCGATCTGCTGGATGGTGCTCACGACGATCGATGGGTGGCTCGGACTCCCCGTCCCTGGCGCGGGACTCCTGATCACCCTCGCGGGGATCACGCTCATCGGCTTCCTCGGTGGCACCTTCTTCGCGGGCCAGATCGAGGGATGGTTCGACCAATGGCTTGACCGCCTCCCCTTCGTCCGCCTGCTCTACTCCGCCACGAAGGATCTCATGAATGCCTTCGTCGGCGAGCAGCGGCGGTTTCAGACGCCGGTGATGGTGGCGCTCTCGGAGGATGGGGCGGTGCGCACGCTCGGCTTCGTCACCCAGAAATCCCTCGCCCAGCTGGGGATGCCTGGCGACGTCGCCGTGTACTGTCCTCACTCCTACAACTTCTCGGGGCAGCTCGTCCTCGTCCCCACCGCGCGTGTGCAACCGCTGGATGCGGTGAGCTCGGACGTGGTGGCCTTCGTGGTCTCCGGTGGCGTGGCGGACGTCCCGCAGCTGCGCACGGGGACCACCACGTGAGGGCAACGCGTGGCATCACTCCGTGGCCGCTCGCAGATCTGGTCGCCACCGTCTGGATCGCCCTCGGCCTCGTGGGAAGCGCCGCTCCCCCCCTGCACGCGCAGGACGCCCCATCGGCCCCGACGTCCTCTGTACTCCTCCTCGTCCCCGATCGCGTCTTCCTCGGCACCGAGGACTCCGCACGCACCGGGTGGGCGGTGCTCGTGACCGGGGACCGGATCTCAGCGGTCGGACCACGGGCCGCACTCCGCCCGCCGGCGGGCGCACGCGTCATCACCCTGCCCGGGACCACGCTCCTCCCTGGGATGATCGAGGGCCACACGCATCTCTTCCTCCATCCGTACGACGAGACCACCTGGAACGATCAGGTCCTGAAGGAATCGCTCAGCCTGCGGACGGCCCGCGCCGTGAACCATGCGCGCGCGACCCTCGAGGCAGGATTCACCACCGCGAGGGATCTCGGGACCGAAGGCGCTGGCTATGCCGATGCCGGCCTCAAGCAGGCGATCGCCCAAGGGATCATTCCCGGGCCGCGGCTCCTGATCGCTTCCAAGGCGATCGTCGCCACCGGATCGTACGGGCCGAAGGGTTTCGCCGACGAGTGGGGGGTACCACAGGGCGCCGAAGAGGCCGATGGGGTCGAGGGGCTCACACGAGTGGCCCGCGCACAGATCGGACATGGCGCTGACGTGATCAAGGTCTACGCCGACTATCGCTGGGGGCCGAATGGCGAGGCGCGCCCGACCTTCTCCGAGAACGAGCTCCGCACCCTCGTCGAGGTCGCAGCCTCGAGTGGCCGGCAGGTCGTGGCGCATGCCGCCACGGCGGAGGGGATGCGCCGAGCGACCCTCGCCGGGGTCGCGACGATCGAACATGGCGATGGTGGGACGCCCGAGATCTTCCAGCTCATGGCGGAGCGCGGCGTCGCCCTCTGCCCTACCCTCGCCGCCGTCGAGGCCACAGCGCGCTACGCCGGATGGCGTGAGGGGATGCCGCGCACCCCGCGGCTGGAACAGAAGCGTGCGAGTCTCTCCGCCGCTCGGAGCGCGGGGGTCGCGATCTGCGTCGGCGGGGATGCCGGCGTGTACGCGCATGGGACCAACGCTTGGGAGATGGAGCTCCTGGTGGCGTATGGGATGTCGGCGCCGAGCGTCTTACGTGCCGCGACGAGCGGGAATGCGCGACTCTTGGGACTTGAGAGTCGCCTCGGGACGATCCAACCGGGGCGCCTCGCCGATCTGGTCGCCGTCACCGGGGATCCGACGCGGGAGATCCGTGCCGTGCGCGATGTGCGGATGGTGCTTCAGGGTGGCCGAGTGATACGCGACGGGGCGGGCGCGCCGTAGCACGCCCGCCCCGCTCACCCTCCGCTCACGCAGAGCAGTGGCTCATCACGTGAGCCAGTGACCGAACCAGTCCCGCAGGCGCCCGAGCCGGTCCACGAGGAGCCAGGGCTCGCCCGTCCGTGAGAGGTCGTGTGTGGAGCGCGGATACCGGACGAATTCCACGGGCGTCCCCTGTCGCTTGAGTGCGGCGAACCACTGCTCCGCATCGGTCATCGGCGTGCGGTGGTCCTCCTCCGACTGGAGGATGAAGGTCGGCGTCTTCACCTGCCGCACATAGCGGATCGGGGAGAGCGTGTCATACATGACCGGGTTGTCCCACGGGCGGCCATAGAATTCGAACTCCGTGAGCCCCTGCGCATCACTCGTCCCGTACCAGGACCACCAGTTGGCGATCATGCGGTCGGCCTGCGCCGCCTTGAAGCGCTGCGTCTTCACGGTGACCCAGGCCGTCATCACCCCACCGTACGACCCACCGGTGACGCCCATCCGCGTGGAGTCCACGTCAGGGCGCGCCGCCGCGATGTCCACCGCCTTCATGAGATCCTCGTAGTCCTCCGCGAACCAGCGACCTCGTGTATCGTAGGTGAACTCGGCGCCGTATCCGCTCGACCCACGCGGATTGGTGTAGAGCACCATGAAGCCGGCGGCGGCGAGATTCTGCGTCTCATCGAACCACTGCTCCCCGTACTGACTGTGCGGACCGCCGTGGATGTAGAGCACGAGGGGATACTTCTTCCCCGTCTGATACCCGAACGGCTTCATCAGCCACCCTTCGATCTCGAGACTATCCCGCGAGCCCGCACGGCGCGGCATCCGGTAAGTGAGCCGCTCCGCGTCAGACCACGCGACCTGCGCATTGAGCGCATCGTTGAACGAGGTCAGCGTGCGCTCCCCGCGGCTATCGACGCTCGCGATGAAGAGCTCGGTCGGCTTGGTGACGCTGGTGGAGACATACGCGACCGTCGTACCCGCCGCGTTGAACGTGAACCCACTCATCTTGCGACGCCCGCCGAGCACCTCGCGCATCGCGCCGGTGCGGGCATTGATCAGATGCAGCGCGCTCGCGCCACCGATCTCGGCCCACATCGCGAGGTCACCCGTCGGCAGCCACTCCATCCCCGCCGGCTCGTAGCGCCAGTTCGGGGTGAGGACGCGGGTCGCACCAGAGGCGAGATCGACCACCGTGACGACGGCCTGCGCCATCCGCCCAGCGCGGTGCACGAAGGCGAGCTGCTTGCCATCAGGGGACCAGGTGAGCTCAGACTCCGTCCCTATGAGGGAGACGACCTTCCGCGGCGCGCCGCCAGAGAGGGGGAGCACATAGATGTCGGCATCGTTCCGCTCCCGTTCGTCACGCGCCGCGTCGTACGGGAGGAGGGCCAGCGAATCGTTGATCGCCGTCACCGCGCTATCGGGCCGCAGCGAGACATCGGCGACGAAGGCGATCATCTTGCCATCGGGCGAGACGACGGGCGACCGGTGCGAATAGGTCGTGTTCGTGAGGGCCACGCGCTTGGCCCCCGGCGTCTGTGTGAAGAGCTGTTGCGGACGGAACACGCGCGCCTGCCGCGCGCTGGGCACGAACCCCTGCCCATTCGCCTTGTACCGGGCATCGAGGATGTGGCGCCCATCGAAGCGCGCGGGATCCGCCGGCTTGGTGATCGCGCCGAAGGGGGGCCGCGCGGTAGGCTGCATTCGCGCGTAGGGATCGCTTGCGGCGCCGGTGCGAGCGGCCGCGCTGTCCTCTGTCACCGGTGCCGCGAACACCGCGAAGGCCCCGCTCCTCGGCCACGATCCGCTCGGATAATCCGCGATCTGCGTCGCCTCACCCCCAGGCACATCCATGCGGATCGCCCAGGTGTTCCCTGCGCCACTCGCACCACCCGGACGATTCGACGAGAAGAAGAGGTATTTGCCGTCGGGGGAGAAGCGCGGGCTCGAGCTCTCGTAGCCTGGCGCGGTGAAGCGGACCGGATCGCCCCCTGCCGCAGGCACCACCCAGACCTCCTGGTGCCGCTTGTTCTCCTTCTCGTTCACCGTGGTCACCGTGAAGGCGATCCGTCCGCCATCGGGCGCCATCGCCGGCTGCGAGAGGGTGGTGACCTTGTACCAATCGGCGAGCTGCATCGCGCGAGGTTGGGCCAGGAGCGCGGACGGCAGGAGCAGCACGACAGCACGGCGGGGGATCAGGGACATGAGGTGTCAGTGCAATTGGGAAGAGGAAGAGCAAGGGGTCATGCGGGGCGACCTCGAGTCATTACGACCGAGACGGGAATTCCGTTGCGAGTGCCGCGGCGGTACGAAGGCCAAGGGCGGCGAAGGTGAGGGTGCCGTTGCAGCAGCTCGCGGTGACATGCGTCGGCGCGCCTGCGACCCAGAGGTTCTCATGGTCGTGGGCTCGACCGTGCTTATCGACCACGCTGGAGGTCGGATCGTCCCCCATGCGGCACCCGCCCCCTGGGTGTTCCTGCCCGATGTCCCCCGCCGCCGAGGCGCCCGAGATGATCGTGCCGTTCCCC
>JBEGVM010000011.1:0-3340 GCA_041178365.1 Gemmatimonadota bacterium | reverse complement strand
GGTGGTACGTGCGCTGGCGGGACGGAGGCCGGTGGCACGCCCGACTGACGCGCGCGTCGCAGAGCCTCGTCACCGTCGCGGGATCGAACATCGATGGGGTGGCGGTGGCGGCGGTGGACCGAGTAGGGAATGCCTCACCCGATGCCGTCTGGCGTCGATGAGCGCGTTCCCGTGCTTGCCTCTTTGGTGACTTCCTTCAATAGTTGGGGCGTGCGCATCGCCTCCGCGTCATTTCTTGTGGCGACCACCGTCGCGCTCCTCCTCGCTTGCGTCGTCGCGCCAGTGGCAGCGTCGGCCCAAGGGCTGGGCTCCGTCGCGATCGCCCCGGGCGCGACCCTGGTGCAAACCATCTCGGCCCATCAGTCGGCGGTCGCCGGTGTCGCCTTCAGTCTCGACGGGCGATTCCTCGCCTCGGGTTCCGCCGACAGTACCGTCCGCGTCTGGGACGTGGCGTCCGGTGACCTGCTGCTGACCCTCGGAGGGGACGGGGGGCCCGTCTCCTGTGTGGCCTTCAGCCCCGACGGCCGGTGGCTCGCCAGTGGGTCCGCCGACAATGTCATCCGCGTGTGGGACGCCTCCTCGGGGGAACTCGTCCGGACGCTGTCTGGTCACTCGGCCTTGGTCTCGGCGCTGGCCTTTGGTCCCAGTGGGCGACAGCTCGTGAGCGGTGGGGCGGACAACACCGTTCGGCTCTGGGATGTGGTGACATGGGCGCCCCTGCAGACCTTCCGCGGCCACGCGGGGAAGGTCTCGAGCGTGGCCGTCAGTCCGGATGGCGAGCGGATCGCGAGTGGATCGTGGGATCAATCGGTGCGGGTCTGGCGGACTGACAGTGCAGAGGCACCCGTGCAGACCCTGACCCTCAGTGCTGAGGTGCTCTTTGACGATGTCACGGTGACGTTCAGCACCGATGGGCGCTTCCTCGTCGCGGGATCGCGCGACAAGATGGTGCGCCTCTGGGAGACCCGACGGTACACGGAGGTGCGGCGCCTCTCGGGTCATGAGGATGCCGTCGTCGCGCTGGCGGTGAGTGCCGACGGACGGCTCCTCGCGAGTGCGTCCGACAGCACGATCCGCGTCTGGGATGTGGAGACCGGCGCCACGCTGCAGGTCGCGCGGGGACACACCGGTCAGATCTACGGGGTGGCGTTCAGTCCCGATGGGTTCCTCGCCTCGGGGTCGCAGGATGCGACTGTCCGCCTCTGGGTACCGCATCTCGACCTGGAGGTCATCGCTGGCGACTCCGCGCTCCGCGCCGCCTTCGCTCCCAAGGATCAGTTCGAGCCAACGGAGGCCTTCCGCCAGCGGCTCGGTCGTGCACAGCGTTCGTACCCGATCGAGAGTCGACGTGTCTATCGGCGACGCGCCAATCTCCGGGCGATGCGCATCCTCGCGAGTCGGCAGGAGGTCGAGTTCGGTGACTCGGTCATCGCCTTGCAGACCTATGATGCCGACCGCGAGGAGTACCGACTCGCCGTGCTCGGGGTGGAGGCCGTCATCAAGATGCCACCGGAGGCGGCCCGTCAGCTCTTTGCGCGAAAGGCGGCGCTGAAGGTTCGCGCCGTGGAGCAGTTGGGGGCCGATGGGGTGACCGTGCAGCGGTCGGATATCCAGTTAGTGCTCCCCGAATCCGACGCCCTGGTGCCGATCGGTGTGCAGCGTGGCGAGGTCGAGGTCGAGGGGGTGGTGCCGCGCGCGATGCTCCCCGCGGAGCTCGAGGTGGATCAGGTGCGGCTGTCGAGCATCGGGGGGGATTCCGTGCTCACGCCAGGCGACACGGCGTCCATGCGCCTGCGGGTGCGCAACGTGGGGCGGGGGCCGGCGATCGCGGTGCGTGTGACCGGGACGGCGTCCGCGCCGGTGAGTGGGCTCGCGGCGTTCGTTGGACGGATCGATCCGGGAGAGATTCGGACCGTCACACTCCCGTTGCTTGCCGGACCGCTCCCGGATTCCGTCGCCACGCTGGTGTTGCGGGTGCGCGAGGCCAATGGGTTCGATGCGCCGCTGATCGAACTCAGGGTGCGCACGCGAACGCTCACGGTCCCGCCACCGGCCACACTCCCCCCGATCGACGCACCGCCGTCGGTCCCTCCACCCGTCATCCCCCCAGCGGCCTCGGCGCGCCGATGAGGGGGTGGGGTGCCCTCCTCCTGGCGGCGTGGCTCGCGGCATGCGACACGGCGGGACTCCGGCCGCTGCAGGTGGCACTCACCGTGCGCTACGACTCCTTGCGCACCACGCTCTCGCCGGCGGCCCATGACTCGCTCCGCGCTGGACAGGATCTCTGGGTCGCGTTCTGGCCCCGCGCCTGCGATCGCGACGGGGGGGACTCCCTGACCTTCGCCTGTGCGCGTCGGCGCTTCGCGGAGCGTCTCGCCCTGCTGGAATCCTCGGACGAGGTCGCGCTTGGGGTGCGAACCTATCCGATGAGCGTCTACCGGGTCGTCCCCTCCGCGGCGGATGTCGATGCCTTTCCGACCGCCGTGATCGAGTGGCAGCGCGTCGGGCTCGATGCCAAGGTCACGAACGAGCGGGAGCGATCCCTGCTCGCCGCACTGCATGCATGGCTCGACGCGATGCAGGGCACACTGGTGATCGATTCCATGGCCGACCTCCGCGTGGACCGCACGCTGCGGCGGACCACCTCACCGGGGATCCTCGTCTTGGAGACGCAGCGCGAGCGAGTGGATCATCGCACCGGGGTGCCCGTGGCAGATACCTCGTACGCCTATTTCTCCATCGATGCGGCGCAGCCGATCTCAGTGACCGGACTCCCGGCTACCGATCCCCCGGACGCGCTGCATCGAAGATGAGATCCGCCGCGAGCCAGACCGTTCGCGTGAACGGATAGAGCAGGATCGGAGCGAGGAGCATCGCGACCACCGCAACTCGCTCGACGAGATCCCACGGGACCTCTGGCCAGGCGGCCACGAGCCACACCCCGAGTCCGACGGCGAAGAGGAGCTCGGCGATGATCAGGTTCACGAGATAGGCGCCGACGAAGTGACCAGGGGCGCCACGATCGGTCTTCAGGGCGCACCCGGTGCACCGGGGCCGCAACGACGCCCACGAGCGGAACAGCCCCGGGGTCCCACAGGCGGGGCACCGGAGCGCCAGTGCGCGGAGGATTCGACGGCTCGGCGTCGCCTCAAGTGGGAGCGCCGTCGTCGATGGGGTCTCGTGTGGGGGCGCGGTCACCCGCGGAAGGTACTAACTTTCGATTCTTCCCCCAACCGACACGCGACATGACGACCTACAAGTTCGCGCGCGTCCCCGCGAAGGGTGAGCGCATCGAGGCCACCGGCGGAGAGTTCCGCGTCCCTGATCAGCCGATCATCCC
>JBEGVM010000010.1:0-9124 GCA_041178365.1 Gemmatimonadota bacterium | reverse complement strand
ATCACCGTGGTGGCGGCGACGGCGACGATCACGAGCGCGATCAGGGTATCGGTCCGCATCAAGTTTCCCTCCCGCTCAGCTGAAGCCGAGCGCGCGACCCACGACGAGCACCAACCAGGCCGCGCCGTAGGCGAGCGCCAACATGTAGGCGAACTGGATCGCCGCCCAGCGCCATCCGATCCGACCGCCCCCCGCCTCACGCACGGTGACGGCGATCGTGCTCATGCACATGAGGGCGTACACATAGAAGACCATCAACCCCACCGCGATCAGCGGGGTGTAGACCGGCGCCCCGGCGGCATCGGTCTCCGCCCGGAGGCGATCCGCGAGCGCGGCGTCGTCATCGCCCCCCACGCCGTAGATGGTCCCCATGGTGGAGACGAAGACCTCGCGCGCCGCGAAGCTCGCGACGATCGAGACGCCGATCTTCCAGTCATACCCCAGTGGGGCGACGGCGGGTTCGATCGCCTGGCCGAAGCGCCCGAGCACGGAGTACGCGAGCTGCGCCTCCTGCTGCTGCTCGACGGTGCGCGTAGCGTCCTCTGGCGCGCGCGGATAGGTGGCCAGCGCCCAGAGGATGATGCTGAGCGAGAGGATCACCGTGCCGGCGCGACGCAGGAAGACCTGACAGCGCTGCCAGACGGAGACGTAGAGCGATCTGGGGGCGGGCCACCGATACGGCGGGAGCTCCAGGATCATCGGGCGCACGGGGCCGCGGAGCAACGTCTTGCGGAAGATCGCTGCGATGGCAAGCGCCGTGACGGTGCCCAGGAGATACATCGCGAGCATCGTCGCGCCCTGGAGATCGAGTCCGGGGAGCAGCGGGAGCGCGGGGATGAAGGTCCCGATCAACAGGGTGTAGACGGGGAGCCGCGCCGAGCAGCTCATGAGGGGGACGACCATGATCGTCGCGAGCCGATCCTTGGGATCCTCGATGGTGCGCGTCGCCATGATCCCCGGCACCGCGCAGGCGTAGCCCGAGAGCATGGGGATGAAGCTCTTCCCATGGAGCCCGACGCGCCGCATGAGCCCATCCATCAGGAAGGCGGCGCGCGCCATGTACCCCGACTGCTCCAAGATCCCGATGAAGCCGAAGAGGATCGCGATCTGCGGGAGGAAGACGAGCACCGACCCCACGCCAGCGAAGACACCATCGGTGACGAGGGAGCGGAGATCCCCGTCCGGTAGCATGGCGCCGACGCGGGCGCCGACGGCGAGCACGAGTGCTTCGATCCCATCCTGCAACGGCGCCGCCCAGCTGAAGACCGCCTGGAAGACGAGCGCCATGATCACCAGGAAGAGCAGCGGGCCGCCGACGCGATGCAGCGCGATGGCATCGATGCGATCGCTGGAGGTGCCGAGTTGGCGCTCGCGACGCACGACGGTGCGTGCGACGACCTCGCCGATCCACTGATGCCGCGCGAGCGAGGAGGCGGCGCTCGCATCGATCGCGAAGCGGGGGGTGGGGGCGGGGAGTGCGGCGGCGGTGAAGAGCGCATGCCGCAGCGGGTCGAGCCCTTCGCCGCGCGAGGCGACGGTCGGGATCACCGGGACCCCGAGCTCGTGGATCAGCTCGGGGATATCAATACGGATCCCCTGCGACTCGGCGACATCGATCTGATTCAGCGCGATGACGACGGGGAGCCCGAGCTCACAGACCTGGCTCGCGAGGAAGAGATTGCGATCGAGATGCGCGGCATCGACGACGACGAGGACGACGTCAGGATCCCAGTGCGTCGCATCGCGCTTGAGGAGGACCTCGAGGGCGATCTGTTCGTCGGGGGAGCCGGCGGTGAGGGAGTAGGAGCCGGGGAGATCGAGGATCGTGACGCGGCGCCCGTCGCCGAGCTTGAAGGCCCCTTCGACGCGCTCGACGGTGACGCCGGCGAAGTTCCCGACGCGCTGCCGGAGTCCGGTGAGCGCGTTGAAGAGGGTGGTCTTGCCGGTGTTGGGATTGCCGATGATGGCGACGCGCAGGGGCCGATCGAGGCCGAGGCGCGCCGGCGCTGCCGGTGCGTTCACGTCAGGGGGCGGTGGCGGCCCGCGGCTGGACGGTGATGCCGGTGGCGAGGTCGGAGCCGAGGGCGAGGCGGGTGCCGCTGACGTCGACCAGGAGGCAATGGCGCTTGCCGATGACGGAGACGGTGGCGCCCTCGTAGAGGCCGAGGGCGCGGAGTCGGCAGGCCTCGGACTCACCGCAGGCGATCGCGACGACGGTCGACTGACTGCCCTGCTTGGACTCGAGCAGGGGGCAGTGGCAGGAGGGGTCGTTCGAGGCGGCGGGGAGGGTCATCCGAGGGGGCGGATCAGCGAGTTGAGAATGGTTCTCAATAGTTGTATACGGATGTTACGGTGGCGGTTCAGGGGATGCAAGGGATGCCGAATGATTTGGTCGGGAAAAGGGGCAGGTGTCAGGTGGGAGGTGTCAGAAGCGGGGCGGCCGGCTCCGCCGGCGCCCCGCTCTGGTCCCTGATCCCTGATCCCTCGAGGGCCGATGCCCTCTATTTGAGAGAGACTCGCTCGAGGTACGTCTTCCCCGCCGTATCGCGCACCGCGAGGTAGAGCGTCCCTCCCGGCCCGAAGCCCGAGAGGATGCGCCCCGGGGGAAGCTGCACGCGGTCGACGATCTGGTCCTTGGCGTCGATCACGTAGTAGATGGGGCCCAGGTCGCCGGCGACGGCGGTGGTGCGGACCCAGAGGTTGCCGTCGAGGTCACCGATCGCCGCGTTCGGGGTGAATGGGGGGCGATAATCGGGGAGGTCCACGGGGTCGACGAGCTGGACGGCGGGGAGCTGGAAGTTGGCTCCGCCGGGGCCCCCTGCACCGCCCCCTGCACCACCGCGTCCGCCCTGACCACCCCCCGCCTGACCGCCGCCTTGGCCACCGCCTTGGCCACCGCGCTGCGGGGGGCCGCCACCACCAGCACCGCCGCCGACAGAGATCGACATCCCCACAGGCCCACCACCCATCCCCCCGCCCATGAACATCTCGGCGCCGCCACCCGCGAAGAAGGCGCCAGCCCCACCGGCGGCGATGAGGCGCTGGGCCTCTTCACGTTGCTTCTCGAGCGCGGTGCGCGCGCTGTCGAGGAGGAAGAGCTTGGCGTCCTCATCGAGCTTCTGCCATTCAAAGGGGAGCTTCGCGGACGAGGTGACGCGCCCATCGGGGTGGAGGCGCTCGATATGGAAGTCATGCCCGCGGATCACGGCGACGGTGCCATCGCTCAGCAGCGCCCACTCGTCGATCATCGGGAAGGGATTGGTGCGCGTCTGCACGCTGATGCGGCCATCGGCGCCCTGTGAGACCTTCACATCGGGACGGTTGAACTTGATCGATGAGGCGGTGTCGATGGTGCGGGTGCCCATGTCGAGCCTTACGATCGGGGCCGAATCGGGAAGCTCAGGGATGACGAAGTTGCCGACGGAGGGGCGCGCGTTGGGACCGCCGAAGCGGGGGCGCGGCACCCCGCGATAGACGAGGCGTCCCTTGGTGTCGAACCCCGGACGCCCCTGCGCCCCGGTGAAGGCGTTGACCTCCTGCGCGCGCGGGACGGCGCGGATGGTGGTGAGTTCGCCCGTGGCGTTCACCGTCATCATGGAGAGGGAGACGGGATCGATGAAGAGGGCGGAGTCCCCGCGGAAGCCGATGAGGCCACCGCCGCGCGCGCCGTAGGCGTTCCCCGTGGCGGGGGTGGTGTCAGCGACGACGGCAACCTGCGTGAGCGAGGAGTCGAACATCACGACGCGCCGCTGGAGGATGTCGTTCACGAGGACGCGGCCGCCCGGGAGCGGCACTGCCGTCGCGATCGACCCGAGGCTCTCGGTGGAGCGAGAGAGGACCCTGGTGAGGGGGCGGAGTTCGGGGAGCTTGGCGCTCTGGGCGGGGAGCAACGTTGCGCCCGACCCGAGGGCGAGGAGCGCGACGAGCGTACGGCGAGTGAAGAAAGTCATTGGCTTGCGTTGAGGTTTTAGCGACGGATCTCGATCGTGCGCATCCCGCCACCACCACCACCGATGGCGCCGACATCGAAGCCACCGGGGAGGCCGAACCCGGTGCCCGCGGTGCCATTGCGGATCGAGTTCAGGTAGCGCTTATCGAGGTATACCGCGATGAAGGGGGGAAGTTTCCGCTTCTGTTCCTTGGTGAGCAGGGCATTCATCCGCGGGGCGAGACGCAGGAGGAGATCGATCGAGCCCTGCCGCGCGCGGGTGTACTCCTCGAAGGCGGTCTGCCGATCATAGGTCTCCGGCAACGCGGCGAAGCGCTTGATCACGGGCGACCAGATCGAATCGAGGCGAATCAGGTACCAGCGGTTCATCGTCGCGAGGCTGTCGGCCTGTGGGCCGGAGAGCTTGAGCGTGTCGGCCTGACGGATGATGGTCGCCATCGGGTTCGGGAGCCCCGCATTGGTGTACTGCGCGCGGAGGGTGGCCTCGGTGGCCTTATTCCCGTCGAGCGAGCGCCCACGATCCAAGGTCTGCGTGAGGATCTGCTTCTCACGCGTGGGGCCCAGATCGAACCGGAGCTGCACCGTGAGCGCGACCGGCGCGCGGATGGCAGAGAGCTGCGGGCTCACATTCCCGAAGCGCTGGTTCACGTCGTACTTGAAGCGCTGCGTGGCCGGATCGAAGCCGCGCACATAGAGGAGCGTGGGATCGGGGATGCGGGCCTGCCCCCACCCCCTGATCCCGTCCTCGCCATGCAGCACGAGGTCAGCGGCGCCAAGCGGGTTGCTGACGTTGAAGGAGAGGGTCGCGCGCTGCGGGAGCCCGATCTTGAGCGGGTTGATCGAGAGGCTCAGGTTCGCCGTCTGGATCCAGGGGCCCTGGCAGCTGTTGCGCCCGGCGATCGTGCCGAACTGCCCCTGCAAGCAGCGGCGCGCCTCCGGGCTCGTGCTCGAGAGGAGCGCCTGCATCGCGGTGCCGACGGCGGGATCGACCGCCGTGGTGGGATCGACGATGAAGGCGCGATCGTTGGAGTAGCCGTCACCGTTCACATCGCCCGACACGAGCGGCGTGAAGGGGTTGCCGGCGCGGAAGGTGCCGAACCAGTTGACGCGCACAAAATCGAAGAAGTTGTAGCCGAGGTTGTAGCTGATCTGGTGCCGCGTGTTGAACTGCGCCTGCGCCCACTCGACGAGGCGCGGATCGCCGGCGGTGTTCTGGAAGCCGCGGACCTGATCGCGGTTGTCGGAGAACACATAGGCGGCGCTCCAGGTGAGCCCAGTGCTGAAGCGGGTCGGCTGCACACGGAGGGTGACCTGCTTGCTCTCCCCCTCGAGATCGGAGAGCTGCTGCGTGATGCGATTGAATTGTGTGGAGATGCGATTCGCGCCGGGCGCGATCGCCCCGTTGAGCGGAACGATGTTCGTCGGCGCGACGTAGACGGGGCGGTTCCCCTCAGCGGCGAGGGCGAAGCGCTCGGTGCCATTGAAGTTCAGATCGATGAAGCTCTGCTGGAACCGGTTCCGCGAGTAGGTCACCTCGGCGGTCGCCGTGAAGCGGTTGTCGAGGACGGGGCCGTTCCACTGGACGTTGCCGCGGATTGACTGCTGCGGGCGGAACTCCGCGCCGAAGAGGGACACGTTGGGGCGCGTGTTGGAGAAGACGCTCCCCAGCGAGCCATCGGCGCAGGTGGTGGGGATGTTCGCGGGATCGAGGCCGTAGGTGGCCCAATCGGGGATCGGGGCGGCGGCGCCGGCGCAGGAGAGGTTCTGGATGCCTGTGGCGAGCCCGGTGTTGTTGAGCGCGCCCTGCGTGAGGCGGACCTGCGGGGTGTTCTGGAAGACGCCAAGGCCGCCACGGACCACGGCGCGCGGGCCGCGGAAGGCGCCCTCGAAGCCCGGGATCTGCGGGGCCTGGCCATAGCTCCACGAGAAGCCGAAGCGCGGGGAGACGCCGACGAAGTTCGGGACGCGATCGTTGCGCACGCCGAAGGTGGTCTCGACCGCCTCATTGCGATCAGGGAGATCAGCGAAGCGGTTGGCGTCGACGCGCACGCCGTACTGGAGTTGGAGGTTGCGATTGACGCGATAGGAATCACCGAGCGAGGCGCCGGCGACCCACTGCCCTGCGCTGAGGGTCTGGGGCTCGAGAAGGCGGGTGAAGGCGGCGGGGCGCCCCGACTCGAACTCTCCGAGGGAGTTGAAGCGGAAGGTCCCGAACATGTTCTGCGTCTGCTCCGCGGTGTAGCCATCGCGCCGGAGCTCGGTGGTCATCTTGAGCCGGTGCTTGTTGTCGAGGCTGAACCAGGAGAGCTGGTTGTTGAAGGCGAGGGTGTTCGAGGTCTGCGTGTTGTTGAGCGAGGGGCTGCCACCGAAGTTGATGACGTTCACGCCATTGGTGCCATCGGCGAAGGTCGAGTTGATGAGGACCGAGCCGTTGGGGAGGACGAGGTAGGGCTCGGCGACGTTCCGCGAGCCATTGAAGCCGATGTTCGTCTCGGAGAGGAAGATCCCGTAGAAGTTCGTATGGCGGAGCTGGAGCCCCCCGCTGGCATTGGTGCGATCCCCCGAGTTAGCGGGGGTGGCGGTGGTGAGGCCGCTCGCCGGCGACTGCGCGGAGACGCTGCCGTTGAAGGAGACGTTCAGGGCCTGCCCGGTGAGAGATGAGGGCGGCGCCCAGTCGAGTGCACCGAAGACCGAGAGCTGATCGTTGGCGCGCTGGTTGGGAATCCCCGCGACGGTGGCGGGGATGCCGTTGGCCGAGAGGAGGGAGAGGAGTCGGGCGACGGAATCGGGGGCGACACCAGCGGCCTGCAAGCCGACGGCGTTCGTATTCAGCAGGGTCTGGAGATCGTTGGCGCGACGCCCCACCTGATAGGAGAGGTTGTAGAACGCTTTATCGAAGGTGATGGGCCCGCTGATCGCGCCGCCGAAGGAGGCGTTGGAGAACTCCTGATTGAGGGCGCGGCCGGCGGGATCGGTCCACTGGAAGGCGGGGGAATCGAGATTGAGGCTCGTCGACCGCACCTTGAAATTGGAGCCCGGGCGGCTGCGGACGTTGAGCTGTCCACCGGAGAAGCCACCGCGTGAGACGTCATACGGGGTGGTGACGAGTGAGCTCGAGATGGAGGCATCGCGCGGGAGGCTCGAGGCGCCGGTGCCCAATCCATTCAGCGTGGTCGAGTTCTGGTCCGAGGTGAGGCCGAGGACCGAGAAGCCGGAGGGATCGCCATCGGCCCCGGGGAGGAACTGCACGCCGGGGATCGAGGCGGCCAATGCGGCAAGATCGCCCTGCTGGTCGGCGGCGAGATTGGCGTTCGAGAGCCCGCGCTCGGTGCCGGAGAGGTCCTCGTTGCCGGTGTTGCGGTTCACGCGGTTCCGCTCGCCCGCGATCTGCACGGTATCGAGGTTCTGTGCGGCGTAGGAGAGCTTGGCGTCGGCGATGAGGATCTCCTCATCGGCCACGCGCTTCACCTGGAAGCGGCGCGGGGTGTAGCCGATCGACTGCACGAGGACGAAGTAGTCGCCATCGCCCCCCTGGAAGATCACGGTGTAGGAGCCGTTGCGCGCGGTGCGCGCCTGCCGGCTCACATTGCCGCTCACGGACGTGACGGTGACGATCGCGCCGGAGATCGCCTCGCCTCCCTGGTTGGTGACGCGCCCGCGGATGACGTCGGCGCCCCCTTGGGCGGCGAGATTTGCGGCTGTGACGAGGATCAGGGCGAGGGCGAAGGACCAGCGAAATAGCGAGCGAAACACGCGCACGATCGATCTCGGATGTCAGAAAGTGAAAAGAGCGGGGTCCTACGTCTGTACATACGCAGGACCCCGTCCGTTCGTTAACTACGCGAGCGCGCTCGGCATTGTTCCAACGCCAGCCCTACGGCGCCGCCTCGTGGAAGCTCAGCCCGGTGGTCTCTGCCCGCTCCAGCGCCCAGCGGAGCCGCCACTCGTCCCGGAAGAGGATCACCGGGTGCTGCTTGGCATCGTACAACAGCTGCAGGTCCTGCGCCTCGCCGAGTCGCTCGATGGCGGCGGCGGGGCCGGTGACCCAGCGCGGATACCGGAAGGGGAGCTTCTCCAGGGTGCAGGGGGCGCCGTATTCGTTCTCGAGGCGATGCACCATGACATCGAACTGCAGCAGCCCGACCGCGCCGACGATTGGGATCGGCCCCATCATCGACTCAGCGAAGAAGACCTGCGCCGCGCCCTCTTCCGTGAGCTCGCGCAATCCCTGATCGAGCGCTTTGCGACGAAGCGGATCCTTGGAGATGATCCGCGCGAAGTGTTCCGGGGCGAAGCGCGGGATCCCGACATATTCGGGGAGTTTCCCCTCCGCGGTGCGCGTGGCCTCTTCTGAGGCGAGGGTGTCGCCGATGCGCAGCGACCCTCGATCGTGCACCCCGACCACATCCCCCGGCAACGCCTCCTCGGCGAAGGCGCGCTCACGCCCGAGGAACTGCTGCGGTGGGGCGAGCTTGAAGCGCTTCCCCGTACGCACATGGGTGACCTCGAGGCCGGCGACGTAGCGCCCTGAGCAGACGCGCACGAAGGCGATGCGGTCGCGATGCCGCGGATCCATGTTCGCCTGCACCTTGAAGACGAAGCCGGTGAAGGCGGGATCGCCGGGGGCGATGGGGCCGGCCGAGCTCTCGCGCGCGACGGGTGAGGGGGCGAGGGGGAGGAAGTCCTGCAGGAAGGGCTCGACGCCGAAGTTGGTGATCGCTGAGGCGAAGTAGACAGGGGTCTGCTCCCCCGCGAGGATCGCCTCGGCGTCGAACTCATGCCCCGCGAGTTCCAGGAGCTCGACCGCTTGGGCCAAGTTGTGCGCGGCACGCTCAGCATATTCGCCACTGCCGAGGGCGGCGACGAGCTTGGGATCGTCTGGGCCGGAGAGTTCGACGACATCGGTCTCGACGCGCTTCGCCCCGTGATGGGTGCCGCGCTCGAAGAGATGCGCGCGCCGGTGGCGACGATCGTAGACGCCGACGAAGATCGTGCCCTGGTCGTCGGTATCCATATGGATGGGCCAGTGCGCAGCGACGGCGGTGATCCCGAGTTCGGCCTCGAGATCGCTCACGAGCTTCAAGGGATCCTCGCCGACGCGATCACACTTGTTGACCACGGTGAAGATCGGCATGCGACGGCGACGGCAGACATCGAAGAGCTGGCGCGTACGCT
>JBEGVM010000009.1:0-8270 GCA_041178365.1 Gemmatimonadota bacterium | reverse complement strand
GCGCGCCGATCGTCGCCGGCTGGTGCTTCGTCGCCGGCACCCTGCTCTTCAGTGGCTCCCTCTACGCGATGACCCTGACCGGGGTGCGCGCCCTCGGCGCGATCACCCCGATCGGTGGGGTTTGCTTCATCGCGGGATGGCTCGCCCTGGCGTCCACGGCGCTCCCTCCGCTTCCGCCTTCGTCTCCAACGCCCTGAGGTCGGTGGCGATGAAGGCGTCCAGCGCGGCCTGGATCGCCGGGAAGCGCTCCTTCACGATCGCCAGCTGACGGCGCTGCGTCCCGGTCGGCTCGCCGAGTGAGCCGACGTTGGTCGCCGTGCCGAGTCGCCCGAGCAGTGAGGTCTCCGTGGGCTCGGCGAAGCGCCCTGCGGTGTTGTCTCCCTGCAGCTGCTCACGGATCCCACGGAGCTTCACCTTCGCTGCGCGGACCTCGGCGTCGAGGGTCGTCGAGCGTGTGATCTGCGCCGCTGCCCGCTCGAGGGCGTCGACGCGCGCCGTGACCTCACCGAGCTGCGCGCTCACCGCGAGCACCACGCGTTGCACCTGCTGCGCCTCGCGGTGATACGTGAACGCCCGCTCACGCTCGGCGATGGTGAGCGTCGCGTTGGGGAGGAGCTGCACCTCGAACGGCGTCGGCGTGGTGAGTGCGCTCCGCACGCCAGCGACGCGCTTGAAGAGCTGCACACGATAGGTGCCCGGCACCACATACGGGCCGTTCCCGCCGCGCGCCCCACCCTCGGCAGCAGCAGCACCACCACCACCACCACCGAACCCACCCCCCGCACCGCTACCGATCGGCGAGACGCCCGACCAGCGGAGATTCCAGGTCACGCGGTTGGTGCCGGCGGCGTTGATTCCATCGAAGCGCGAGACGATCGCCCCGCTCGGATCACTGATCTCCACCTCCACACTCGGCGTCTCCTCTTCCTGCTCCGCCTTGAGCGCAGTCCAGCCAGGGAAGGGGACATCGACCCCGCTCTTATTCAGCGCCTGCTCACGCGTCTGTCGCGCCTGCTTCTGCGTCCGATACGCCGCGCGCAGATGATAGGTGAAGGTCGCGCCCACGGGCGGGTTCGACGCGTAGTAGTGCATCGCCCCCTGGAAACCGACGCCGCTCCCGCCGAGTGGCGAGGACGGCTGGAAGAGCAGCGCCGCCGTGGTGGGGAAGAGGGTCACCTCGGCGCGGAGCCCCTCGGGCGTCATCGTGCGCAGCGCCGAGTAGTCGTCGAGGACGTAGATGCCGCGCCCGAAGGTGCCGAGCACGAGATCATTCATCTCGGGGTGGATCGCGATGTCGTAGACCGCGATCGTCGGGAGCCCACCCTTGAGCGCCTGCCAGCGTGCGCCATCGTCGAACGAGACCCAGGCGCCATACTCGGTGCCGGCGAAGAGGAGCCCCGGCTTCACCGGATCCTCGCGGATCACATGCGTGGGGCCGCGCTCCGGGAGCCCGGTGGTGATCAGCGTCCAGCTCCGGCCGCGATCCTTAGAGCGGAGGAGGTACGGCTTGAAGTCGCCACGCTTGAAGTTGTTGATCGCCGCATAGACGGTGTTCGCGTCGTGCGCCGAGGCGGTGAGGTAGGCGACGAAGCTCGTATCCGGGACCCCGGCGATCGATTCGATCTTCCGCCAGCTCGTCCCGCCATTCTCAGTGACCTGGATCAGGCCATCGTCGGTGCCGGCATAGATCACGCCCTCAGCCTTCGGTGATTCGGCGATCGCCGTGACGGAGCCCGCGTACGAGGTGGAGGTGTGGCGCGCGACGGCGTCCACGCTCCAGAGGCGCCCCTGCATCTTCATCGAGGTGCGCGGGATGTTGCGCGAGAGGTCGGGGCTGATCGGACGCCAGTTGTCACCACGATCGTCCGAGCGGTAGATCCGCTGCGAGCCGAAGTAGAGCCGCGTCGACTGGAAGGGCGAGATGACCAGCGGTGAGTCCCAATACCAGCGCGCGGGATCCTCACCCGGCTCCTCCTCGGGCACGATGCGCACCGCATTCCCGGTGCGCTTGTCGAAGCGCACCAGCCCGCCGTTCTGCGACTCGGCGTAGATGGTGTTCGGGTCGGTGGGGTCGATGCGGCTCTGGAAGCCGTCGCCCCCGTTGGTCACGAACCAATCGGAGTTCCGGATCCCCGCGATGCTCGCGGTGCGTGCCGGTCCGCCGAACGAGAAGTTGTCCTGCGTGCCGCCGTACACATGGTAGAACGGCACCTCACGGCTGATGTCGATCTTGTAGAACTGCGTGACCGGGAGGTTCCCGAAGAACTTGTAGGTGCGCCCACGGTCGAAGCTCTCGTAGAGTCCGCCATCGGAGCCGATGAGGAGATGGGCCGGGTTCTGTGGGTCGGCCCAGAGCGCGTGATTGTCGACATGCTTGCCCGCCTCGCCGAGACGCTCGGTGGTCCGTCCACCGTCCTCGGAGACCATCACGTAGGTGTCCATGATGTAGAGGCGGTCCGCATCGACGGGATCGACGAAGAGGCGCTGATAGTAGAGCGAGATCGTCGAGTACCCCCCCTGCCGGCGCCAGCTCACCCCGTTGTCGTCTGAGCGGTAGATGCCACCGCGCTCCCCGGCCGCCTCAGCGATCGCATAGAGCACGTCGGAGTTCGACGGCGCGCGCGCGAGCCCGATGCGCGCCTCACCCTCCGGCACACCACTGATCTTCTTCCAGCTCTTGCCGCCGTCGGTGGAGCGATGGAGCCCCGACTCCGGTCCGCCGGCGAGGTACCCCGCCACATGCCGATGCCGCTGCCAGGTGCTCGCGACGATGATGTCGGGATTCCGCGGATCGAGCTCGAACTCGTTCACCCCCGCCCACTTGGTACCGCTGAGGAGTTTGGTCCAGCTCTCCCCGCCATCGGTCGACTTATACAGGCCGCGCTCGCCCCCCTCGGCCCAGAGCGGTCCCTGCGCCGCCACGTAGATCACGCGAGAGTCGCGCGGGTCGATCACGATCTTCCCGATGTGCTCTGACTGCTTGAGCCCCATGTTGCGCCAAGTGCGCCCGCCATCCTCCGACTTGTAGACGCCATCGCCGAAGCCGACGGAGCGCTGCGCATTGTTCTCCCCCGACCCGACCCAGACGATCTCCGGGTTCTTGGGGTCGAGCGTCACCACACCGACGGAATAGGAGCTCTGGCTATCGAAGATCGGGCTCCAGGTGGTCCCGGCATTCTCCGTCTTCCAGACGCCGCCCGAGGCGACGGCCACATACCAGGTCGTCTTGTTCGGGTGCACCGCGATGTCGACGATGCGCCCGGAGGTGAAGGCGGGGCCGATGCTCCGGAAGCGGAGGCCGTTGAGGGCGGCGGCGCTGATGCCCGTGGTCGGAGCGGAATCCGTTGCGGCCGTGGTGACCGCTGGTGTCGCGGCGGCGGGACGAGCCGAGGGACGGCTTTGCCCGACCAGAGTCGTCGAGCAGAGGGCGATCGCGAGAAGGGAGGTACGCATCGGTGGTATCGCGGGAGTGAGGGGAAAAGCGTCCTGAAAAGATGGGGCCCATCCGCCGCCGCGTCACCTCTGGGTCCCATGCCCTCGCTGGGCCTCAACAGCCTCGGTAGCTTCCGCGTACTCCTCCCTCGCATGGATCCCATGCCTTTGTCATCCGCGCGGGGTCTGCTGTCGTGTCTCGGCCTCGTCTTCCTCGTCGGCTGCACGCGCGCTCCAGCAACCCCCGATCCCCAGTTGGTCGCGCAGTGGACCCGGACCTCGCTCGCCATCGTGCGAAGCGAGCGGCTGGGCCCTCCCGTCGCCGCGCGGATCTCCGCGTATGCGGCGCTCGCGCTCCATGAGGGGTACGCGACGGACCTGCGCTCGGGGTCCCGATCGCACGCGGCCGCACTGAACGGTTTGCCGCCACGTGAGGGCACTCCGCTCGATGGCGCGGTCGATGGGGCGATCGTCGCCGCCGTCGCTGGGCGGATCGTCCTCGACTCGTTGTTGCGGGATGGGCTCGCCAGCTCGGTGCGGCGCGTGGATTCGTTGGCGGAGGCGCAGGTGGCGGCGCGTCTTGCGGCGGGGGTGGGTGAGGCTGAGGCCGAGCGCTCGCGGCGTGAAGGGGAGACGCTTGGCGCACGGATCCTCCGGTGGGCGGCGGACGATGGCTTCTTCGCCACGCGGGGGCGTCCCTGGATCGCTCCGAAGCAGCGTGACCAGTGGGAGAATACCGCGACCCTCGATCAATTCCTCCCGCAGACTCTCTCGGGGCAGTCGGATTTCGTCGCCACAGGGAACCCGAACCTCCGACTCGATGCCGAGACCGCGACGGAGAAGGGGCTCTTCACCAATCGGCCCAAGGCGGCAGGGGCGACCACGCTGCCGTCGTTCAATCCGACGATGCCGACCGAACCCTACTGGGGGACGCTCCGTCCCTTCGTGACCTCATCAGGCGCGCGCTGCGAGATCGTCCCCCCGCCCACCTATTCACAGCAGCCCGGTTCCCCGTTCCACGAGATGGGGCGTGTCTTCCATGACTCCGTGCGGGTCCTCACCGAGGACAAGAAGCAGATCGCCCTCTTCTGGGCCGATAACCCCGTCGCGACGGGGACCCCCGGGTTCCATTGGATCAGTGTGGTGAATCAGATGATCGAGCGTCGAGCCCTCACCGCCCCGCAGGCGGCGGAGCTCTATGCGCTCACCTCGATCGCGATCGCTGATGCCTTCATCGCAACCTGGGCGGAGAAGTATCGCTCGATGGTCGTGCGCCCGGTGGCCTATGTGCAGCGGGTCTTCGACCCGGCGTATCGCACGGTGATCCCCACGCCGCCCTTCCCAGAGTATCCGAGCGGGCATTCGGTGCAGTCCGCCGCGGCGGTGCGGGTATTGATCGACATCCTCGGCGATACGATCGCGTACGTGGATTCGAGCCAGGTCGATGTGGGACAACCGGCGCGACCCTTCGCCTCCTTCTCTGCGGCTCGAGAGGAGGTCGCCTGGTCACGGGTCTGGGCGGGGGTGCACTATCTCCCGGCGGTGCTCGATGGGATCACCCTCGGGGAGTGCATCGGTCGGCAGACCATGGCGCTTCATTCGTCGGTTGGAAGATGAGCCGCATCCATAGAATGCCACTGCTCCTCGCCGTCCTCATGGGGACGGCCTGCGGCGAGCGCGCGCCGACGGTCGGGGCGTGGGAAGCGGGCGATGGGTTCCGATGGCGTGCGCTCGATGTACGAGACGCTGCGCGCTCGGCCCGTGAGGCTCGCGCCGGCTTCACCGCACTCACGCCCTCGCAGACGGGAATCGTGCATGAGTACGTGCTCGATGCGCAGCGCGCCCTCACCAATCGTGACTTGTTGATCGGCGCCGGTGTCGCGGTCGGTGACGTCGATGGCGACGGCTACCCTGACCTCTTCGCCGCCTCCGTGTCGGGACGGGCCACGCTCTATCGCAATGGTGGTGGATTCCGCTTCGAAGACATCACCGAGACAAGTGGTCTTCGCATCGATTCCCTGAGTGTCGGCGCGACCTTCGCTGATGTCGACGGTGACGGTGATCTTGATCTCGTCGTCGGCACGCGCGGCGGTCCGGTGATGCTCTGGCAGAACGACGGGGCTGGCCACTTCACCGATGTGACCGCGACGAGTGGACTCCTCGGTGGCTACGGCGCGACCACGCTCACGATGGCCGACGTCGATGGCGACGGCGACCTCGATCTCTACGTCGCGACGTACAAGACGCGCAATGTGCTCGATGTGCATCCACCGCAGGCCCGCGCCTTCGATCAGGTGGTGACCAAGCGTCCCGACGGCTCCTATGCGGTCAAGCCGGAGTGGGCCGCAGACTATCGTATCGACGAGCGTCCTGATCTCGGCGGGATCGTCCGCTCACAGCGCGCCGACCCTGATCTCTTCTTCCTGAACGATGGCACGGGGCACTTCACGCGCACGCCGATCCAGGGGCCACGGTTCCGCGACGCCGAAGGGAGGCCCCTCGCGCAGGAGCCAGATTTCTTCACCCTCGCTGCACGCTTCTATGATGTGAACGGCGACGGCGCCCCAGACCTCTATGTCTGCAATGACTTCGAGGATCCCGATCAGTTCTGGCTGAATGACGGCGCAGGAAATTTCCGTCTGATCCCGCGTGCGGCGCTCGCCGCGACGAGCAACACCTGCATGTCGGTGGACTTCGGGGATGTCGATCGCGATGGCACGGTCGATCTCTTCACGGCAGATATGCTCGCCCCGACCCTTGCCGCCCAGCAGCGTCAGATCCCTACGCACACCCCGCTCCCGAAGCCGTTGGGCGCGGCGGGTGACCGTCCGCAATGGATGCGCAACATGCTGCATCTGGGGCGTGGCGATGGGACCTGGGCCTCGGTCGGTGACTTCGCTGGGGTCGCCGCCACCGATTGGACCTGGGGCTCGGCCTTCCTCGACATCGATCTCGATGGGTTCGAGGACCTCATCACACTGAATGGGCATCACTGGGATGCGCGCGACGCCGACACCTTCGATCGGATCCGCGACGCCTTCCCCCGTGTGCCGTGGAACGAGGAGCAGAAGGCATTCCCCAGACTCGCGATCCCCAACCTCGCCTTCCGGAATCGGGGCGATCTGACCTTCGAGTCGATGCCCAAGGGGTGGGGGCTCGGGGCGATGCCCGACATCGCCCATGGGATCGCCCTCGCCGACCTCGATCTCGATGGGGATCTCGATGTCATCGCCTCGCGGCTCGACGCGCCGACCGCGGTGTATCGGAACGAGGCGACGGCGCCGAGGCTCGCGGTGCGGTTGCGTGGGGAGGGGACGAATCGGTTCGGGATCGGCGCGGTGGTGCGGGTGCGGAGTGCAGGGTTGCCCGCACAGCAGAAGGAGATGACCGCCGGCGGACTCTATCTCAGTGGGAGTGAACCTCTTCTCACATTCGCCGTAGACCCCACGCAGCCTGCAGAGATCGAGGCGCGCTGGCCAGATGGGCGGGTCTCCATCGTCGGGGACGCGCGTGGGAACCGGCTCTATGAGATCGCACAGGCAGGGGCGCGTCCTCGCGCCGCGGTCGCAGGCGAGCCGAGTTCACCCGCCACGGACCCGGCACCGCTCTTCGCCGATGCCACCGCGCTCCTCGGCGGGCATCGCCACACCGAGCTCCCCTTCGATGATTTCCGTCGGCAGCCGCTCCTCCCGAATCGCTTCAGTCAGCTCGGCCCGGGGATCGCCTGGGTCGACGCGAATGGTGATGGACGGGAGGATCTCGTGGTGGGGACGGGGCGTGGCGGCGTGTTGACCCTGCTCGAGAACGGTGGCGACCGGTTCAGCGCGCGCGCGCTCGGGCCTAAGTCGGCCGGCGATCTCACGACGATCCTGCCCTGGCCGAGTGCCAAGGGTGGGATGGATCTCGTGGTGGGACAGTCCAACTATGAGGCGTCCTCCATGGAGGAGGCGCTGGCCCGTCCTTCGGTGGTGCGGTTCGCCACGCGAGGCGGTGCGCCGAACACCACCGAGGTGATTCGTGGGGGCGATACCGCGAGTGTCGGGGCACTCGCCGGCGCCGATGTCGATGGCGATGGGTGGCTCGATCTCTTCGTCGCGCCGCGGGTCATCGGTGGGGCGTGGCCCATCCCGGCTCCATCGCAGCTCCTGCGTGGTGGCCCCGGCGGGGGCTTCGCCGCTGACACCATCAATGCGTCGGCCCTGCGCACGCTCGGGCTCATCTCGTCGGCGCTGCTGGTCGATGTGGTCGGCGATCATCGTCCCGATCTCGTCGTCGCGGTGGAGTTCGGGCCGGTGCGGGTGCTGGAGAACGTTGCGGGACGCTTTCGCGACGTCACGACGTCCCTTGGGCTCGATGCGATCCGCAGTCGCTGGAATGGGCTCGCGGCTGGGGACTTCGACGGCGATGGACGTCTCGATCTCGTCGTCACGAGTTGGGGGCGCAACCTGCCGTGGGGAGCCACCCCTGAGCGACCGCATCTGCTGATCACCGGTCCATTCGGCGACGCGGGGCCGGGATTGCTGTTCGCTCGAGCGGATTCGGTCACGGGGCGCGAGATGCCGCTCGAGTCATTCGCGCGCCTCGGCGCGGCGATCCCTGCGGTGCGTCGGCGCTTCGCGACGCATGGGGAGTTCGCCGAGGCGTCTGCGGCACAGGTGCTCGGTCCTGACTCGGTGCGCATCGCCCGGATCGGCTCGACGACCCACGATCACCTCGTTCTTATGAACCGCGGCGGGCGCTTCGAGGCCCGTCCTTTGCCGGCGATGGCGCAGTGGGCCCCGGCGCATGGGGTCGCGGTCGCCGACTTTGATGGGGATGGGCGTGAGGATCTCTTCCTC
>JBEGVM010000008.1:0-3828 GCA_041178365.1 Gemmatimonadota bacterium | reverse complement strand
ACGGTGAAGAGATCGTCGCGCCGGAGGCCACGGGTCACCGTGAGATGATCGGGTGCGATCGCGGCAGGGTTCGAGTTGTAGACGACGAGTGCACGGACCGGGGGACCACCCACGCCGGCATCAGGCGCGGTGAGTGCCTGCCCAAGCAACGACATGTTGATCGTGCGCGTCCCCGGCGGGATCAGGTCCGGTCGCTGCAGCGCCCCCTTATTGAAGGCGAAGTTCGCACTCGAGGAGAGCTGCACCCCGCCGCCGGCCTGCCGCCACTGTCCGGTGACCGCCGGGAGACAGGCGATCGTGCGCACCGCCATCGCCCCGCCCGCATGTCGCTGCAACCCATAGTTGATGCGGATGAACGCGGCACGCGCCTGGCCATATTGCTGTGCGAGCGTGACGATCCGCTCGGCGGGGATCCCCGTGATCTCCGCGACCCGCTCCGGCGGATACTCGCGCACGCGCTCACGCAACGCGTCGACGCCGAGTGTGTGTGCCGCGATATACGCGTCGTCCTGCAGCCCCTCAGCGAAGAGCACATACATGATCCCAAGCGCGAGCGCGGCATCGGTGCCGGGGCGGATCCCGATCCACTCATCGCACTGCTCCGCGGTGCGGGTGCGGATGGGATCGATGCAGATCACCGGGGCGCCGCGTTCGCGCGCCTGCAGCACGAAGGGCCAGAGATGCGGATTCGAGGTGAGGGTGTTCGTCCCCCAGAGGAGGATCAGGTCGCTCGCCGGGATCGTCTCCATATCGGTCCCGATGCTCGCGCCGATCGTCATCCGCATCCCCATCATCCCTGCCGTCGCACAGATGGTGCGATCCAACAAGGAGGCGCCGATCCCATGGAAGAAGCGACGATCCATCGACTCGCCCTGCAGCAAGCCCATCGTGCCCGCATACGAATAGGGGAGGATCGCCTGTGGGCCGTCAGGCGAGGTGCGGATCGCGTTCAGGCGTGCCGCGATCGCATCAAGGGCCTCATCCCATGTCGCGGGTTCGAACCGCGCACCCGGTCCCTTGGCGCCCACGCGACGCAGCGGTGTGAGCACACGCTCGGCGTGGTAGGTGCGCTCGAGATAGCGATTGACCTTGGTGCAGAGGAACCCCTGGGTAACGGGGTGGGCGGGATCGCCCTGGATCCGAGTGGCTCGACCGGCCTCGACCGTCACGAGGGTGGCGCAGGCGTCGGGGCAGTCGTGCGGACAGGCGCCGCGGATGACCTGTGCGGATTCCATAATGAGGTAAGTTATTTCCTGACAACAGGTTATGCAAATAAACGATCACAAGTATTTCTGGTGACCCATCCGGACCCTCGGTCGTCCTGACAAGTGAAGCAGGTCAACTTGTTGTCATCTAACGGGTTGGCTGTTTCAAGCTGTTGACGGAATCTGTGGCTTATAATATGATTATAGGCCATGTGTCTGAACGCGAATGTCTCGCGGGACGACGCATCACCCCATCCAAGAGAGACCTGTCCCATGAAGCGTATCGTTCTCGTTGCGTCGATCTTCGCCCTCGCCGCCTGCGGTGGCGCCAAGACCGAGGAGGCCGCTCCGGCTGCTGACTCGACCACCGTCGCTCCGGCCATGACCGACTCGGCCGCTCCGGCCATGACCGACTCGGCCGCTGCGGCCGCGCCGGCTGCCGCGCCCGCGAAGTAAGTCGTCTCGCGACGCAGTGACGAACGCGCGACCCAATCGGGTCGCGCGTTCGTTGTTTGTCCCCACGCGGCTCCCGCGGCGGTGATCACCCGACGCGGATCTCGCGCACCGTCGCGCGAGAGGCCGTTCCCTCAGTGACGTCACGCACCGAGACTTCGGTCCCATCCGTCACCTCGCGCCGCACCATCGCGATCCCGATGGCATCGCCCCGCTCGCGTGCGACGCTCGAGCGCACAGCACCCACCTCCGTGCCCTCCGCATTCACGAGGGTCGCCCCCACAGGGAGCGGGGTGGGAGACTCGATCCAGCGCAGGAGCCGATTCACATGGCCGCGGAAGTGGATGCGCGCCACCACCTCTTGGCCCGTGTAGCACCCCTTGGCGAAGTGGATCGCGCCGAGGGTGTCGAGGCACGCCTCCTGCGCGAGCGTCTCATCGGTCATCTCGATGCCCCACGCCGGCACACCGGCCTCGATGCGTTCGCGCAGCATCTCCGACGCTGATGCCATCGGCCATCCGGCGGCCATGAGCGTGGTCCGCAGGGTATCGATCGCCTCACGCGTACCGATGCAATCGAATCCTGGGGTCATGGTATCGCGCGTGCGTGTCACCCAGAGGCGATGATCCCCGAACGTGACCCAGCATCCACCGAGCGGTGGGAGCGCATCGAGGAGGGCCCCCTCCGATCCACTCCACGCGGCGAGCGCGACTGCGGCGCCTTCGCCACGAATGCCCAAGCATCCCGTGGACTCGGTGATCACCGCGTAGCGTGCCAGTCGCGGGTTCACGTACTTCGTGATCATCGCGACGAAACCATCGCCAGCGGCGGCATCGGTATCGACGAGGAGATCGTCCCCTCGATCCATCACCCGACAGAGCGCGATCACTCGGCCCTTCGCCGTGAGGGCGGCCGCATATTGGCCCGCTCCCTCGGTCAGTGCGGTCACCTCGTTGGTCAGCAGTCCATTCAGCGCGGCCTTGGCCTGTGGCCCCGCAACGGTCATGCGGAGGCGATCGCTCCGCTCCATGAGGAATCGAGACATCAGGGGAGGTCTCCGGAGGGCGAGGGCCGCAGCGTGCGAACGCGATCAGGGGTAAGGTCAGCGAGGGTGTCCATCCAGACATCGGCTTCCACGGCATCGTGAGCGGGCATCGCCCCGATCAGGATGACCCCGAGTCCGGCGCGGCGCGCTGCCTGCGCGGTCTCCACCGCGTCGGTGATGACGAAGGGCCGGAGCTGTTGACTGGGAAAGAGGGCGCGGGTCTGTTCGATCGCCCGCATCCACGGGGCAGGGGAGGAGGCTCCGGACAGGACATCATCGCTCCCGACGATCGGGCGGAAGAGCCCCGCGCATCCGGCGCGCTCGAGCAGCACCTCGACTTCTCGACGGGATGCACGGCTCACGATCGCGAGGCGTGCGACGGCGGAGAGGCGCTCGAGGGTCGGGAGCAGATCCGGCGCCACGGTGATCCCGCGGGCGATCCGATCGGCGAAGGCCTGTTCCGCGCGCAGCGTGCCGATGGTGATCGCGGTAGGGTCCTCGGGAGCGCCGAGGTGTCGGCGCGCGCGCTCGATACCAGGCTCAACGGCCAAGCCTCGCACCTGGACCCAGGTGGCCTCATCGAGTGTCAGCCCCTCGGCGGCGAGCGCGGTGGCGAGCGCTGCCCGGCGGGCCGGCGCGGTCTCCACGAGCACCCCTTCACATTCAAAGCAGAGCACCGGCACGTCCATGACGCGAATCCTAACGCCCTGTTCCCCCACGACCGTAGGGCGCATCCGTGCCGTAGGCCTCGTCGAGGAGCTCCACCGGGTGCCGCGCGGTGACGGTCGAGCCCGCCAGGACCAACCCGCCGCCGATCTGCATCAGACAGCCGGGATTCCCTGTGGCCACGATCTGCGCCCCTGACTCGGTGATGCGCGCGAGCTTGGGAGCGAGCACACGGGTCGCCACGTCGGGTTGGATCAGGTTGAAGATCCCGGCGCTCCCACAGCATTGATCACTGTCGGTGAGGGGAACGAGCCGGATCTGCGAGGCGGCGCGGAGGACGGCGAGCGGCGGGTCCACCACGCGCTGCGCATGTTGCAGGTGACAGGGGGCATCGTAGGCGACGGGGACGGGATCGGCGGTGGTTCGCGACGCCGGCGCGGGCCCTGCGGAGGCCAGCAG
>JBEGVM010000007.1:0-5956 GCA_041178365.1 Gemmatimonadota bacterium | reverse complement strand
GCGGATCCTCGTTCCCGATCACCACGCCATGCCACGGCCCCGATGCCGCGGTCTCGAGCGTGTAGGCCACGAGATCCATGACGCCGGGCCCGAGGGTGTTCATCTTCCCGCAGAACTCGAGACCGAGTACGCCATCGCCGAGGTCGAGCACCCGCGCCTCGGCGTTCTCGCGGAGGACATGCCCTTGGCGCCGCTGCGCCGCGAGGGAGAGCTGGCCGGGGATCGATGGCACGGCGATGCGCGCCGCGGCGTCGAGCGAGGGAATCGTCTCGCCCGCATCGGTCATCGCGTAGAACGCATCGGGAGTCTGCGCGAGCAATGGCGGGATCTCGCGACCAGCGTCGCTGAAGGCGGTGCGTAACCAGTCGAGTCCGATCGCATCCATGGCGCGGAAGGGGCCGATCTCCCAGCCATAGCCCCACTCCATCGCGCGGTCGATCGCCGCGACGTCGTAGGCGAGCGTGGGCGCCAACGAGAGCGCGTAGTGGCACTGGGCGACGAGCAGGTCGCGCAGGAAGGCGCCGAGCGGACCAGGAAGCGCGGTGACCTGAGCCAGTCGCTCATGCACCGGCCGCTTCATCAGCGCCGCGATCTCGGGGGTCGTGAAGCGCTCCGTCGGGTGATACTCGAGCGTCTTCCAATCGAGCGCGAGGGTGGCCTTCCCCTCCTTCCTGTAGAAGCCGGCCTTGGTCTTGTCGCCCAAGCGGCCACTGTTCACGAGCGCGTGGACGAAGGGCTCGAGCGCGAGATCCTCACCGGTGGTCTGCGAGAGCCCCGCGGTCACATGCACGAGCACGTCGAGGCCTGAGAGATCGCCGGTGCGGAAGGTCGCGCTCTTCGCGCGTCCGATCAGTTGCCCCGTCAGCGTGTCGACCTGCGGGATGGTGAGGTCATGCTGCACCATGAGGCGTCCGGCGACGACCATCCCGTGCACACCGAGCCGATTCGCGACGAAGCCTGGGACATCCTTGGCGACGACGATCCCCTTGCCGAGGATCCGTTCTTGGAACGCGCGCATGGTCTCGAGCACCGCCGGCGCCGTCTCCGGCGTCGGGATGAGCTCGAGGAGATGCATGTAGCGCGGCGGATTGAAGTAGTGCGTGCCGAGGAACTGCGAGCGGAAGCGCGCGGTGCGGCCCTCGAGGAGGATCGCCATCGGGATCCCTGAAGTGTTCGAGGTCACGATGGCCTCAGGGGCGATTGTCTCGAGCTGGGCGAAGAGCGCCTGCTTGGGCGCCGGCTGCTCGATGATCGCCTCGCAGATCCAGCTACAGTCGGCGAGGAGGCCGAGATGATCGGCGGTGTTCCCGGTGGTGATCCGCTTGGCCGCACTCGCCTCCATGAAGGCCGCGGGCTTGGCCTTGATGAGGCGCGCGAGGGCGTCACGCGCCGGCTTGGAGCGATCGGGGTGCGCGGGGTCGTCCGCGCCGGGGATGTCCAGAAGGACCACGGGGAGGCCGGCCGAGGCGGCCAGGGCGGCGATGCCGGCCCCCATCGCGCCGGCGCCGATGATCCCGACTTTGGTGATGCGCATCCTCCAAAGTAGCTTCGCGTCATGCCACCGCGTCAAACCAAGGCGATCGCCCACCTCCGCGCCGTCGACCCTGTCCTCGGGGCCTGGATCGACCGTGCCGGCCCCTGCGGGTGGGAGGTGAAGGCCGACGGGACCCACTTCGACCATGTCGCGCGTTCCATCGTGTATCAGCAGGTCTCAGGGGCGGCCGCCGCGACGGTCTATGGGCGGATGCTCGGGCTCTACCGCGGGAAGGCGCCGACCCCGCGGCAGCTCCTCGCGACGCCCGATGAGGCGTTGCGTGGGGTAGGACTGAGCGGACGGAAGGTCGAGTACATGAAAGGGCTCGCCGAGCAGCTCGTGGCCAAGCGGCTCCCGTTGGAGAAGATCGATGCGATGCCGGATGACGAGGTGATCGATACGCTGACTTCGATCCGTGGGATCGGGGAATGGACAGCGCAGATGGTGTTGATGTTCCGGTTGGGGCGGCCCGATGTGCTCCCGGCGCTCGACATCGCGCTGCAGCGTGGGGTGAAGGTGTTGTACGGATTGCGCACCCAGCCCTCGCCGGAGCGGTTGGCGAAGATCGGGGCCAAGTGGGCGCCGTATCGGACAGTGGCGAGCTGGTATCTCTGGCGGAGAGTCGATGACCGGGATGATTGGTAAAGGGGCAGGGACCAGGGAACAGGGGTCAGGGGACAGGTGACTGACGTACATCAACGATCCACCATGCCGGTCTCGGCGCGGGCGCTCTTCGAGTGGCATGAGCGGTCGGGGGCATTCGATCGGCTGACGCCGGCGTGGATGCCGGTGGAGCTGCGGCATCGTGAGGGGGGGATCCGCGACGGGGCGCGCGTGACGATCGCGCTCCCCCTCGGTCCGATCTCGATCCCCTGGACCCTCGGGCATGTGGGGTACAAGGCGGGCGAGGAGTTCCGAGACATCCAGATCCGTGGACCGTTCCGAAGCTGGGAGCACGTGCACCGGATGGAGCCGGTGAGCGAGTCCTCCTCCGTGCTCGACGACCGGATCACCTTCGAGCTCCCCCTCCCTCCGTTCGGTGGGATGGTCGCGGGGTGGTACACGCGGGCCGAGCTCGCGCGGCTGCTGCAGTGGCGGCATGCCCTCACGCGCCAGGATCTCGATCGCCATGCGCGCTTCGCGGCGCGTGGGCCGCGCACCATCGCCATCACCGGCGCGAGTGGGATGGTGGGATCGGCGCTCGGCTCCTTCCTCACGACCGGGGGCCATACGGTGCGGTCGATCGGGCGTGGCCACTCGAGTGCGATGCGGTGGGATCCCGCGCGCGGGCAGCTCGACGTCGCGGCGCTCGATGGGGTCGATGCGGTGGTGCATCTCGCCGGGGAGAATGTCGGCGCGCGATGGACCCCGTCGCGCCGCCGAGCGATCGTCGACTCGCGCATCCAGGGGACGCGACTGATCGCGGAGTCGATCGCGAAGATGCCACGGAAGCCGGAGGTGTTGGTCTCCGCCTCGGCGATCGGGATCTACGGGGTGCGCGGCGAGGAGTGGCTCGACGAATCGAGTGCGCTCGGGGAGGACTTCTTGGCCGAGGTCGGGAAGCAATGGGAAGCGGCGACGGCGCCGGCGCGTGAGGCCGGTGTGCGGGTGGTGCATCTCCGTATCGGGATCGTGCTCGCCGCCGGTGGGGGCGCGCTCGGCAAGATGTTGCTCCCCTTCCAGCTCGGGGTGGGGGGGGTGCTCGGAAGTGGGCGCCAGTGGATGAGCTGGATCTCGCGCGAGGATCTCATCGGGGCGATCCATCATGCGATCCAGACGCCGTCCCTTTCGGGGGTGGCGAACGCGGTGTCCCCGACGCCGGTGACCAACCGCGAGTTCACCAAGACGCTCGGGCATGTGCTCCGCCGGCCGACCATCGCGCCGGTGCCGGCGATCGCATTGCGGGCCATCTTCGGCGAGATGGCGGAGGGGACGGTGCTCGCGAGTCAGCGGGTGCGGCCGTCGGCGCTCGAGGCGTCAGGGTTCTCCTTCCTGCATCGCACCCTCGAGGACGCCCTCCGATTCGAGCTCGGGCGCTCGTAGATTTCTCACATGCCTCTCATTCCGTTCGATCAACTCCCAGATGACGCTCGCTGCTGGGTCTTCGCGGCTGGCGCCCCACTCGACGACGTGGACACCCCACGCCTCCTCGCGGCGGTCGACGCCTATCTGTTGACCTGGGCGGCGCATGGTACACCGCTCTCGAGCGCGCGCGACTTTCGTGAGGAGCACTTCCTGGTGGTCGGGGTCGATGAGCGCGCGACCGGGGCCTCGGGGTGCTCGATCGATGGACTCTTCCGCGTGCTGCAGGGGATCGAGGACGGGATCGGCACCTCGATGGTGGGGGGCGGGATGGTCTACTTCCGCGGCCCGAGCGGGCTGGTGCTCGGGTGCACCCGCCCGCAGTTCACGGAGATGGCGATCGATGGCGACGTGGACGGTGATACCATGGTCTTTGATACCACCGTCACGAGCGTCGGGGATTTCCGAGCGCGTTTCGAGCAGCCCGTGCGCGACTCGTGGCAGCAGAGCCTGCTGCCGACGTAACCCTTACGCGCGCAGGTCGTCGGCCTGCCAGGCCGTCACCGCCTGCTTGATCGCCTTCCTGTCGGTGAGCTCGCCCTTGAGGACCCGCTCCACCAATCCCGGGAGCTCGGCGTCGCTCGCGAAGCGGAGCGCGATCATCTGCCCGAGGGTCAGCGCCTGTGCCCGCTCGGCGAGCGGGGCAGGGAGCACCTCCTTCAGACGGAGCCGCATCTCGAGCCGGATGATCCGGTTCTGCAGGGTGAGCGCCATCGTGCGCGACGCCCAGACCGTGGCGACGGCGCCGGCACCGAAGAGGACGAATATCGCCCCGCGGACGACCGACCCCGAGCGCACCGCCATCGAGATCGCAAAGGCGAGGAAGACCGTGGCGGCGGGGAAGGCGACGTAGTGCCAGAGGGGCTGCTTCATCGCGTGATTGGAATAGTTCTGCGGCGTCTTGGCCATGGGTCGGTAGGATTCGAGGAGGAGGGGGGATCGGTGGGGGGACCCGCCGCTGCCGGATGAACGTCGGAGGATGGCTCGGGGTGCCACGCGCCGCCACCCCGCTGGAACCATTCCCTCCGACCGACCATACATTGACCATGCGCACTCCCCTCCCTCCCTCGAGCGAGATCACCCCGGAAGGGATGTATCTCGACCGCCGTCGCTTTCTCGCCGCGGCCGGTCTCATCGGCGCGGGCCTCGTCGGCACCGGCTCGCTCAAGGCCCTCACCCCCTCGGGGCAGGCCCAACCCAAGGCAGTGGGGAAGCCCTACGGCCTGCAGCCCGGCGACTCACCGACCTCGTGGGAGGATGTGACGGGGTACAACAACTTCTACGAGTTCGGCACGGGGAAGGAGGATCCGGCGGAGCAAGCGCAGGAGTTCCGGACCAAGCCGTGGACGGTGCGTGTCGACGGTCTGGTGGAGAAGCCGGGGAACTACGCCCTCGAGGACTTCCTCAAGCCATCGGTGGTGGAGGATCGCATCTACCGCATGCGCTGCGTCGAGGGATGGTCGATGGTGATCCCGTGGCGCGGGGTCATGCTCGCCGATGTGCTCAAGCGCGCCAAGCCGACCTCCAAAGCGGCGTTCGTGGAGTTCACGACGCTCATGGATCCCAAACAGATGCCGGGGCAGCGCTATCCGGTCCTCGATTGGCCCTATGTCGAAGGACTCCGGCTCGACGAGGCGCAGCATCCCCTGACCTTGCTGGCCACCGGCGTCTACGGCCGCGAACTTCCGCCGCAGAATGGGGCGCCGCTCCGGCTCGTGGTACCGTGGAAGTACGGCTTCAAGGGGATCAAGAGCATCGTGCGGATCCGGCTCGTGGAGCGGATGCCGCGCAGCTCGTGGATGCAGGCGATTCCCTCGGAGTATGGGTTCTACGCGAATGTGAATCCCGCCGTCGATCACCCGCGCTGGAGTCAGGCCACGGAGCGCCGCATCGGGAGCTTCCGTCGTATTCCGACGCTGCCGTTCAACGGCTACGCTGACCAGGTCGGCTCGCTGTATGCGGGGATGGATCTCCGAAAGAACTACTGATGGGGGGTCGCCCCTGGCTCGGGCTCACGCAGGCGCCGCGTGGGACCGCCCTCGTGGTGACGCTCGCGCCCCCGCTCATCGTCTTCGGGATCGTCACGGTCCTCCTCACCGATCTCTTCTGGGGGACGCGCCTCCTCGGCACCGATCCCGTGAAGGCGGGGGAACACCTGCTCGGGGAGTGGACGATCTATCTCCTCTTCGCCTCCCTCACCATCTCCCCGCTCCGTGGGCTCAGCGGGTGGAACTGGCTCGCCCGCTTTCGTCGCACGCTCGGGCTCTCCGCCTTCCTCACCGTCGTGCTGCACTTCACCGTCTGGCTCTTCCTCGATCTCCAGTTCGGAGTGAGTGCGTT
>JBEGVM010000006.1:0-24416 GCA_041178365.1 Gemmatimonadota bacterium | reverse complement strand
TCGGCCGCCTCCGTCGTGGTCCGCGGGTTGTGCGTGATCACGATGAACTGCGTCCGCTGCTTGAACTGATTCAGCATCTTGACGAACCGGCCGATGTTCTGGTCGTCCAAGGGGGCGTCGACTTCGTCCAACAAGCAGAAGGGGCTCGGCTTGGTGAGGAAGATGCCGAAGAGCAGGGAGAGGGCCACCAGGGCACGTTCCCCGCTCGAGAGGAGGTTGATCCGCTGGGTCCGCTTCCCGCGCGGGCTCGCGTGGATCTCGATGTCACAGTCGAGCGGCGCATCGGGGTTCTCGAGTCGCAGGTCGCACTCGCCACCCCCGAAGAGCGTCATGAAGATCTCGCGGAAATGGGTCCGGACCTCCGCGAAGGTCGTGAGGAACATCTCACGGGCGGTGACGTCGATCTCCTTGATCGCCGCATGCAGCTTGGCCTGCGCCTCGGAGAGGTCGGTGCGCTGCGTGGTGAGGAACTCCAGGCGACGCGTCTCCTCCTCATGCTCCTCGATGGCGAGCGGATTCACCGGACCGAGCTGCTCGAGCTGACGGCGGAGCTCGTCGGCCTCGGCGCGCAGGGGCTCATCCTCCAGCTCGACTGCGTCGTAGCTCGCGAGGAGCTCCTCGAGCGGACGGCGCCACTCGGTCTCGAGCCGCTCCCTGATGGCGGTCCGCTTGCCGGAGAGCTCGGCGAACCGGAGTTCGGCCACGTGCAGCGATTGCGCCCCCTCCTCTGCCTCGCGCCGCGCCTGCGTCAGCGCCACCTCTGCGTCGGCGAGGCCGGTGTCGGCGACACGAACGCCCTCCTCCGCCGCGGCGAGGGTCGCTTCCGCCTCCTGCAGCACGGCGCGCCGGCTCGCGATCTCGTGGCCCCAGACGGTCATCTGCTCCTCGAGCGCGCCGTCCTCCTGCATCAGGGTCGCGAGTTCCTGCTCGAGGGTGGCGAGGCGCTGGGCGGCGGTGGTGCGCTCGCGATCGATGCGCTCGCGGCGCTCCGTCGCCACCTGCCGACGGGCCTCGGCCTGTGCGTGGGCCACCTGCTGCGCTGCGCGCGCCTCGCGCGATTCGTCCTGGGCTCGCTCGGCGGTCGTCAACAGCCCGCGCGCCGAGACGGAGGTCTGCTCCGCGACGACGAGGCGTTGGGCGAGCTCCTCCTGCGCCGAGATCCCGGTGGTCACCCGATCGCCGAGCTCCGTGTGCCGGCCCGCGAGCTTCTCCGAGAGCGCCACGGCGTCCGCAAGCTCACGGGCCGCGCGGTCGCGTACGCGATCGCGCTCGTTGCGCACCTGCGCCGCCTGTGCCGAGGCCTGTTGGGCGGCCGCCGCCGCATCCGCCGCGGCCGCCGCGGCCGCCTCCGCCTGGACGACCTCGTCGTGCACCTGCTGCGCCGCCGCTTGCACCGCGGCACGACGCGTCTCGATGCTCCCGAGCTGCGCGCGGAGTTCCTCGAGCTCGGCGCGCCGACGGAGCGGCCCCGCACCCGACTCCTTCGCCGGCAACCACATCGCCCCGCGGGCATCGACGAAGGCGCTCCCATCGGCGACAGCCTTCACATGCCCGAGCAGCGCGCGAACCCAGCGCCCGGCGGCGCCCTCCGAGCGCACCCGTGCGCCGAGATCCTCGGGGTCGACGTCGGCCACGCCAGCGAGCGAATCGAGGGGGAGGAGGAGCAGGGCCCCGGGATTGGTCTCCGCGTGCCAACGGCGAATGGATTCCGCGGCGGCGCGATCACGTACCACGACCGCGTGCACGGTAGGCCCGAGGAAGCGCTCGACCTGCGCCGCGACCGCGGTGTCTGCCCCGATGAAGTCGGAGAGGGGGCCGAGGATGGCTTCGGCGCCGAAGCGCTCCCGCTCGCGGAGGAGCTTGGCGGCGGCGGGGGCGAGCCCCACGCGTTCCCGCTCGAGCCCTTCGAGGGCGGCGAGGCGCCCGGTGTGGGCGGTGTGCTCCTCCTCCACGCGTCGCACATCGGCGCGGGCGGCGGCTTCGCGGTCGCGGGCGGTGCGCGCCGTGGCGCGGGCCTGATCGAGGGCGTTCTCGGCGAGGGCGGCCTGCTCCCGTGCGGCCGCCAACACATCGTCCGCCGCCTGCAGCTCGCGATCGGCGAGGGCGAGACGTGCACTGAGTGCCTCATGCTCGGTGCGGAGCGCCTCGGTGCGCTGCGCGACCTCGGCGAGCTCACGCTCCGCCGTCTCTCGCTCCAGTTCGAGCCGTCGCACGTTGTCGCGGAGCGCCTGGGCGCCACGATCCGCCTCGTCGGTCGCGGTCCGTGCCGCCATCACGGCGGCACGGCTCTGTTCCTCGGCTGCCAGGCGCTCCTGCAGCAGGGCTGCCGCGGCGGTGAGCGCCTCAGCGCACTGCGTCTCATCGGCCTGCGCGGCTTCGAACTCGCCACGCATCCGATCGCCGAACGCGACCCCTTCATCGCGCTCCTGTACCGTGCGTTCGCGCCGCGAGAGGGCGTTGCGGTGCCGCTCCTCGGCGACGGCGAGCTGCTGCTGCAGCTCGAGCACCGCCTGCCGTGCGGTCGCGCCGACGGTCGCCCGCTCTTGGCGCGTGGTCTCCGCTGCGGCCCGCGCCGCATGCGCCGCATCGCGCGCGGCCTCGGCGACGCGCACCTGCTCCTGGGTGGCGGGCACGCCATCACGCAGCGAGCCGAGCCGCGACTCGATCCCCGTCAGCTCCTCATGCCACGCACTCATCTCGCGCGAGGCGAGGGTGAGGTCCACGGCGAAGCGACGGGTGGTGATCTCCGCGTGTCGCTCCGCTCGCTTGCGCTGCCGGAGCAGGGAGCGCACCTGCGTCTGCACCTCGCTCATCAGGTCGTCGATGCGCGTGAGGTCGTTCGAGGTCGCCTCGAGTTGCCGCTCGGTGCTCCGACGCCGATCGCGATAGAGCCCGACCCCCGCCGCCTCCTCGAAGAGCTCGCGCCGGTCATCGGGGCGATCCGAGAGGAGGAGGTCGATCATCTTGCTCTCGATCACCACGCCGGTGTCAGCGCCGAGTCCGGTGCCGCGCAGGAGATCATGGATGTCGCGCAGACGGCAGGGGGCTCGATTCAGGAAGTAATCGCTGTCGCCCGACCGCGAGAGGCGGCGCGTGATCACGACTTCCTTGAATGGGACCGGGAGGATCCCCTCCTCGTTCTCGAAGTGCAGTGAGACTTCGGCGATGTTGACCGCGCGCCGCGCCGAGGAGCCTTGGAAGATGACCTCTTCCATCTTGGCGCCACGGAGGAGACGGGCGCGCTGTTCCCCGAGCACCCAGCGCACCGCATCGGACACATTGGATTTGCCGCAGCCGTTGGGGCCGACGATCGCCGTGACCCCCCGGTCGAAGGTGAGGACCGTGGGGTCAGCGAACGACTTGAAACCGTGCAACTCGAGCTTGGTCAACCGCACTTAGAACATTCTCCCGATTCGGAAGACCACGACGGGGGGGATACCGGCATCGCGAAGCGACACCGCCAGCACCGCCGCCTGGCCTGGAGTCTCGAAGGCACCCGCCAGGAGGCGGACCCGTCCATCATCCTGCGCCAGCGCGTAGGCTGCGACGCCGAGAGACGACCAGCGCGCGAGCGCGGCAGGGACCTCGGCAGCAGCCATTCCTTCCGCGAGTTGCAACGCATAGGGTGCGCGCAGGACCCGCCCCGACTCCGCCGCCACCGTCCCGTCGCGCCGCAAGCCCTCGAGGAAGCGTTCCGCCTCCGTCCGGTCCCGCCACGCACCGACCAGGGCGCGGTACCACGTGCGCCCATCCATGTCGAGTTGGACCGGGGCGATCGTCGCGGCGGGGAGTGAGGATCCACTGCGCCGAACGAGAGAGGAATTTGCACCCGCCACGCTGTTCGCCGCTACGAGTTGCACGGTGAAATCCGCGGCGGCGATCGAGTCCTGAGGGTTGACAACGGGCCCGAGGGTGATGGTGTCGACGGGGATGACGGGGGGCGGGGTGGTGTCTGCCAGCGCGAGGCCGTCCACGGGGGATGCGGCCGTCGGGGTGACGCGGAGGTGCTCGCGCAGGGCGACGCCCGGCCCGCGCACGGACCAGAGCGCGCCGATCACCAGCGCGGTCATCCCGATCACGACCATCGCGGCGGTGCGTGGGTGCCCAGTCGGCGAGAGGGCGGCCCACCGCGAGGGGGGGGGCGGCGCCTCGGGGTCGGGGCCGGTCGCCGCCGCGAGCTGGCGCTCCTCGAGGCGCGCTCGCGACGCCTCACTCACCACGATCGGGGGGAGCTCCTCGGGGCGATCGACGGTCGCCACGAGGGGAAACTGCCGTATGAGCACCGGCGGCAGATCGACCGCCACCACGCCATCGGTCACCGCGATCAGGGTGTCGAGACCATCGGTGCCTGCGAGGGCGACGATGAGCAGCAGGCCCTCCGTGCGCCGGAAGCCGGCGATGAGCGGTCCCCACCGCGGATGCCCGGCCAGCGAGTAGGCGTCGAGGCGTGCCGCTCCCTGCGGGAGGACGAAGACCCGCGGCTGATCCTCGAGGGGCTGGGCGGTGCCAGAGACGGGATCCCCGTCACGAAAACATTCGCGGAGTCCCGGCACCTCACGCGGGACGGTGAGGGTCGGGATGCCACCGATCAGGTCGGCGATCGCGACGGCGCGCTCACCGCTCGCCACGTCGGCGATCCCGCGTGCCACGAGCGCCGTCACCTCCGGCTCGCGCCCCACGATCACGACGGCGCTCACCCCAATGACCCGCTCTGCGACTCGCGCTCCCTCGGCCACCCAGGTCTCGGGGGGCAGGGGGGCTGGGATCATGGCGTGCCCTCGAAGACCCAGTACGCACGCCCGGAGAGCATCCCCGCTCGCTCCGCGCCATCGCGGGTGGGGTAGGGGCCGAGGAGCACGCGGTAGATCGGCGTGCCCTCACGGTCCCCGATCACCACCCGGGCGGTGCGTCCCTCGACGACGATCGCTCGCGCCATCTCGCGCGCGCGGCCCTGGTCGACCACCGTGGCGAAGGAGAGGGTCCAGCTCGTGGTGCTGGCTGCCGGAGCCGAGGTCGGCGCATCCGCCATCGCTGGGACCGCCGCCGCGGCCGCCTCCACCGCCGAATCCGCCTCCTCGAACTCCACCGGGCGATCCAGACCGGCCGCGCGTGGGCGGAACCCATTCCAGCGGAGGAGTTGCCATCGGTCGGTGGCGCCACCGGGGATCCGTCGTACCTCACGCCCGGTCACGATATCGAGGATCACGATCGCCCCATCGCGCGCGACGATCACCTGCCCCTGCGGTGTGACCGCGGGGAGATCGTCGCGCCACTCCCCAGGGACGGTGGCGACCACGCGCATCGTCCCAATCGCGACCACATGGATCCCCGCAGGATCCTCGGTGCGCACCAGCAGGTACGCCCCGTCCGGATCCATGCGCAGCGCCGTCGCCGGCGCCGGCAGGGAGACGCGCCCCTGTTCGCGCTCGGCGAAGCGATCGATCACCCGCAGCGCATCGCGGTCCGAGGCCAAGAAGAGGCGGTCGCCACTCGGTGTGGACTCGATCGCGCTCACGGGATCGCCCAGAGGGATGGCGAGGGCGGGGGTGAGATCACGCGTGCGGAGCGCGAGCACCTCGCCGTCGGTCAGCACCCAGAGCCGATCCCCCGCGGCGGTGCGGAGCACGCCGCGCGAGGTCGGGAGCTCGGTGCTGTCGGTGACGCGGGTCTCTGGTGGGATCAGGCGACGGATCGCGGTCCCGCCGGGGATCTCCGACACCACGAGGAGGGCGCCATCGGGCAGGGGGACGAGATGGCGTGCGGGCTCCGGCGGGGCCCAGCTCCACGTCGCCACCGGGGTCACGCGGACGACGCGACCCGCGCTGTCCTGACCGAAGACCGCCGCCCCCTCACTGCGCACCTCCCCTCGGAGGGCCGACATGCCGAGTCGGTCGACCGATCCCAGCCGCAGGTCGATGCTGATGGTGTGGCCCGCGGTGTCCCGCGCGAGGAGGAGGCCGCTGAACTCGTCGAACCCCAGCACGGCGGTGAGCGGGGGGGCCGGCATCCGCGAGCGCCAGAGGATGCTGTCGGCATCGGCCGAGTAGGCGGCGACGATCCCTCCCTCCGCTGGGAGACGGATCAAGACGGCATCGAGGCCGGCGCCACGCAGCACGGCGCTCGGCGCCGGCGGAGCACCGTCGCACCCCACGGTGACGCACCAGGCCGCCACGATCCCCGCGCGGAGCGCCGCGCGGAGCGCGCGCCCCGGGTGGCGGCTGGGCATCCTCAGAACGACTGGCCCAGCGTCCAGAACCAGTAGCCGTTCCGGAAGGTCCCGTCGCGCGGGATGGAGTAGTCCCACCGGATCAACGCGATGTTGAAGAGGTTCATCCGGATCCCGAAGCCGTAGCTGCTCAGCGGGTAGCGCTGCGTGACGAAATCGTAGTTCGCCGGGCGACGGAGTGAGACGGTCTGGTCCTTCGACCACGCCATCCCCATGTCGTAGAAGAAGAGGCCGTCCACTGGGGGGAGGGAGATCGGCAATAAGCCGAGGACGAAGCGTCGCACGAGCGGAAAGCGCAGCTCCACATTCGCGAAGGCGACGCGACTGCCGAGCAGTTGCGTGGCGCCGCAGAGATTCGGGTCGGACGCGGAGGTGGAACAATCCCCGGCATACAGCTCTCGATCGTAGCCGCGGATGAAGTCGGGTCGGCCGATGAACTTCGGGAACTCCAACTCGTCGCGGCCGACCGCGAGGTTCGCGGAGAACCGCGTCGCGACCGTCAGGAGACTGAAGACGAGCGGATCGTAGCGACGCAGGTCGACCCCGAAGTTGGACCACTGCACATTCCCCATCTGGCGATCCGCCGAGAGGCGGTAGCGATGCCCGTAGATCGCGCCGGCCGGTCCGAAGATCGCGTTGTCCTGCACCCAGGCGACGAAGGGGGTGACGTAATTGAGCGAACCGGCGCCGACGATCGAGTCGAGATAGAACCCGGTGGAGAGCCCGACGTTGAAGTCGATCCCCTGACTGATGTACATCAGCGAGCGATCGACGTTCTGGAAATTCATCCCGTACTCGAACCGCGTGAAGCGATTGAGCGGATAGATCCCGTTCGCGAAGGCGCTCCGCGCGATGAAGCGCGCGAGGACCTGGGTCTGCACGACCTGCGGCCCGTTCCCGAACTGTTGCGACGAGGCGAGGAAGAAGAATGGCTGCTGCTGCACACCGGCCTGATACTGGAAGCGTCCCGCGAGGTTGGTGTATTCGACGAAGAGCTGGGCCTCGGAGAGCCGACCATTCACCCCGCCCGCGAGCGCGAGGCGTTCGTTCCCGAGCAGATCGGAGAGGATGATCGCCGTCCCCCCGTAGACGCCCCGGCCGAAGTTGTCCTGCGCATACCCGATCTGTGGCCGCATCACCGCCTCGGGGCGCAGTTTGCCCCGGTACCGCTGGCTCGCGAAGGAGCTCGCGGTGGGGAGGTTCAACGTCGCGCTGTCGAGGAGGGCGGCGACCGAGATCCCGCTCCGCTCCGTCGTGGGGAGGAGCGCGGTCGGGCGGAGCCCCCCGCTCCCACGGTAGAGGCTCCGACTCCGCCGTGGATCTCCCGCCGCGATCCGCTCGGCGGCGATGCTGTCCGCCATCGCCTGGGCCAACGCCTGCACGCGTTCCTCCGCTGCCCGTCGACCGGAGTCGGGGGGGACGCCGGCCCCTGTGGCGATCACCGGGAGGGCGGGGCGGTAGGGCTGCTTCTTGAGCTGCCGCGGGTTCACCACGCTCCAGATCGTGAAGTTCCCATCATCCATGTAGGTGAACGCGAGCTTGTCCGCGTCACGGGCCCACGACATCGCGGGGCTGTGCTCCGTCACCGAGAGGATCCCCCCGATGAAACGCGTGAGCTGATAGTGCGATTGATCAGCCAGGTCGTAGAGGAAGAGCTGCGGGATCCCCGTGCGGTCCGAGATGAAGGCCACCGACGACCCATCGGGAGCCCACATCGGGTTGAGATTCTTCCCGTCCTGCCCCGGGAGCGTCGTGATCGTCTCCGTCTCGAGGTCGAGGACGCTGATCTGCCACGCGCCGAATCGGAGCGACGGGAGGTCACTCTGCGGCCCACGCTCGCTCGCGAAGACGATCGCCCGTCCGTCCGGGGACCACTGCGGCATCAGATCGCCGTAGGGATCGTTCGTCAGTCGGACGAGGTTCTTCCCGTCCGCGTCGATCACGTAGAGATCGGAGATCCCACCCTGCGCGCCGCTGAAGACGATCTGCCGACCGTCCGGGGACCAGGTGGGCCCCATCATCGATTGGAGTGGGGTGTCCAAGCGCCGGACCACGCGCTTCCGCTTGAGATCGTACAGATAGAGGACGTCGCGCCCCTTGCGCTGCGCCGTAAAGGCGAAGAGGCGTCCGTCGGGGGAGAACGACCCCTGCGAGTAGAGGTAGCGCAGCTCCTCGAACTCGGGATCGAGCGTGCTCTGCGTGAGCCGGGTGATACGCTTCCCCGTCGTTGCGTCGGCGAGATAGAGATCGAGGAAGACCTCGGCGCGGAACAGACTGCCGGTCGAGATGTAGGCGATCTGCTTTCCGTCGGGGGAGAGTGCGGGGGCCACATACACGGGGATCACGCCCCCCGTGCGCCGCTCGTTCAGCAACGGGGAGGCCGATCGCCGCGGACGCTCCAGCTCCGCGACCTGGGGGAGATACTGCTGCTGCACCTCCTCCTTCCACTCGTCGCCGAGGTCCTCGAGGGAGAGCCCCGTGTAGCGCCGGAAGGCGCGATCCACCCCGAGGCTCGGGGTCGCATGCATGATCTCGCCGATCACCTCATCCCCCCAGCGGCGTCCCACGTACTGCCAGAGCGATTCGCCGAAGCGGTACGGGAAGTACTGATCCGGGCGCTCGGTCATCTGCTCGACCGAGGGGACATGGCCGTTGAGCGCGGCATCGCGCATCACCGCGTCGGTGTAGGGATGCGACGGACCGATCGAGAGGTACTCGGCCATCCCCTCCACATACCAGAGCGGGGGATTCACCTGGGCGAGCGTCTCCATCCCCGCGCCGGCCTGCCCACGGGCGAAGATGTCGTATTGGAAGACGTGCACCATCTCATGCGTCAGCACATGCTCGGCCTCGCCCAGATCGCCGGCGAAGAAGAATATGTTGCGCTGCCGGAGCGCGTCGGTGACACCTCCCGTGCCCTCGCCGAGATCGCCGAGGACGTTGTTCTGCGCGAACTCTGCGCGGGAGCCGAAGATGATGATCGGCTTGCGCTCCTTGAACGTGTGATTCAGGAGTCGGGAGAGGCGTGCATACGAGCGTTCCGCCATCTGTCCGGTGAGGCGCGCCGCCTCGAGGAGCTCCGGGTAATAGTGGATGTCGAAGTGCTCGGTCTTGAGCACCTGCCACTCGAAGGTCCGGAACTGCACATGGTTCTGACCGAAGTAGCCACCCTGCGCGCCGGCAGGGACCGCGAGGCTCACGGTCAGGCTCATGGCGAGGGTCAGCGCGAGGGCGAGGCGACGACCAAGGCGACGCATCGGGACTCCGTCAGGCAGCGGGGAGAGGAATGGCCGGGGCATCGCCCCAGAGCCGTTCCAACTGATAGAACTGGCGCAGCGTGGGATGGAAGAGATGGACCACGAAATCCACGTAGTCGAGGAGGACCCAGCGCCCCTGCTCGAGGCCCTCGACGGACTGCACCTGCAGCCCCTCGGCCTTGAGGGAGTCGACCACGCGCTGTGCCGTGGATCGCACATGGGTGTCCGAGGTGCCGCTGGCGACGAGGAAGTAATCGGTCATGTCGGTCACGCCTCGCAGATCGAGGCACACGACGTCCTGTGCCTTGCCGTCGCCGAGGGCGACGGCGGCACGCTGGACGGCGCGGAGAACGTCAGCGGGAGCGGTGACCACAGGGATAAGCTACCGACCCCGCTGACGCTCGGAAGGTTCCGCGGTGGCTCAGGCCTTGATGACCCAGATCTTGATCTCAGGCTTGACGTCGGCGTGGAGGCGGATGGCCACCTTGTAGACGCCGAGCGCCTTGATGGGCTCGTGCAGGTCGATCATGCGCTTCTCGACCTCCGTGAAGCCCTGGGCCTCGAGCTGATGCGCGATGTCGTTCGCGGTCACCGAGCCGAAGAGCTTGCCTTCCTCGCCGACCTTGGCGGAGAAGGTCAGGGAGACCTCCGCCAGGCGATCGGCGATCACCTGAGCGGCGTCACGGCGCGCCTTCTCGGCGGCCTCGAGACGCTCCTTCTCCTGCGCGATGCGCTTCTTGTTCCCCGGGGTGGCTTCATAGGCCACGCCGCGGGGCAGGAGGAAGTTGCGGGCATATCCGGCGGAGACGTCCACGATGTCCCCGGGATGTCCGAGGTTATCGACCGCCTGGCGAAGAATGACTTCCATGGTTTACTCCGAACGTTGGGATTCACGCCGCGTCGCGCGGCGCCAGTCGAACCAGGTGTCGCCGAGCCCGAGGGCGAGCGCCACCGCCCCGACCACCGGCCAGAAGAGGAGCGTCAGCAGCAGGTACACCGCGGACATCCACCGACCTGGAGTCAGGAACCACACCAGCACACCGAGGCCCCGCAGGGCGTACAGCGCACCGAAGAACACCGTCAGGTCGAGCCCCACGATGCGCAGCGGCCCCGGGAGGGGGACGGCGAGCAGCGCGAGTCCGACGATCATCCCCCAGACGAGCGCATCTGGGAACCGCAGCGTCCGCACCGAGGCGAGCGGGGGGCCGAGCCGCACCGTCGCGACCCGATGATAGACGGCCCACGAGAGGGCCATCGCCACCATCCCCTGCAGCGCCAGCATGGCGAGGAAGAGTTGGCGGGCGGGTCCGGGCACCAGGCTCAGCTGCCGTTCCACCGTTCGACTGGACTCTTCCCAGGTCGACGAGCGCCCCATCAACTCCTGCCACTCGGGGGTGGCGGTCATCGCCTGCCACTCCCGCGTGGCGAGCACCGCGCGCCGCCCGACGTCCTCACCGATCATCGCCACGGCCCCTGACCATCCCCCGGGCACCATCGCGATGAGTACCACCCCTCCGATCAACGCCCCACCGAGGGCAGCGAGCGACCGAGGGAGCAAGCTCCCCCGACCTGGGATCACCGAGGCACTGATGCCAAAGGTGACCGCGAGGAGGACCGACCATCCCACGACGAACTCCCCGTAGGGCGCTCCCCCGCGACTCGCTCGCCAGAGGATCCATCCGGCCACCGCGCCCCAGAGCAACGCGAGTGCCCCTCGCCCCCCCTGCCGCCACCCCGCGATGGCCAACGCCGCCGCGAGCGGGGCGATGAGCACCAAGGGGTCGGCGATCGGGATGATGACCCGCAGGAGGGGGATCGCTGGCAGGACCGCCAACGCCAGGAGGACGAGAACGATCCGTCCCCAGCCCCGCTCCCGAGGCGGCTCTACCGACTCCGCCCCCGCCGCCGTCCCCATCCCTTACTGCGCGGTGTGGCCGCGCGTGTACGGGAGGAGCGCCAGATAGCGCGCCTTCTTGATCGCCTTCGCCAGCTGCCGCTGGTGACGGGCATCCACGCCGCTCAGCCGGCTCGGGAAGATCTTCCCGTTGTCGGAGATGAAGCGGGCGAGGAAGCGCTCGTCCTTGTAATCGATGAAACGGATGCCGGCCTCAGTGACCGGGCAGACCTTCCGGGAACGGCGCATGGTTTATTCCTCGTCCTCGTCGTCGTCCTCATCGCGCGCCCGGCGGGCGGCGAGCTGCTCTTCGGTCATCGGCGGGGCGCCGAGCTCATGCTCATGGACCGAGATCAGATAGCGGATCACACCCTCGTCGAGCTTCAGCGCGCGCTCGAACTCCGGGAGGACCTTCCCCTCGGCGGTGAAGCGAGCGACCACATAGTAGCCCGTCTCCTTGCTCCCGATCTTATAGGCGAGCTGGCGACGGCCCCAATGGTCGAGCGTGATGGGCGTGGTGGTGCCGAGGAGCGCATGATGCTTGTCGAGCCGCTCGGCGATGGCGGGGTCTTCGAGTCCGGCGTCGAAGATGTACACCGCCTCGTATTCACGAGACACTGTGGCAATCCTCCTTTGGTCGTGATCGCCCTCCGCGGGTTGCCGACGCGGCGGGAGGCTGGGCGCGCGAGCCGGCGAGAGCCGACCCTTAGGAAACGCGCTGATTATGGAAAGCCTTGAAACGTACGGAGTTAGGGCAGGGGAGTCAACGGTCAGACGTTGAACTTGAAGAGGACCACGTCCCCGTCCTGCATCACGTATTCCTTCCCCTCGCTTCGGACGACCCCCTTCTCCTTGGCCCCCTTCCACCCCGCATGGGCCACGAAGTCGGCTAGGCCGACGGTGTCGGCCTTGATGAACCCCCGCTCGAAGTCCGTATGGATCACCCCGGCGGCCTTGGGCGCGGTGTCCCCGACCTTGATGGTCCAGGCCCGGACCTCCTTCTCGCCGGCGGTGAAATAGGTCTGGAGGCCGAGGAGGGCGTATCCCCCGCGGATCAGTCGGTCGAGCCCCGCTGACTCGAGCCCCAGCGAGCTCAGGAAGTCGGCGCGGTCCTCGGCCGGGAGCTCGGCCAGCTCCGACTCGATCTTGGCGGAGAAGGTGACGACCTGCGCCGGCTCGTGGTCGGCGGCGATCGCCCCGCGCAGCGCCGTCACGTAGGGCCCCTCGGCGCCGGTGAGCTCGCCATCGGTGACGTTCGCCGCGTAGAGGATCGGCTTGAGGGTGAGGAGTTGCAGTCCCTTGAGGCGCTCGCGGTCCTCGGCGGAGAGCTCCACGTGCCAGAGGGCGCGCCCCTCGGAGAGTGGGGCATGCGCCTTCTCCAGTGAGCTCACCTCGGTCGCCGCCTCCTTGTCCCCCGTCTTCGCCGCACGCTTCGCCTTGTCGAGCCGCTTCTCCACCACGGTGAGGTCGGCGAGCGCCAACTCGAACTCGATCGTCGCGCGGTCGCGCACCGGATCGATCGAGCCATCCACGTGGATCACATCGGCATCATCGAAGCAGCGGACCACATGCACGATCGCATCGGTCTCGCGGATGTTCGAGAGGAAGGCGTTGCCGCGGCCCTCGCCGGTGCTCGCCCCCTTCACGAGCCCCGCGATGTCGACGAATTGCACCGCCGCCGGGACGGTCCGCTCGGGGTGGACGATCGCCGCGAGCTGATCGAGCCGCGGGTCGGGGACGTTCACCACACCGACGTTCGGATCGATGGTGCAGAAAGGGTAGTTCGCGGCCTCCGCCTTCGCCGCGGTGAGGGCGTTGAAGAGGGAGGATTTGCCGACGTTGGGGAGGCCGACGATGCCAAGGCTTAACATCAGGGATCAGGGGACAGGTGTCAGGGAGCAGGAACTACGGGGAGCAGCTGTAGGGCAAATTAAGGGAACGGGGGGCGGGGAATCGATGAGGCGATGATTGGATCGCGCGGTATGCTCGTGCCATGGCATCCTTCCGCACGCTGGCCGTCTGGGAAAAGGCTCACGCGTTGACCGTGCTGACCTACCGTGTGGCGGAGCATCATCTGCTCAGACGGTATCCGGAACTCGCCTCACAACTGACACGTGCCATCGCCTCGATCCCTGCGAACATCGCTGAAGGTGTCGCCCATCGCAGCGATGCCCAATTCAATCGGTTCCTCGAGATAGCATACGCTTCGTCGCAGGAAGCCGACTACCACCTGCTGCTCGCGAAGGATCTCGAAGCGATCTCGCCGACAGACTACGCGCATCTCGAGGCCCGCCTCGCCGAGGTCCGGCAGATGTTGACTGGCCTCAAGAAGCGCGTCCGATCTCGCCTTCCCGACAAAGGAAAAAGGGGAGGCCGAACGGCCTCCCCTCTGACCCCTGCCACCTGATCCCTGCCTTACGCCAGGAACCACGGCGCCAGCACCAAGCTGACCACGCTCATCAACTTGATGAGGATGTTCATCGCCGGGCCTGAGGTGTCCTTGAACGGATCGCCGACGGTATCCCCGACGACGGCCGCCTTATGCGGATCGGATCCCTTACCGCCCATGATCCCACCTTCGATCGCCTTCTTGGCGTTGTCCCACGCGCCACCAGCGTTCGCCATGAAGAGCGCCATCATCACGCCCGTCACGGTGGCACCGGCGAGGAGGCCACCCAACGCCTTCACGCCGAGGAACTTTCCGACGAGCACGGGAAGGAGCACCGAGGCGAGGCCGGGGATGATCATCTCACGGAGCGCGGCGCCGGTGGAGATGTCGATGCAGCGCGCCGAATCAGGCTTCACCCCCGGCTTCCCCTCGAGGAGACCGGGGATCTCGCGGAACTGCCGACGGACCTCCTCCACCATCCCCTGCGCGGCACGACCGACGGCGGTCATGGTCTGCGCGCCGACGAAGAACGGCATCACGCCACCGACGAAGAGGCCGATGACGACCATCGGGTCGACGAGGTTGAGGGTGGTGAGGCCGACCGCCGAGGTGTAAGCGGAGAAGAGGGCCAGCGCGGTGAGCGCCGCCGAGCCGATGGCGAAGCCCTTGCCGATGGCGGCGGTGGTGTTGCCGAGGGCATCGAGCCCGTCGGTGATCTTGCGGACCTCGGGGCCGAGATGGCTCATCTCGGTGATGCCACCCGCGTTGTCAGCGATCGGCCCATAGGCGTCGACCGACATCGTCACCCCGACGGTCGCGAGCATCCCGACCGAGGCGATCGCGACGCCGTAGAGGCCCGCGGCCCAGACCGCGACGTATATCGCGCCGCAGATGAGGAGGACGGGGACGATCGTCGACTCCATCCCGACGGCGAGGCCAGCGATGATGTTGGTCGCCGGACCGGTCTTGGACGCTTCCGCGATGCGCAGCACAGGGCCCGCTGCGGTGTAATACTCGGTCACGAGGCCGATGGCGACGCCGGCCACGGTCCCTGCGACGACTGCGAACCAGGGGCCGAGGGCGGGGAGGACACGTCCCGTCTCCGCATCGACCATGTTGAGCGGGATCTGCGTCGTCATCCAGTACGCGAAGACGAGGAAGAGCCCGGCCGCGATGAAGGTCACGGCGCGGAGCGCACTCGCCGGATTCCCCTTGGCGAGGATGCGCATGAGGAAGATCCCGACGAGCGAGGCGGCGAGGCCCGCGGTGGTGTACGCGATCGGGAGGAGGATCGCCGCGGTGCGGTCGACATCGGCGATCAGGGTCGAGGTCGCCGCGAGGGCGATCGTCGCGATGATGCCGCCCACATAGGACTCGAAGATGTCCGCGCCGAGGCCGGCCACGTCGCCGACGTTGTCACCCACGTTGTCCGCGATGGTCGCGGGATTGCGCGGGTCATCCTCAGGGATCCCTGCCTCGACCTTGCCGACGAGGTCGGCTCCGACATCGGCGGCCTTGGTGTAGATGCCGCCACCGACGCGCGCGAAGAGGGCGATCGAGCTGGCACCCATCGCGAAGCCCGAGATGATCTCCCCGAAGGTCTTGTAGCCCGTACCGCCGAGGAGGTCCTTCTGCCAGACGAAGACGGCGGTGACACCGAGGAGACCGAGCGCCGCGACGGCGAGCCCCATCACCGCGCCGCCACTGAAGGCGATGCGGAGGGCCGCGGCCTGTCCGCTCGCACGCGCGGCCTCAGAGGTCCGCACATTCGCGCGGGTCGCGGAGGTCATCCCCGCCCAACCCGCGGCGATCGAGCAGAGCCCGCCCACGACGTAGGCGATGGCCGTCTCGAGGTTCAGCGCGTACGCGAGCAGCGCCGCGACCACGAGGAGGAAGGGGACGAGCACGGTGTACTCGCGCTTGAGGAAGGCCATGGCGCCCTCCTGGATCTGGCCGGCGAGCTCCTGCATGGCCGGCGAGCCAGCGGAGTTGCGGACGACGCCCAGATAGGTGAGCACGCAGGCCACGAGGCCAACGAGCCCGATCCCGAGGGCATAGAGCGGCACATTCTCGAGCATGACGAGTGGGGTGAAGGGTGAGAGACTAGCGATTGAAGCGATGCATCACGGGGAGGATCCCCTCGGTCAGCCAGACCCGCAGGCCCTCCTCGACCGTCGGCCAGAGCGCCCGGACCTCGGCGCTCTCGTCCTTCCCGAACCGTCCGAGCACGTAGTCGGCGAGATCACCGATGCGGCGCTGCGGATCGTTCGGCCCGACCCCGATACGGAGCCGGGCGTACTCCTGGCTCGAGAGCGCCTGCTCGATGCTCTTGAGCCCGTTATGTCCGCCAGCGGAGCCCTTCGCGCGGAAGCGGAAGGCCCCCACCGGCAACTGCACCTCATCGGAGATCACCAGCAGGTCGGTCGCCGCGGCCCAGAAGGGGCGCCGCAGCCACGGGGTGAGCACGCGCCCCGAGAGGTTCATGAAGGTCTGCGGTTTGACGAGGCGCACCCTGGTCGTCCCGATCTGCCCCGTGCTCGTGAGGGCGTCGCCATCCTTGCGCCATCCCTCACACCGCCAGACCTCCGCCAGGTGGTCGAGGATCCACCACCCGACGTTGTGACGCGTCTCCGCGTACTCTGCGCCCGGATTCCCGAGCCCGAGGATGACCTTCATCAACGGGCTCGGTCGCCCTGTGGCAGGTGCGGGTTACTTGGCCTCGGTGCCGTCCTCAGCCTTCGGCTTGCGGATCAGCTCCGGCTCGCCCGCACCGCCGGCGCTCCCCTCGGCCCCAGCGGCCCCAGCGGTCCCAGCAGCCGGCGTCTCCACGCGCGGGGCCGCACAGACACAGACCGTGGCATCAGGGTTGGAGCGGAGGGCGACCCCTGCGGGGAGGACGATCTCCCCGGCATGGATCGAGTGGCCGATCGTGAGCGAGGTGACGTCGACGTTGATATGCCCGGGAATGTTCGTCGGATCGCAGTCGAGCTCGAGCTCGTGCAGGATCTGGTCGAGCATGCCGCCGCCGAGGCGGACGCCCTCGGGGACCCCGGTGAAGTGGAGGGGCACCGGCACGGTGATCGTCTCACCGGCCACCAGCTCTTGGAAATCGACGTGCAGGATCTGCTTCTGGTACGGGTGGCGCTGGACCTCACGGATGAGCGTGTTGGTCGTCTTCCCGTCGACGTTCAAGGCGATGACGGTGCTCTGGTACGGATGCTTCTCGAGGAAGAGCGTGAGCGTGTGGTGATCCAACGCGAGGGGCTGCGACTGCCGCGCATGCCCGTAGATGACCGCGGGGACCTGACCGGCGGCGCGGAGCTTGCGCGCGACGCCCTTGCCGGTGGTACCACGGGTGGAGGCGGAGAAGGGAACGGTTGCCATGGAACCTGACCTCTGCTGCGATCTGGCGCGCGACGTGGGTGCCCGGTATCTCCGGCCCGGCGGCGCGCCAACGGAAAAAGGACCTGCGACCTGCGACCTGCGACCTGCGACCTGATACCTGCGACCTGATACCTGATACCTGATACCTGCTACCTGCTACCTGGTATCAGGTGACCTGTCTCACTCGAAGAGTGAGGACACCGACTGATCCGCGTGCGTGAACCGGATCGCCTTCGCCAACAACTCACCCACGGACAGCACGGTCAGGGTGGCGAACCGCTTCTCCGGGGGGAGCGCGATCGAATCGGTGATCGCGACCTCCGTGATCGGCGCCTCCGACAGGCGTTGCACCGCGGGCCCACTCAGCAACCCATGCGTCGCGCAGACGTAGATGTCCCGCGCGCCGAGCTTCTTGAGCGCTCGCGCCGCCTCGCTCACCGTCCCCGCCGTATCGATCATGTCATCGGCGAGGAGACAATCCTTCCCCTCCACCTCACCGACCACGTTCACCACCTCAGCCACATTCGCCGCCGGGCGCCGCTTGTCGATGATGGCGAGCGAGGCGTTCAACCGCTTCGCGAACCCACGCGCCATCTTCGCCGACCCGACATCCGGCGCGACCACGACCGGGTCGACCAGATTCTTCTTCCGGTAGTGCGCCGTGAAGACCGGGGCCGCGTAGAGGTGATCGACGGGGATGTCGAAGAACCCCTGCAGCTGGTGCTGGTGGAAGTCGAGGCCCAGCACCCGGTCTGCCCCGGACGTCATGATCATGTTCGCCATCAGCTTGGCGCCGATCGCGACGCGCGGCTGATCCTTGCGGTCCTGCCGCGCATAGCCGTAGTACGGGAGCACCACGGTGATGCGTGCCGCCGAGGCCCGGCGTGCCGCGTCCACCAGGAGCAGGAGCTCCATGATGTTCTCGGCCGGCGGGTTCGTCGGTTGGACGATGAAGACATCCGCGCCGCGGACATTCTCGTCGAGCCGGACGAAGACCTCCCCGTCGGCGAACCGCGTCACGTTGGTGCGGCAGAGCTCCGTTCCGAGCGACTTGGCGATCTCGTCGGCGAGCGGCCGGTTGGCCGTGCCGGTGAGCACGCGGAAGCCCTTCAGAGGAACTGACAAACCGTCCATGCGCGGGGTCCGAGCGGGGAGGGACTGTGCGGGAGCGCCCAGAGGCGGACGACCCCGTCCAACGACAGCCCCGAAAGTTAGGCGGCGCGGGGCAGACGCGACAGGGGGGAAAGGGGCGCAAGTGCCGATGGCGCCCCGAGTTGCCCCTGGTGGATTCGAACCACCATTCTCGCATCCAAAGTGCGATGTCCTGCCATTGGACGAAGGGGCAGCAGGGACCTCGGGGAAGCTAGCCGAGTCGCTCCACGGGGGCCACCCGCGTGACGAAGCCGGAGGGGATGATCCGCGTCCCCTCGGGGAGACCGGGGAGTGTGGTCGGCGCCCCTCCGTCGAAGACCCCGTAGACGGTCGAGCCCGATCCGCTCAACCGGGTGATCAGCGCGCCGGAGACGCGTAGGCCCCAGAGGCACTTCCCGATCGCGGGGTGATGCTCGACCACGGCCTGTTCGAAGTCGTTCTCCCCGAGCCGGGCCAAGCGGTCCCAGCGGGTGAGGTCGCTCGCGAGCAGTGGGGCGGGCGCGACGATCGGTTTTCCCTGACGCTGGGCGGCGACCCACCCGAAGGCCTCCGCGGTGCTGACGCCGAAGGGGGGCACCACGAGGACGAGCTCCTTGGGCGCGAGGGGGGGCAGGGCGAGCATGCGCTCCCCGCGCCCCCAGGCCAGGGCGGCCGGCGCCTCGTAGGCGAGGAAGGGCACATCGGCTCCGAGCCGCACCGCGAGGGTCATCATCGCAGCGGGGGAGAGCGGCTGCGGGGCGAGGGTGTTCAGGATGCGAAGCACGGCCCCGGCATCAGCACTCCCCCCACCCAACCCGCCCCCCACGGGGATCCGCTTGATGATGCGAATGCGGAATCCGGTCGTCCAGCGGGTGGCCGTGATGAATCCCATCGCCGCGCGGTACGCCAGGTTCTGCTCCGGTGGGCCCACATCGGCCCCCTCGATGACGATCTCGCGCCGGGTGGTATCCAGCGCGACCTCGACGGTGTCCGCGAGGTCGATGCGGGCGAAGAAGGTCTCCAACTGGTGGTAGCCCGACTTCTCCTGCGCGAGGATGCGGAGCGAGAGGTTGATCTTGGCCTGCGCTTCCACGCGGGCGGCGGTGCCATGGGTCATGAAGCCTCTCCGGCGGCGGTCATGTCGCGGAAATGCAGATGCTGGCGGACGAAGTACCAGGCCCCGAGGACGGTGATCGGGACGAACGACAGGAGATGGAAGCCGATCGCCCAGCTCACCGCGAGGTCACTCGGCACCCCATACAGCCCGAGCCCTGCCTTCCCTGCGGCCTCGAAGAAGCCGAAGAACCCTGGGGAGGAGGGAATCGCGACCCCGATCGCGATGATCCCTTGCAGGAAGAGACTCGCACTGAAGGGGGCGACCACGCCGATCGCGGCGAACCCCAGCCAGAACGCGGCAGCGTTGGTGAGCCAGTGGAGGAGCGTCCACCAGCACACCTCGAGGACGAGGGCGGGCGACCGCAGCACGGCGACGCCGGCAGCGAACGAGGTGACCAGCCCTTGCATCCGCTCGCCGACCCGTGGGGAGAGTCGCCCAACGGTGGCGGCTATCAGGCGGGTGACGAACGTCGGGGCGACGAGGAGTCCGACGACCCCGCCGGTGACGATGGCCAAGATGGCACCGGCGCCGAGGGCGATGCGGCCTGCCGTCCAGCCGAGGATGGTGGCATCGGCGGGGAAGCGCGGATCGAGCGTCGCCAGCAGCATGAGGGCGAGCACGATGGTCCCGTCGAAGAGCCGATCGACCACGAGCGAGCCGAGCGCGGCGGCGAAGGGGATCTCTGGGCGCGCGCGGCTGATGGCGAAGGCGCGCGCCATCTCGCCGGCGCGTGCGGGGACGACGTTGTTGACCATCATCCCGATGGCGGTCGCGTGCCAGAGCGGGGTCACGGGGACGCGGGGGGCGATCGGGGCGAGGATCGCCTGCCAGCGCCGGGCGCGGAGTGGGAAGATCGCGGTGGCGACGAGGGTGCAGGCGAGCCAGAGCCCGAGGCTCGAGGTCCGCAGGATCGCGACGACCGCTCCGAGGTCGACATCGCGCAGGGTGAGCCAGAGGAGGAGCCCGCTGAGGGCGATGCCGAGGATGCCGCGCCAGCCGATGCGCATCGGGTCAGCCCTCGTCCGCGAGACGGAGGAGGTCCTGCAGCTCGCTGACCTCGGCGGGCGTCGGCGGGTGCGAGCCCTGCGCCATCCGCGCGGCGAGTTGGCGCGCCGCCGCGAGTGCCGCGGGGCCGCGCAGAAGGAAGTGGTCGATCGGAGGCAGCGCCGCAGGTGGCGGGGTCGGGCGCACGGCCGGGACCGACTCGAGCCCCGCGATCCCTGTGGAGAGGAGATCGCGCAGCCCCCGCCCGGAGAGCCCGCCGCGGGTCCCGGCGCCCCGGTCAGCCACGGCGGGCGGCGTCCATCGCAGCGCGCATCCGGCGCACCGCCTCGGGGAGCCCGACGAAGATCGCATCGGCGATGATCGCATGGCCGATATTCAACTCCTCGCATGCGGGGATCGCGGCGACGGGACCGACGTTCGTGAGGGTGAGGCCATGGCCCGCGTGGACCGCGAGGCCCAGGGCGGCGGCGTGGGCGCCGGCGGCGCGGAGCGCGGTCAGGTACGGCGCGTGGTTCGGCTCTTCGCAGTAGCGGCCCGTGTGCAGCTCGATCGCTTCCACGCGAAGGGCGGCGGCGCGCTCCACCTGCCGCGCATCGGGATCGATGAAGAGGGCGGTCCGAATGCCGGCCGCGCGGAGCGCCAGGATCGCCGCTTCGAGGCGGGCCGGATCGTGGAAGAGGTCGAGCCCCCCCTCCGTGGTGACCTCCTCGCGGCGCTCGGGGACCAGGGTGACCTGCTGGGGGCGGAGCCGCGTGGCGATCGCGATCATCGCATCGGTGGCGGCGAGCTCCAGGTTGAATGGCGTGCGCGCCTGCGCGATGAGGGCGTCGATATCCACGTCCTGGATATGCCGACGATCCTCCCGGAGGTGCGCGGTGATCCCATCGGCGCCAGCATCCTCACAGAGCCGGGCAGCGCGGACCGGATCGGGGTACGACGCGCGGCGGGCCTGCCGCACCGTCGCCACATGATCGATGTTGATGTAGAGGCGTTGACGGGTCATCTTCCGCGATAGGTCCTTTCACTCAGGAGCATGTGGTGCGTCGACTCGTGGCAGTAGTGACGATGGTGTGGCTCACCGGGTGCGCCTCGACCCCTTCGGGTCTGCCGGCTGGCGCCGAGAGTGCCGATGCGGCGGTGCGCGCCTTCCTCGCGGCGGCGCGATCGAACGATATGCGCGGCCTGGCCACGATGTGGGGCAACGCCGAATCCCCTGTGCGCGATCGCGCCAAGCCCGACGAGGTGGAGCGGCGCGCGATGATCATCATCTGCCATCTGCGCCACGAGCAGGCGACCCTCGGGATGCCGCAAACGGGGCAGGGGGGGCGCCAGCTGATCCCTGTCGATCTGACGCAGGGCGATCTCAAGGGGCGCACCACCTTCACCGCGGTGCAGAACGCCAAGACTGGGCGCTGGTTCGTCGAAGACGTGGGGCTCACCCCCGTCGCGGCCTTCTGTCGGTAACAACCGCAGGATCGACCCCATTAATATTCCATCAGCTCGATGAGGACACCGGCGGTCGCGCTCGGATGCAAGAAGGCGATGCGCTTCCCCTCGGCCCCGACACGGGGGGTCGCATCGATCAGTCGGAGACCAGCGGCACGGCAGCGCGCCAGCGTGCCATCGAGGTCGTCGACATGGAAACAGAGGTGATGGATCCCCGGACCACGCTTGGCGAGGAACTTCCCGATCGGGGAGTCTGCGACGGCGGGTTCGAGGAGTTCGACGAGGGGGGCTCCGGCGGCGAGCCCGACGATGCGTGCGCCATCAGCGTCATCGAGGGGCACCTCGGGGAGTCCGAGAAGCTCCTGATAGAACGGTAGGGCCGCCGCGAGGGACTCCACGGCGATGCCGATGTGGGCGAGTCGGGTGCCTCGAGGGGTGGCGGGAGTGGTCATCAGGCGGCTCGGGGTGCGACGCAGGCACGGCGGGACGCTGGAACGTTAGCCAGATGCGGCGGTGGTTGGCACCGTCGCGTGATCCGAACCGGAGAATACGATGTCGAAGCCCGTGGTGGTAACCGATGAGTCATTCGCAGCGGATGTGGAGCAGCATGCCGGGGTCGCGGTGGTCGATTTCTGGGCGACCTGGTGCGGCCCCTGCCGCATGATCGCCCCGATCCTCGACCAACTGGCGGCGGAGTACGACGGGCGCGTGAAGGTGACGAAGCTCGACGTCGACGCCAATCAGAAGACGGCGATGAAGTTCCAGGTCCGCTCGATCCCGACCCTCCTCTTCTTTAAGGATGGGAAGTTGGTCGACCAGGTCATCGGGGCCGTGCCGAAGCCGGCGCTCGCCGCGAAGTTCGACGCACAGCTGGGGTGAGCGCGGGCGCGGGGACGCTGCACGTCGTCAGCACCCCGATCGGGCATCTGGGGGACCTGAGTCCCCGGGCGGTCGAGGTGTTGCGTGGGGTGTCCGCGATCCTCGCGGAGGACACACGGCACACGCGCGTCCTGTGTGACCGGTTCGACATCACGACGCCGCTGCTCGCCTACCATGAGCACAACGAGGCCGCGCGGGTCCCGGGACTCGTCGCGCGGCTCGTCGCGGGCGAGTCCTTCGCGTTGGTGAGTGATGCGGGGACGCCGCTGCTCTCGGATCCTGGTGACCGACTGGTGCGCGCGGCGATCGAGGCCGGCCTCTTCGTCTCCCCGGTGCCGGGGCCGTCCGCACTCCTCGCGGCGCTGGTGATCTCCGGGCTCCCCGCCGATCGCTTCACCTTCTTTGGGTTCCTGGCGCGGAAGGGGCGCGAGCGGACCGAGGCGATCGCCGCGATCCTGGCGGCGACGCACACCGCGGTGCTCTATGAGGCCCCCGCGCGGGTGGCCGAGACGTTGCGCGATCTCGAGGCGGCGGGGGCAGGGGACCGACCCGCGGTCATGGCGCGGGAACTGACCAAGCAGTTCGAGACGGTGGTGCGCGGGCCGGTGCGAGAGGTCGCCGCGGCGGTGGAGCAGCAGCCGCCCCGGGGCGAGGTGGTGCTCGTGATCGGGGCGGGGGCGCCGGTGGTGCTGGATGAGGCGGCGTTGCGCGCGCGCGCGGCCGCGCTCGTCGCCGCGGGGCAGGCGCCGCGCGAGGTGATGCAGGGGCTCATGCAGGAGATGGGCGCGCCCCGGAACCTGGCGTATCGGATCGCACACGAATGAAGTGGGTCGGTCTCGGGCTCGCGCTGGGGCTGCTCGTTGGGGCGTCCCCGTCCCCCTCCGCGGTCCCGCGCCTCACCGTCGCGCGGGTGCAGTACGATGGGGACGATTGGTATGCGAATCCCTCGAGTCTGCCGAATCTCATCCGAGCGATCCGCACGCGGACCACGCTTGCCGTGGAGCCCACCGAGGTGCGGATCACGTTACGCGACGAGCGGCTCTGGGATCATCCGTTCCTCCATCTCACCGGGCACGGCGACATCCACCTGCGTGACGACGAGGTCGAGCGGCTGCGCGCCTATCTGCTGCGCGGCGGCTTCTTGCACATCGATGACAATTACGGCTTGGATCCCGCGGTCCGACGCGAGCTGGCGCGCGTCTTCCCGGATCGCGCGCTGGTGGATGTGCCGCTGACGCATCCGATCTATCGGATCGTCTATCCCTTTCCGCAGGGGCTCCCGAAGATCCACGAGCATGACAACAAGCCGGCGCGTGGCTTCGGGATCTTCATCGGGGAGCGACTCGCGGTCTTCTATTCGCACGAGAGTGATCTCGGGAATGGCTGGGAGGATATCGGGACCTATCCCGCCGATCCCCCTGAGGCGCATGAGGCCGCCCTGCGGATGGGCGTGAACCTCTTCGTCTATGCGATGACGAGTGCGGTCGGGCGGTGAGCCATCGATGCCGAAGACGATGCCGATGACGGCGGTGGAGATCGTCAGGGGTGAGCTCGCGCGGATCCGTCGTGCCGATCGGCTCCGCGTGGGGATGCTCAGCGCCGCGTGGCTCGCGCTGGGGCTCGGCGCGAGCGCCTTCGTGCTGTCGGCGGGGCGATGGATCGCGTGGCCAGCGCTCCTCCCGCTTCTC
>JBEGVM010000005.1:0-5793 GCA_041178365.1 Gemmatimonadota bacterium | reverse complement strand
CTCGGTGAGTACTCCGTGCTGTATGGTCGTGTGCGTCGCAGCGGAACAGAGGATGTGCGTGAGCCCCTCTTCGTTTACCTCGTCGACTCGCTCGGCTTCCGATCGCTCTTTCGCCCGAAGGAGATCCGCTACGAGGATGGCCGGTCGGTCATGGCGGAGGGTCGGATGCTTAAGGTGCCCAGCCGCGCGCTACTCGAGGATATCCGTGGGAGCGATACCCTCCGCATCACGCTAGAGATCGAGGATGCCATGGCCTCCGATGTGCGGCTCGATCGGATGAAGCAGCAGGGGATGCGAGTCCCGCGATCCGCAGAGAGCACGCGGACCTTCTTGGTCCAGATGAAGGGGATCGCGACGCTCAGCGGACGACTCGGCGGCCAACCACTCAGCGGGCGTGGAACTGGGTTCTTCGAGACCTATCGCTGAGCGAGCGCTCTCACTGGGGAAGTTCCGCCTTCCAGCGCCGCTCCGCGTCCTCCACGGCGGTGTTGATCTTCGAGGTCATGAGTAAGACCAGCGGCAGCGTGCCGATCGAGAGCACGAGGACCGCGATATGCATCTCGGCAGGCGCTTTCCCATTGCCGGCGCGCCAGAGCATCAGATGCACCACGAGGAAGATGAGCGCGACGATCACGCCCGTGAGATCAAGCGTCGCGCGCATCAGTGCGATGACGGGCCCATGATACGCCCGTGGGATCTTCAGGAAGCGTTCCTTCTCCGCGAAGTTGAAGAGCTGTGGGTGGCGTGGGACGGCCGCGCCGATCCCCTGCAAGAGCAGTAGCGTCGCTGCTCCGATCATCGGGAGGCCGAACCACTCGAGCCACGAGGTGGTGCGTACCCGCGTCACCTTTCCGCCGAAGTCGAGATGGGTCGGGATCTCTGGGCCAAGGCTCGGGAAGATCGCAAAGGCGAAGATCAGATGGACCGCGAGGATCGCCCACGGGAGGATGCGGAGGAGTCGGAGCATCGGCCCGCCACTCACGGTGCTCCCAGCGCTCATGGCTGACGCGCGAGGGCGCGGAGTCCCTGATGGAGATACCGCACCCGACCCGACCCATCACGCACCAGCAGGAGGTCGATCGGGTCACCCATGGGGGGCATCACGCGAATCTGGTCCGCGCCCACGAGGAGCAGGGGCAACGTGATCGGCCCCTGTTGGAAGCGCAGGGTATCCGCGCTCGCACGGATCGTCACGCGGGTCTCCCCCATCGCATAGGTGCCGACCACCGCCCGTTGCTCATCGGACGAGCCGATGCGCGGCGTCGCTGGAGTAGGAGTCGGACGCTTCGGGAGCCGGAGAACCTCTTCGCGCACGAAACGGTGCACTTCCGTGAGCGGGTTCCCGCTGCGGTTATCGAGCACGATCAACGCGGCACGCCGGTCGGGCCAGATGGTCATGGTCGCATCGAAGCCGTTGATCGAGCCCCCATGCTCCCAGACCCGGACGCCGTCCTTCTGCCCGATGACCATCCCATATCCATAGCGCGCGATCGAGTCCCCGGGGATCGGCTGATATCCGGTGGTGATCCGTTGGACGGTGCTCTGCGCGAGGACGCGCTTCCCCTCGAGCTCGCCCCCCTGCAGCAGCGTCGTCGCGAAGCGCGCGAGTTCCCCCGCTGTCGAGAAGAGGAACCCTGCGGCCCACTGTGCGGTGTTCTCGGTGAAGGGACGGACGAGGGCTGCCGCTCCGCCTGGCGGACCCATATGGCCCTGTGAGAAGTCGGTGGTCATCACCTCGAGCGGACGGAAGGTCGAGCGCGTCATCCCCACCGGTCGCAGCACGAGCCGCTCCGTGAGTGCGGCGAAGCGACCCTCGCCGGCACGCTCGGCGACATACCCCGCCATCGAGAACCCAGGATTGGAATACGAGATGACCTGACCCGGATCGGTGAAGAAGAGGGTGTCGGTGACCTCGCGGAAGACCTCGCCGAGCGCGCCCTCCCCCATACGGCCATAGGCGACGGCATTGTCGAGCCAGCCTGCGGTATGCGTGAGGAGCTGATGCGTCGTGACCGACCCCACACGTCGCGTCGCGACTTCGGGGACGTAGCGTCCGATCGGCGCCTGTGGATCGAGCTTGCCGGCCGCTGCGAGCTCCATGAGGGTCGCCGCGGTCAGCATCTTCGTCACCGAGCCGATCCGAAACAGCGTGCGTGTCGTCGTGGGGCGCTGCGACTCCGCATCGGCGACGCCCATCGCGCGCTCATAGACGAGGCGTCCGTCGAGGACGATCGCGACCTGTGCCCCCGGGGTCGCGGTGCGGGTGAGCGCGGCGCGTGTGACGGAGTCGAGTGTTGCGGTCCAGGTGGGTGACGTCGATGCCTGCGCCTGCAGAAGGGTCGCCGAGGTGGTAAGCGTAAAGACAGTCTGATGTAGGACGCGCATCGATGGAATCCGGCGGGGAAGGAGGAAGATGGTCATGCTCTCACTTGGGCTTCGGAAGCTGTGTACCCTTGGTGCCGGAGGTCTTCGGTGCCCGCCCGGCCTTGGCGAGCGCCGCGCGCAGCAAGAAATCGATCTGCGCGTTGAGCGAGCGTAGATCGTCATCGGCCCACCGTTGCAGCGCCTCGAGCAGCGCCGGATCGGTGCGCAGGAGAAAGGCCTTCTTCTCGCGCATGCGAGACTCAGGTATAGAGCGACCCGGTATTCACCACCGGCTGGGTGGAACGCTCCGAGCAGAGGACGACGAGGAGATTGCTCACCATCGCCGCCTTTCGCTCCTCGTCGAGCTGGACCACCTGCTTGGCGCTCAGCATGTCGAGTGCCATCTCCACCATCCCCACCGCCCCCTCGACGATCTTCTGCCGCGCGGCGATGATCGCGCTCGCCTGCTGCCGCTGGAGCATCGCCGCGGCGATCTCCTGCGCATAGGCCAAGTGAGAGATCCGGGCCTCGACGACCTCGACCCCCGCCTTCTTCAGCCGGTCGGCGAGTGCGGCCTCGAGTGCCTGCGAGACCTCATCCATGTGTGTCGAGAGGGACACTTCGCCAGCGGCATGTGCATCATAAGGGTAGTGCGACGCTACCGCGCGGAGCGCCGACTCCGACTGTACCGCCACATAGCGCTGGTAGTCATCCACCTCGAAGAGCGCCTCCGCCGTCTCGACCACCTTCCAGACCACGATCGCCCCGATCTCGATTGGGTTGGAATGATTGTCGTTCACCTTGAGCTTCGCGGTCTCGAAATTCCGGACGCGGAGTGAGATCGCCTGCTTGGTCATGAAGGGGTTGGCCCACCACATGCCATCCTTCTTCACCGTCCCCTTGTAGGTGCCGAAGAGCACCAAGGCCTTGGCTTCGTTGGGATGGATGATGAAGAAGCCGCCGAACCCGATCAGGGCGAGGACGAAGAGCAGGGAGGCCACTCCGCCGCGGACGAACTCCGCCGACGCGAAGGAGCGCTGCACGAGCGCCCCGAGCGCAAGCGTGACGACGACGAGGATGACGGCCATCAGGATGCCGTTCAGGGCGGGGTAGGGACGTTCGCGAAACATGGGCCGCTCCAGGGATGCCGAAAGGGTGATATCACAATGATATCACTTCATCGATCCGCTCGCTAGACCGCCCGGACCCCCTGATCCGCCTCGCGTGCCGCCCGCTCCCCCGCGGCCACATCCACCCGCGTCAGCACCAGGCCACCGATCACGAAGAAGACGATCACGCTCAGGATCGCCGTCCGCGAGCTCTCCCCCGCGCCGATCGCCACCGTGAAGAGCACCGGCCCGAGGATCCCGCCGAACTTCTCGAACACACTGAAGAAGCCGAAGAACTCCCCACTCTTATGCTTGGGGATCATCGAGGCGAAGAGGGACCGGCTCAGCGCCTGTGTTCCCCCCTGCACCATGCTCACCATGATCGCCAACGTGTAGAACTCGCGCGTGGTATCCATCCCGTACGCGTAGATACAGATCCCAGCATACGACGCGATCCCGAAGAGCACCGAGCGCTTCGCTCCCAGCCACTTCGCCACGAAACCGAAGGCGAAGGCGAAGGGGATCCCGACGAACTGCACGAGGAGGATCGCCGCGATCAGATCCTTGTCCGCGATCCCGACCGTCTTCCCATACGCTGCGGCCATCCCGATGATCGTCTGGATTCCGTCGTTGTAGATCGTGAAGGCGACCATCAGCAGGAACGCCTGCTTGTAGCCTCGCAGCTCCTTCAGCGTCTCGCCGAGTCGCGTGAAGGCGATCTGCGTCGCTGGCATCCCCTGCAGTTCATCGGGCTCAAGGGTGCGCGGCGGCTCTGGGACCTTCCGCAGCACGGGGATCGAGAAGAGCAGCCACCAGGCCCCTGCGCTCAAGAAGGCGAGTCGCGCAGGCAGACTTTTCTGCTCCGGTGTCAGCCCGTCCCCCACCGGCAAGCCGATCATCCCCGGGTTCTGGATGATCATGATGTTCGCGAGGAGCAGGAGCCCACCCCCCACATAGCCTAGCGCGTAGCCCGCCGTCGAGACGCGATCGATCTCCTCCTCCGACGCGATGTGCGGCAGCAGCGCCTCATAGAAGGTCGTGCTCGCCGTGGCCCCCATGATCGAGAGCACGAGCAGCGCCGAGGCGAGCAGCACTTGCCCCTGGCCGATGAGAAACATCGCCGAGGTCGAGGCGACCCCGAGCAGCATGAAGGCGCCCAAGAACTGCTTCTTCGCCGCGCGGAAGTCAGCCACCGCCCCCAACAACGGCGCGATCACCGCGACGGCGATCGCGGCAGCCGTCTTGGCGATCCCATACCACTGGAGCGCGCTCGCCTCGTCGCGCCCGGCCGCCGCGTAGTTCAGGAAGAAGACGGGGAAGATCGCCGTCATCACGACCACGGTCTGGCCAGAGATCCCGAAGTCGTACATCGCCCAGGCACGGAGGTCGGGGCGGTGAAGGCCGAGGGCGTCGAGGAGCTTGGTGCGGAGGGAGGGCATGCGGGGGAAGCTGCAGATGAGAGAGAGGGGAAAGTAAATCGCTCAGGGCAATACTAAAGTCGCCGTCACCGTGAGTGGTGACACGGACGACCCAGTCACGGTAACGCTGATTGTCTGAGTCCCTGCCGATCCCAATGTCCACGAGGTCGACGCAAGCCCGTTAAGATCACTCGACCGGCTCGATGGGCTGACCGTGCCGCCGCCTGCCAATACCGTGAAGCTCACGGTCGCCCCCTGAACCCAGTTGCCGAATCTGTCGACGACCCGCACGACGATCGGATTTGCCAGAGTGGTTCCTGGTGGTGCGCTCTGCACGTCACCAGAGACCAACAACACGGACGCGGGCGTTGCCGCGGTGACGGTGAAGGCATCGGAGAGCTGCGCCGGGACGGTCTCATCCGCCGGGAGGGTCGCGCTCAGGCGGTAGCCCGCGAAGGCCCGTTCGACTGTCAGCCCCGAGAACGTGGCGACCCCGGCCACGGCATTGACCGTGGTGGTGCCGACAAGAGCGACATCGAGCCCGTCAGCGATCACGAGGTCCACGGCGCTCGTGAAGGTCTTCACGGTGTCGCCGAGGCCGTTGAGGACGACCACCTTGAGGGGCGGCAGTGGATCGCCGGCGACGATGTTTGATGGGGCCGTAGCATAGCGTAGCGCGACCGGATTGCGTGTCCCCTGCTTGACGACGACAGTCGTGAAGGCCGATGGCATCCCGGGGATCGAGGCCATGATCTCGACGTCGCCATTCGACACCGTCCCTGCGGTCCACTGCGTCCGCACCTCGCCGAGGTCATCACTCACCGCGTTGACCGGCGTCACCGTCCCGCCCGTGGTCGACCCCACGCTGAAGGTGACCGGGATCCCGCGGAGCGCGCTGCCAT
>JBEGVM010000004.1:0-8788 GCA_041178365.1 Gemmatimonadota bacterium | reverse complement strand
ATCACGTCGAGCGCGGGACTCTCCCGCATGTCGTCGATGTCACGCTTGTACGCCACGCCGAGGACGAGGACCGCGCTCCCCTTCACCGCCTTCCCTTCATCGTTCAACGCCAAGGCCACCTTCTCCACGACGAAATCCGGCATCGATGAGTTGACCTCGCTCGCGAGGTCAATGAAGCGCGTCTTGTAGTTGAGTGAACGCATCTTCCACGCGAGATAATGCGGGTCGAGGGGGATGCAGTGCCCCCCGATCCCTGGGCCTGGGGTGAACTTCATGAATCCGAAGGGCTTGGTCGCCGCCGCCTCGATCACTTCCCAGATATCGACCCCGAGGCGATCGCAGACGATCGCCATCTCATTCACGAGCCCGATATTCACCGAGCGAAAGGTGTTCTCGAGGAGCTTGACCAGTTCCGCGGCCTCTGGCGACGACACAGGGACGACGGTGTCAATGGTCGAGGCATAGAACGCCGTCGCCACCTCCGTGCAGGCCGGCGTGATCCCCCCGACGACCTTCGGCGTGTTCTTCGTGTGGTAGACCGGGTTCCCCGGATCGACGCGCTCAGGGCTGAAGGCGAGAAAGACATCATGACCGACCACGAGCCCGCGCGACTCGAGGCGGGGCTGCAGCAGTTCCCGCGTCGTCCCCGGGTAGGTGGTGCTCTCCAGGACGATCAACATCCCCGCGCGCGCCTGCGCACTCACCGTCTCCGCGGCAGCGACCACGTACGACATGTCAGGATCGCGAGTCTTCGCGAGTGGGGTCGGCACGGCGATCGAGATCGTGTCCGCCGCCGCGAGCCGAGCCGCATCGGTCGTCGCGACGAACTTCCCGGACCGTACATGCCTCGCCACCTGCTCCGCCGGTACGTCTTGGATGTGCGACTCCCCCTTCATCAAGAGTGCGCAGACCCGCTCATTCACATCGAAGCCGACGACCGTGAACCCCGTCTCACAGAGCTCCATCGCCAGCGGGAGCCCTACGTAGCCCAAGCCGATGACCGCCGAGACGGCCGAACGGTCGGCGATCTTCGCGAGGAGGGTCTGCTGCGCGCTCATGGAATTGATCGGGACGCTTGCGCTACTTCCCGAAGAACCCACGCACCGCCGCGACGACCTCGTCGCGCTGCGCCGCCGTGAGCTCAGGGAAGACCGGCAACGACACGACCTCCTTCGATGCCTTCTCCGCCTCGGGACAGCTCCCTTCCGTGTACCCGAGGTAGGCGAAGCAGGGCTGCAGATGCAGTGGGAGCGGATAGTACACCGAGTGGCCGATCCCCTTCGCGCTCAGATGCGCCTTGAGCGCATCGCGACGCGCGAGCCGGATCGTGTACTGGTTGAAGATCGATTCATTCGCCGGATCGATGTACGGCGGTGTGATCTCCGCGATATCCGCGAAGGCCTCCGTGTAGAACGCCGCGTTCTCTCGACGCTTGGCACTCCACGCCGCGAGGTGCGGGAGCTTGGCACTCAGCACCAGCGCCTGCAACGCATCGAGGCGCGAGTTGTAGCCGACCTCCTCATGGAAGTAGGTCTGCACCGAGCCATGCGTCCGGAGCCGCTGCAGCCGCTTGAAGATCGCCTCATCCTGCGTGACAATCATCCCGCCATCGCCGTAGCCGCCAAGGTTCTTGGAGGGGAAGAAGGAGAAGGTGCCGATCGTCGCCGCCTGCCCCGCCATCACCCATTTGCCATCGATCTTCCGACGCGCGCCGATGCTCTGCGCCGCATCCTCGATGATCGGCATGCTCGGCAGGAGCCGCCGGATCTCCTCGATCGCCGCCATCTGCCCGAACAAGTCGACCGGGATCACCGCCTTGGTCTTCGCCGTCACTGCAGCTGCGGCGAGGTCGGGGCGGATGTTGTACGTCTTCGGATCGATATCCACGAAGACCGGGGTCGCCCCCGCGTTGTGGATCGTCCCCGCAGTCGCGAAGAAGGTGAAGGGGGTCGTGACCACCTCATCGCCTCGCCCGATGTCGAGGGCGCGCAACGCGATCAGGATCGCATCGGTGCCATTCGCGCACCCCACCGCGTAACGCGTCCGTGAGAGCCCTGCGACGTCGCACTCCAACGCCCCCACCGGGGCGCCGAGGATGAAGGCTTGATCGTCGATGAGCTTGACGAGCTCTGGGAGGACCTCATCCCGGATCGTCGCGTGCTGGGCCTTCAGATCGAGAAGCGGGACAGCCATGGCGGGCGGAAGTTCTGGAGTGGGGTTCAGCGGCCGAAGTGCAATGACACCAAGCAGTTAAATATCGCCGCCCCGAGTGCCTCCGTCAACGAATCGGGAGGGTCACCTCACGCCCCGTCCGCGCTGATTCGTAGATCCCCAGAATCAGCTCCAGCGACTTCCGCCCCGCCCCACCATCGGTGTCAGGGGTCGCCTCCCCGCGCAGGGCGCTGAGGACGTTCCGGTAGTAGGGCTCATGCCCGAACCCGTAGACCGACGGGGGCGCCGTATTCGCCGCCTCCACGAGCCGGTCGTCATCGTCGGAGTCGGCGAACTCCCAGTGGTCGATCCGGTTCACCGCCGTCCCCCCGATCCGAACCGTCCCCTTCTCCCCCAAGAGGGTGAACGACCCCTCGAGGTTCTTGGGATAGGTCAACATGGTGACCTCCATGACCCCGATCGCCCCGCTCTCGAAGGTCACGATCGCCGCCCCAGTGTCCTCCGCCTCGATCCGACGCGCCATCGTCGCGGTCTTCGCCATCACGCTCCGCACGGGGCCCATCATCCACTGCATGAGGTCCACGTAATGTGAGGCCTGGTTCATGAAGGCCCCGCCATCAAGGGCCCAGGTCCCGCGCCAGGGCGCCTGATCGTAGTACTCCTGCGGGCGAGCCCAGCGGACCGTGGCATTCCCCATGTACAACCGGCCGAACCGCCCCTTCTCCACGGCGCGCCGGAGGAGCTGGACGGTGGCGTTGAGCCGATTCTGTTTGACCACGAAGAGCCGCACCCCCGATGCCTCGCAGGCCTGCACCAGCGCGTCGGCCGCCGCCAGCGAGATCGCCATCGGCTTCTCACTGATCACCTGCTTTCCGGCCCGTGCCGCGAGGATCCCGTGCTCCGGATGCAGCCCAGATGGCGTCGCGACGGTGACGATGTCGCACGGCGCCTCGGCGAGCATCGTCGCATAGTCGCTGTACCAGGGCACCCCGGTGCGCTCCCCCGCCGCTTTCGCACGCGCCGGGTCGCGGTCGCAGACCGCCGTGAGGGTCAGACCATCAACCCGCGCGATCGCATCGAAGTGATTGGCACTGATGCGCCCACAGCCGACGAGGGCGACCCGGAACTCCCGGCGCACGTCACTCACCGTGCGCCCGCTCCGGGGGCCGATGCGGGTGCGTCGAGTGGGGCGATTCCCTCCCCTGCGGTCGCATACCGCGAGTGACAGACCGGACAGTGCCACGCCGCACCAGCCGTCTGACCCGCAGGGATCTTCTCCAGCTTCTCCCCGCACTGGCACATCCACCCGATCCGGCGCGCCGGTACCCCAGCCATCAACGCATACGGGAGCACCTCCTTGGTCACGACCGCCCCGGCGCCGATGAAGCAGTACTCCCCGAGTGTGGCGCCACAGACCACCGTCGCATTGGCGCCGATGCTCGCCCCGCGCTTCACCAAGGTGCGCTTGTACTCATGCTTCCGGCTCACATGGCTCCGCGGATTCACCACATTCGTGAAGACCATCGACGGGCCACAGAACACATCGTCCTCGAGCTCCACCCCTTCGTAGATCGAGACGTTGTTCTGGATCTTCACGTTGTCACCGATCTTGGTCCCGCTCATCACCACGACGTTCTGACCGAGTGAACAGCGCGCCCCGATCACCGCCCCAGGGTTCACGTGGCAGAAATGCCAGATACGCGTCCCCTCACCGACGATCGCCCCCTCGTCGACATACGCCGATTCGTGGATGGTGGGTCCGCCGCTCATCGGAGCTCCGCCTGCCACTCCTGCAGTGACTTGACGCTTGGCGGATGCGCGCGCGCCGACTCGATCGCCTCACAGGCCGCATCGGCCCCGGAGAGCGTGGTGGTGTACGGGACCCGATTGGCCACCGCCGCCTGACGCATCGAGTAGTCGTCACGCTGTGCGCTCTTCCCGAGCGGCGTGTTGATCAGGAGCTGGATCTCGCCATTCACCATGAGGTCGATCCCATGGGGACGCCCCTCGCTCACCTTGAACACCCGTCGCGACGGGATCCCCACCGATTCCAGGTGATCGGCCGTGCCGTGTGTCGCGACGAGCCCGAACCCCATGTCGCGGAACCGCCGCGCGATCGGGACCGCCCCCGCCTTGTCCCCCTTGTTCACCGTCATCATCACATGCCCCTCACGCGGAAGCCCGTTGCCCGCCGCGAGCTGCGACTTCCCGAATGCCGTGCCGAAGCGCTCGCTGATCCCCATCACCTCTCCCGTCGAGCGCATCTCGGGGCCGAGGATCGGATCGAACTCACGGAACTTGGTGAAGGGAAAGACCGCCTCCTTCACCGCCACATAGGGCGCGATGATCTCCTGCGTGTAGCCGAGTTGCTCTAACGTCTCCCCGAGCATCACGCGCGCCGCGAGTGAGGCCAGCGGACGCCCGATGGTCTTGGAGACGAAGGGCACCGTGCGTGACGCCCGTGGATTCACCTCGATCACGTAGACCACGCCGTCCTTGACCGCGTACTGCACATTGATCAGTCCGACGACGCCGAGCGCCTTGGCGAAGGCGATCGTGTGGGCGCGCATGATGTCTTGGTGCTCCTTCGCGATCCGGTGCGGTGGGAGGACGCAGGCGGAATCACCAGAGTGGATCCCGGCATCCTCGATGTGCTGCATCACCCCGCCGATCACCACGGTGGTCCCGTCGGAGATCGCGTCGACATCGGCTTCATACGCGTCCTCGAGGAAGGCATCGACGAGCACCGGACGCTCCTCAGAAACGCGTACCGCGCGCTCGAAGTAATCCCGCAGCGAGGGCTCGTCATAGACGATCTCCATCGCGCGCCCACCGAGCACATAACTCGGCCGCACCAGCACCGGATACCCGATCCGGTCGGCGATCACGACCGCCTCTGCGACACTCGTCGCCGTCCCGTTCGGTGGCTGCGCGACCCCGAGCTCGCGCGCGAGCGCCTCAAAGCGCTTCCGGTCCTCGGCGATATCGATCGCGTCGGGCGAGGTCCCGAGGATCTTCACCCCGGCGGCCTCGAGCGGCTTCACGAGTTTGAGCGGGGTCTGCCCACCGAGCTGCACGATCACGCCGAGGGGCTGCTCGCGTTCGATGATCTCCAGCACATCCTCGAAGGTCAGCGGCTCGAAGTAGAGCTTGTCCGAGGTGTCGTAGTCGGTCGAGACCGTTTCAGGGTTGGAGTTGACCATGATCGTCTCGTACCCCGCCTCACGGAGGGCGAGGGCGGCGCGGACGCAGCAGTAGTCGAACTCCACCCCCTGCCCGATGCGATTCGGTCCGGAGCCCAGGATGATCACCGACTTGCGGCCGGAGCGCGGCGCCTCGGACTCCTCATCGTAGCTGGAGTAGAGGTATGGGGTATTGGAGGGGAACTCCCCCGCGCAGGTATCGACCATCTTGTAACTCGGCCGCACGCCGAGCGCCCACCGACGCGCCCGCGCTGCCGCCTCGGTTTCGTTCCGCAGTGCCGCGAGCTGCCGATCCGAGAACCCCATCCGCTTCATCTGGCGCACACTCGGCGCATCGACCTCGGCAAGCGCGGCATACGCCCGCTCTGCCTGCACGAGCTCCTCGAACTGCCGCAGGAACCAGGGGTCGACCCCCGTCCGGCGATGCAGCTCCTCGACCGACATCCCATGCAGGAGGGCGCGCTTGATCTGGAAGACGCGCTCTGGCACTGGCTTGGCCAGCGCCTGCTCCACCGCCGCGAGCGAATCATCCGCGACGCGGTCATCGACCGGCCGCTCCCCGATGACCCATCCGGACCGCCCTGTCTCCAGTGCGCGCAGCCCCTTCTGGAACGCCTCCTTGAAGGTGCGCCCGATCGCCATCGACTCCCCGACCGACTTCATCTGCGTCGTGAGGACGGGATCGGCACCCGGGAACTTCTCAAAAGCGAAGCGCGGGACCTTCACCACCACATAATCGAGCACCGGCTCGAAACTCGCGGGCGTCGTCTTGGTGATGTCGTTCGGGATCTCGTCGAGCCGATACCCCACCGCGAGCTTCGTCCCGATGCGTGCGATCGCGAATCCCGTCGCCTTGGAGGCGAGCGCCGACGAGCGCGAGACGCGCGGATTCATCTCGATCACCACCATCTCCCCATTTGCTGGGTTCACCGCGAACTGGATGTTGCAGCCACCGGCCGCGACCCCGATCTCGCGGATCACCTTGAGCGAGGCATCGCGCATCACCTGGTACTCGCGATCCGAGAGGGTCATCGCGGGGGCGCAGGTGATCGAGTCCCCCGTATGCACCCCCATCGGATCGATGTTCTCGATCGAGCAGATGATCACCACGTTGTCGGCGGAGTCGCGCATCACTTCGAGCTCGTACTCCTTCCAGCCGAGCAACGAGCGCTCGATCAGCACCTGTGAGATCGGGGACTCCGCAAGCCCGCGCTTGACGATCCGCTCGTACTCCTCGCGATTGTAGGCGATCCCGCCACCAGAGCCGCCCAGCGTGAAGGCGGGGCGGATGATCGCGGGGAACCCCGTCCACTCGGCGATCTCCACCGCCTCGTCCCAGGTGGTCGCGATCTTCCCCTGCGGGCACCGGAGTCCGATGCGCTCCATCGCCTCGCCGAACAGCTTGCGGTCCTCAGCGACGGCGATCGCGCGGGCGTTGGCCCCGATCAGCTCCACCCCGTACTTCTCGAGGACCCCGCGCTCATGCAAGGTCATCGCCACATTGAGCGCCGTCTGCCCGCCCATCGTCGGGAGCAGCGCATCGGGGCGCTCGCGCTCGATGATCAACTCCACGAACTCCGGCGTGACCGGCTCGATGTACGTCCGATCCGCGAGCTCGGGATCGGTCATGATCGTCGCAGGATTGGAGTTGACGAGGATGACCTCGTACCCCTCTTCGCGCAGCGCCTTGGCCGCCTGCGTGCCAGAGTAGTCGAACTCCGCGCCCTGCCCGATGACGATCGGGCCAGAGCCGATGAGGAGGATGCGCTTCAGGTCGTCACGACGCGGCATGCAGGTGATCGTCGATGATGTCGGTCAGAGTCCGGGTAGGAGCCCACCCGGTGTGAGTGCACAGCTTGGTGTGGTCGCCGACGAGCGCCGGCACATCCGCAGGCCGGAGCAACGACGGATCCTGCTCGAAGCGGACCGTAGCCTTCGCGCGACTGATCACGAGCGCGGCCACCTCACCCACGGTGACGCCCGTCCCACTACAGACATTGTAGGCCTCCCCCATCTGCCCCCGCTCCACGAGGGCGAGGTAGGCCGCCACAACATCCTGCACATGAAGATAATCCCGCACCGTCTCGGTGTTCCCGATCGGGAGCGTCTCCGCCCCGGTGCGCCGTGCCTCCAGCACACGCTGCACGAGCGCGGGCAGGAGGAAGATCGGGGCGTGCCCCGGCCCGCAGTGGTTGAAGGAGCGGGTCGCGATGATCCGAAGCCCATGGGCCCGCGCCGCGGCAAGGGCGAAGTCCTCCTGCGCCTGCTTGGTCGCCCCGTAGAACGACCGCGGTTCACACGGCGTCGCCTCGGGCAGGGGCATCGCACGGGACGGGTGTCGGCCGTACTGCTCGGCACTCCCCACGACGAGGATGCTTGGGTCCATCCCCGAGGCCAGGCGCTCCGCCCGTACCGCCTCGATCAGGCGGATCCCCACGCCCACGTTGGTCTCCAGCGCGGTGACCGGATCGTCCCCCACGGTGGGAACGTACGACATCCCCGCGAGGTGGAAGATGGCATCGGGATTCGCTCGCCCGAGAAGGGTCCGCATCGGACCGAGGTCCCGCGCGGCGGTCAGGTTCCCGACCTCCCACCGAATCTCACGGTGCGCCTCGGCGCTCAGCGTCCCGACGGCGGGAATCCCGTGCCACGCCGTTCCGGTCACCTGCCATCCCTGAGCTACCAACGTCTTCGCGAGCCACTGGCCCACGAAGCCGTCAGCGCCGGTGATGAGCGCGCGCCGCACCTTAACCCTGCGCCGGTGGCGGCGCCGAGACCGCGACCCCTCCATCGGTGCGCGACCGATGCCGCGCCAGATCCGCATCGACCATCATCCGGATGAGCTCACGGAAGCGGACCGTGGGCGTCCAGCCGAGCTCGCGCTCCGCCTTGGCGGCATCCGCCACGAGCAGCTCCACCTCGGCGGGCCGCTCGAAGCGTGGGTCAGTCACCACGTACCGCTGCCAATCGAGCCCCAGATGCGAGAACGCCTCCTCGCAGAGCTGACGCACCGTCCACGTCTCCCCCGTCCCAATCACGTAATCGGTCGGGCGCTCATTCTGGAGCATCCGCCACATCGCGTCCACGTAATCACCAGCGAAGCCCCAATCACGACGCGCATCCAGATTCCCAAGACGGAGCTCGGTCGCATGCCCAAGGGAGATCCGCGCGACCGCGTCCGTCACCTTGCGCGTCACGAACTCCAGGCCACGGCGCGGCGACTCATGGTTGAACAGGATCCCGCTCACCGCGTAGAGCCCGAACGACTCACGGTAGTTCACCGTGATCCAATGGCCGTAGACCTTCGCGACGCCGTACGGGGACCGCGGATAGAACGGGGTACTCTCGCGCTGGGGGGTCTCTTGTACCATCCCGAACTGCTCAGAGCTCGACGCCTGATAGAACCGCGCCTT
>JBEGVM010000003.1:0-2563 GCA_041178365.1 Gemmatimonadota bacterium | reverse complement strand
CAGGTCGCGCGGGCCAAGGCGATGGGGTACGTGATGAATGCGGGGATGGAGGCGGAGTTCTTCTTGTTTCGCCCGGCCCCCGATGGCGGCGCGGCGACGCTGACGCACGATGTGGGTGGCTACTTCGATCTCGCCCCGGTGGATCAGGGGGAGGTCGCGCGGCGGGAGATCGTCGCGACCTTGGAGCAGATGGGGTTCGAGGTGGAGGCGGCGCACCATGAGGTGGCGCATGGGCAGCATGAGATCGACTTCCGCTACGCCGATGCCCTGACGACGGCCGATCATATCGCGACCTTCCGCTTCGTGGTGAAGCATGTGGCGCAGCGCTTCAATCTCGTGGCGTCGTTCATGCCGAAGCCGGTCTTTGGGCAGAATGGGAGCGGGATGCACACGCATCAGTCGCTGTTCACGAATGGCGAGAATGCGTTCTACGATGCGAAGGGAGCGTATCAGCTCTCGGGCGTCGCGCACCATTACATCGGGGGGTTGCTGCGCCATGCCCGCGGGATGTCGGCGATCACCAATCCCCTGGTGAATTCGTACAAGCGGTTGGTGCCTGGGTTCGAGGCGCCGGTGAATGTGGCCTGGTCGATGCGGAATCGCTCCCCGTTGATCCGTGTGCCGGCGCGCCGCGGCACGGGCACGCGCGTGGAGCTCCGCTCGCCGGATCCGGCAGCGAATCCCTATCTCGCGCTCGCGGTGATGCTGGCCGCCGGGTTGAGCGGGATCGAGACCGAGGCGACGAGCCGCGAGCCGGTGGATGAGAACATCTGGGAGATGAGCCATCGCGAGCGCCGTCGCTTGCGGATCGATGATCTCCCGCACGATCTCAACGAGGCGTGCGATGAACTGGAGAAGGACGAGGTGATCACTGCGGCCTTGGGGCCGCATGTGACGGAGCAGTTCCTGCACGCCAAGCGGACGGAGTGGCGCGAGTACATCTCGCAGGTTTCGGCGTGGGAGTTGGAGCAGTACCTCGCCAAGTATTGAGATGCGGATGCGACACGCAATCTTGCTGATCGGGATCGTGATGATGAGTGCGGCGTGCGGTGGGGCGCGCGCGACGCCCGATGGTGTGGAGCTGGTCCCGGAGCGGATCGTCAGTGATGATGAATGGGCGGGGGTGACCTTCGCCGACGATCTCAACGTCGTGCTCTTGGCGATGGAGAAGCATCCGGCGGGGCTGTATTCTCGTGATATCGAGGTCGGGAAGGGCACGGTGGCCACCGTCGGACGTGAGGTGTGGGTGAGTTACATCGCCTATCTCCCCGATGGCCGCGAGGTGGACCGCACCGCCCCCGGGAGCGCCCCGCTACAATTCCAGTTAGGGAAGGGGACGGTGATCCGTGGGTGGGATCTGGGGGTACGAGGGATGAAGGTCGGTGGGACGCGGCAGTTGGTGGTGCCCGCCCGGTTGGCGTACGGGCGTCGCACCGTGGGGAAGGTGCCGGCGAATTCGCCGATGGTGTTCGTGATGCGGTTGGAAACAGTGTACTAGGAGCGGATGATGCGTCGACTCGTTCTGGCAGCCCTCTGCGCAAGTGTGATGGGACTCGTTCCCATGAAAATGACCGCACAACAGCCGGCGCCATCGTCGGGCCAAGCGGCTCCCGCCGACACGATCTTTGAGATCGTCCTGCGCGATGGCTCCACGCTCTTCGGGCGCGTCGTCGAGCAGGATGCGGAGAAGCTGGTGATCGTCACCGTCTCGGGCACGCGAGTCGAGGTCCAACGCGCCCAGGTCGAACGGATGCGCATCGCCACCGGTCGTGGCGAGGGCGCGGCGTACTGGGCCGCCGACCCGAATCTCACGCGGTTGTTGTTCACCTCGACGGCACGCCCACTCCCCAAGGGGGAAGGGTACATCTCGAGCTTCATGCTCTTTTTCCCCTTCGTGGCCTACGGCGTGACAGACCGGTTCACGATCGCTGGCGGGACGCCGATCATCCCTGAGGCGGTCGGGCGCGTGCTCTACTTCGCGCCCAAGTACACGGTGCTGCAGCGCCCCAAGGCCGACTATGCGATCGGGATGCTCGGCTTCGTCTCCCCCGAGAGCCTCGACGGGGGAAGCGCGGGGATCGTCTACGGCGTCGGGACCTGGGGCACGCCCGATCGGGCGATCACCGCCGGCGCGGGGTGGGGCTACTTCACCAACTGGTCCGATGCGACGCTCAGCAACAACCCCGTGATCGTGCTCGGTGGGGAGCAGCGGATCAGTCGGCGGGTGAAACTCGTGACGGAGAACTGGCTCCCGTTGAGCGCCTCAAGCGTCTTCGCGACGGGTGGGGTGCGCTTCATCGGGGAGCGGATCAGCGCCGATCTCGGGATCGGTGGATTCGGGGAGTCGGGATGCTGTCTCCCCTTGGTGAACTTCGTCTACAACTTCGGCGGGAAGGCGCGGTAGTCAGGGCGCGCGGCGCCGCGTCCCGGTGAAGGACGCGCTCCCCATCCCCTGAAAGTCGACCTCCCCCTTCACCAGGTCGGGGCTGATGATGCGCCCGACGTAGGTCAGCGCCACCCCACCCTCGCTGGCCGGTGCGAGCACGAACCGGAGCGTGTCGCC
>JBEGVM010000002.1:0-7888 GCA_041178365.1 Gemmatimonadota bacterium | reverse complement strand
TGCAGCATCTCCGGCTTGAGCCAGACGGGGACGCCGAGTTGTTCGGTGAGGGGGTCGCAGGGGAGGAGCGGGGTGCGCACTGCGATGCCGCGCAGGATCGCGGCGGCGGCGCGGATCTCGTCGAGCGAGACGAGGGGCTCGTGGCCCTGGGCGGTGGGGACGGCGATCATGGGCAGAATCTCCCTCCCCTCACCGGGCCCCGCAATGCATGGCGGTTCCCGTCGCCTCGGTGGGATTCGGGGGGCCGTAGCGGCCGGCGATCACCTGGGTGGTCCCACGGTCGACGATCGCGGTGAAGAGCCCATCGTACTCGTGATCGCAGAGGTCGGGGCGCGCCGGTCCACCCAGGGCGGCGAGCCAGGGCATGATGGTGTTCGAGTGGCCCACGAGGACGATCGTCTGGCCAGGGTGGCGACGGACGATCGCCGCGATCGAATCTCCCTGCGCCGCGCGGGGCACGAGGGGGATCAGCTGCGGGGTGAGCCCAAAGCGCGCCGCCACCGGGCGCGCGGTGTCGCGGGTGCGCGTGGTCGGGGTGTGATAGACCGCCGTGACCTTCGCCTCACGCAATGCCTCGCTCAGCGCCGCGGCGCGCTCGGTGCCGCGCGAGGTGAGCGGAGGATCATTCGCGGGCTCGGCGGCCTTCTCGGCGTGCCGCACGAGGATCACGATGGTGGGGGCACCAGAGGCGGCCTGCGCGCGCACGGACGGCGCCCCCAACGCCACGAGAGCGACGAACACGAAGATGGTGCGAAGGATGACGGACATGCGTAGCTCGGTCAGCGACGGAGGATGGTGGTACGGACGATGACGACGCCCGGGCCGTCGGTGTGCGCGCGGACGAAGAGCACCTCACCATTCGGGAGATACCCGACGGGGACGTGTCGGTCGGGAACGGTACCGGCGTACACGCCGTCGGGACCGAAGCAATCGAGTCGCACCGCATCAGGAGTTCCCGGGACGGTCCGCTCGACCCAGACAGTGCCATCCTTGTGGAGCGCGATCTGCTGGAGCGCGACCATCGCGGGATCCATCGGCCGACGGATCATCGCGAGAAGCCGTGGGCCTTCGAAGAGACGCAGTTCATAGGTGGGGGGGCGATGCGCGATGAGCCGAGGGCCGTCGGCATCAGCGAGGATCGTGGCATCGTCGACCGTCAACAGGGATGCGTCCGAGAGGGTATCGACGCGCAACAGACTCCGCCGGACGCGCTCCTCTCCACCCACTCCCTGCGTGAGCCAGAGGCCGCCTGCGCGATACGCATGCCAATCGGCGGTGGCGAGCGCTCCCGCCAACGACCGATCCTCGACCGGATCGAGCGTCGGGCCGAAGCGCACCAGCGCCCCCTTCCCCGGATCGGTGACGACGACCGTATCGGACTGCGCGGCGATGCGCACCGGCCGTACGAATTGGCCGGGCCCGCGCCCCGCCGCACCCAACACGCGATCGAGACGCCCATCGCGCCCGAAGCGGAGCACCGCCGTGTCCCCACCGATCACGTAGGTGCGTCCCCCGCGATCGGTGAGCACGCGCGTCGGGGTCACCGCATCGAAGACCCAGGGCGCCCCGTCGGCGTCGGTGAGGGGACCGATCTCGGTGAAGGTCCAGGGGAGCGCGCGGTCCTCGGGGCCCGAGGTGATCAGGCGCACGCCGGCGGAGTCGGCACGCACGACGGTGGGATCGCTCGGCTCGGCAGAACGACACCCCGCGAGCGTGACCGCGACGACGGTGGAGACTAGGGAGACAAGACGCATCGATCGCATGGCCGGAAAGCTAGCGGGGGCCCCAGCGACCGCTGAGACCCCCGCGCCTGCCTCTGTCGCCAGCCTCACTCCTCGCCGGCGCCCAACTCCATCTGGTCGGAACCGCCGTTGTCCGTCCCGGCGTCCTCGCCCCCCTCGGTGCCCTCGGCCTCCTTATCGTCGGAGACCACGCGTGCGATGGCGGCGACCACATCCCCCATCTCGAGGTTCTTGAGCCGCACGCCCTGCGCGACGCGCCCCGTCTCGCGGATGTCCTTGATCGCGCAGCGCAGCGACTGGCCGCCGCGGGTGATGAGCATGAGCCCGTCTTCCGGCAGGACCTCGAGCAACCCGACCACGTCGCCGGTCTTCTCGGTCCGCTTGACGGTGAGGATCCCCTTCCCGCCGCGGCCCTGCACGCGGTACTCCTCGACGTTGGTGAGCTTACCGAGCGCGAGCTCGGTGACGACGAGGAGCGCGGCATCGCGCTTCACCACGACCATCCCGACCACACGATCGCCATTGCCCAGGGAGATCCCCTTCACGCCGGTGGTGTCGCGTCCCATCGAGCGGACCTCCTGCTCGTGGAACCGGATGCTCAACCCATGGCGCGCGACGAGCACCACGTCGTTGGTCCCCGTGGTGATCTGCACGTCGACCAGCTCGTCGCCCTCCTCGAGCTTGATCCCCTTGATCCCGGTGGAGCGGACATTGGAATAGTCGCTGAGCGGGGTCTTCTTCACCGTCCCGTTCCGCGTGCAGAACATCAGGAACTCGGTCTCGGTGAACTCCTTTACCGGGACGATCGCCTTCACCAAGGTGTCCGGCGTCACGTTGATGAGATTGACGATCGGCTTCCCCTTGGTCGCACGGCCACCCTCCGGGATCTCATGCACCTTGAGCCAGAAGCACCGACCGTCCTGCGTGAAGACGAGGAGATAATCGTGCGTCTTGGCGACGAAGAGGTGCTCCACGAAGTCGTCGGTGCGGAGCTCCGTCCCCTTGGTCCCCACCCCACCGCGACGCTGCTTGCGGTAGGTGGAGATGGAGGTGCGCTTGATGTAACCCGCGTGCGAGATGGTGACGACCATCTCCTCGTTGGCGATGAGGTCCTCGATCGAGAACTCTCCCTCGTCGCTGACGATCTCGGTGCGCCGGTCGTCGCCGAAGGTCTTCACGACCTCGGCGAGCTCGGACTTCATCACCTCCATCCGCTGCGACTTCGAGGCGAGGAGCGCCTCCAAGTCACGGATCTGCGCGCGCACCTCGGTGAGCTCCTCCTCGAGCTTCTCGATCTCGAGCCCGGTGAGCTTGGCGAGACGCATGTTGAGGATCGCCTCGGCCTGCCGCTCCGAGAGTTTGAAGCGCTGCTGCAGCTCGGCGCTCGCCTCCGGGGTGTCGTCCGAGGCACGGATGACCTTGATCACCTCGTCGATGTTGTCGACGGCGATCTTGAGGCCCTCGAGGATGTGCTCGCGCTCCTTCGCCTTGTCGAGGTCGAACTGCGTGCGGCGGACGATCACCTCGTGGCGATGCGCGATCCAGTGCTGCAGGACCTCGCGCATCCCCATCACCTTCGGGACGAGCCGCTTGCTCGCGGGGTCCGGCACCAGCGCGAGCATGATCACGCCGAAGGTCGTCTGCATCGTGGTGTGCTTGTACAGCTGGTTCAGCACCACCCGCGGGATCGCATCGCGCTTGAGTTCGATCACGATGCGCGTCTGCGCGTCGGATTCATCCCGGAGATCGGAGACCCCCTCGACCTTCTTGTCGCGCACGAGCTCGGCGATCGAGGCCACGAGGTTCGCCCGGTTCACCTGATACGGGAGCTCCGTGACGACGATCTGCGACTTGTTCGCGGATTCCTTCTCCTCGACCACGGCGCGGGCGCGCATGATGATCTTGCCACGCCCCGTCTCGATGTAATCCTTGATGCCGGCGCGGCCGTAGATGAAGGCCGCCGTCGGGAAGTCCGGCCCCTTCACGAGTCCGCGGATCGCCTCCACCGAGAGCTCGGGGTCGTCGATCATCGCCGTGATCGCCGCCGCCACCTCTCGGAGGTTGTGCGGCGGGATGTTCGTCGCCATGCCGACCGCGATGCCCGCCGACCCGTTCACCAGGAGATTCGGGAAGGCTGACGGGAGGACCGTCGGCTCCTCGAGCCGATCGTCGAAGTTCGGGGCGAAGTCGACGGTGTTCTTGTCGATGTCGACCAACATCTCGATCGCGATGCGGGTGAGACGCGACTCCGTGTAGCGGTACGCCGCCGCCGGATCGCCGTCGATCGAGCCGAAGTTCCCCTGCCCGTCCACCAGCGGATAGCGCAGCGAGAACTCCTGCACCATGCGCACGAGGGCGTCGTAGACCGACTGGTCGCCGTGCGGGTGGTACTTGCCGAGCACGTCGCCGACCACCGTCGCCGACTTCTTGTACCCCCGCCCCGGGACGAGGCCGAGCTCGTTCATCGCGTAGAGCACGCGCCGGTGCACCGGCTTGAGGCCGTCGCGCACGTCAGGGAGTGCGCGGCTCACGATGACGCTCATCGAGTAGTTGATGAACGACTCGCGGACCTCGTCCTGGATGAGCCGCGGGAGGATACGCTCCCGATTGTTCGGTGCGGTCATGGGATGCGGGAAAGAAGAGGGGGTCGCGCCCCCTCGGACGCGACCCCCAAAGTTACCTGCCGGGAAGGGTCATTTCAATCGATTTCCAGAGGGGAATCACCCCGCCGTCGGAGGGGGCGCCCCTGCCGAGGCGGCCCCCTCCGCGGCGGCATCCTCCGCCTCCTCGGTGGCGAGCTCCCGCGCGATCAACTCCCGCTCCCCGCGCCACCGCTGATACCAGTTCCGCGTGACCTCGCCGGCGAGCGCCCGGTTCCCCAGCCCGAACGCGAGGGCGAGGGCGAGGGCGATCGCCCCGAAGATGATCGCGAAGGCGGTGGTCACGATGTCGGTCGCCACCCCGAGCTCCTGCAGCGACATGAAGACCGCGAGGAGGATCACCCCGCCCTTCCCCAGGCGGGCGAGGGTCGGCCCCCCGTCGAGATTCTGCGTGGAGGCCGCGATCAGCGCCGAGACGAAATCCCCGAGCACGATGCCGAGGATCACGATCACCACCGCCGCGATCACGCTCGGGATGTAGCTCAGCAGCTCGGAGAAGACCTGCCCGAGGTAGTCGATGCCGAGGGCGTCCGCCGCCACGAGCATCGCGGTGAAGAGGATCAGCCAGAAGACGAGGTTCGCGACCACGCGAGTGGGGTTCACCGGCTGCCCGGTGTGATCCCGCGCCGGGATCCCTCCACGCTTCAGCACATCGTTGAGGTGCATCCGGCGGAGCATCCGGCCCATGCCGCGCTGCGCGAGCTTGGCGAGCACGTAGCCGACGGTGAGCACCGCCGCCGCACCGAAGAGTGACGGGACGAAGGCGAGGAGCCCCAGGAGGCTATCGGAGAGTCGTTCGAGGAAGTCAGTCACGGCGTGAGAGGCCTGCGAGAGGGTCAGGTTAGAACGTGAACGCAAGGAGGGTGTGGCGGCCCGGACGGCCGGAGAGGGTCGAGACGACCGCGAGGGGATCGACCCGCATCCGCGAGAGGGCGCCGTAGCGCCCCGCATCCGCCACAGGCTGAAGATACCGCTCGGTCAGCGCGATGCCGCCCACCGCCCCCGCGGTCGCGAAGCCGAGCGCGAGCGTCCCCCCCGCCTCCGCCTCGCCCACGGTGAGGACACCGATCCCGATCCCCATCAGCGCCCCAGCACCGGCACCGAGCGCGAGCCGACGCCCCTCCGTCGGCGTGAAGTCCCGACGACGGACCAGGGTCCGCTCTCCGAGCACCGTCCCCACGAGCGCCCCACCCAACATCGCCATCGCCTTGGTCTGCGGCTCCGCCTCGGCGTCAGCGACCGCCGTCGCCCCGGCGAGCGCGCCCACCCCAGCGGTCAGCCAGAGCGTCTCGACATCACCCACCGTCACCTGATGGTCGGCATTCCCTGCGTAGAGCCGACCGACCGCCAACCCCCCGAGCCCTGCGAGGGTCCAGGTCGTCGCCACGCGACCCATCGAGGGGCTGCGCTCATCGAAGGGATCGGGATCCGAGGTCGTCGTGAGGGCGATGGCCGAGAGATAGGCCAGATCGTGCCCGAAGACCGTCGCCGCCGCCTCACCCGCGGTCAACCCGCCCCCGATCACCAACCCGGCCGCCGTCCCCCCGAGCCCACCGAGCAACGCCGCCCCCGCCACCCGCCGCGGCGACGACCGATTGAGCGAGCTCACCATGAGGAGATTCCCCGCGCCACGCGTCGCGAGCGCCCGCGCGAGGAGATCCCGCGCCTCCGTGATCTCCACCCGTCGCGTCACCTCCGACGCCGCGAAGAAGCTCCCCCCCGCCATCACGAGGTACGCCGCGGCTCCCGAGATCGCATCGTCGGCTACCGCGAGCGCGAACGCCGGCCCATAGACCGAGACACCCAGCACCGTCTGGTCGCGAATGAAGCGGTCGGCCATCGGCGACCGCTGCGCGGTGAGCGGCGAGGCGACCCCCGCGAGCCCAAGCCCGCCGATCAGAACACCGAGAGCTCGACGCGTCAGCGACATGGCGAGATAATCTAGTTGCGTGTCCCGCGTTTGAGATCGAAGAGCACGCTCCGATGACACTGCGGGCAGAGGAGCCACTCCCGCTTCCGCGCATACCCCAACCCGAAGCTCCCCCCGCCGATCGCGCGCTCCCGCATCCGGACCGCGCACCGCGGACACTCCGCGGCGCCCTGCGCGCCATAGGCCTCGCGCACGGCCCGTTCCTCCGCCGCCGTGAACGACGCCCCCTCAGCCATCGCCGATCCGCAGCACGACCTTCCCGCACTGCGCCCCACGCTCGAGCCGCGCGAAGGCCTCCCGCCCCTCCGCCAGGGGATAGACGCGATCCACGGACGGGATCAGCCGCCCCGCCGCCGCCTCGGCGACGATCGCATCGAACTCCGCGTCGTTCCCCATCGTGGAGCCGAGGATCGACCATTGGTTCCAGAAAAGACGCCGCACATCCATCGCGAGGTTGGGCCCCGAGGTCCCCCCGCAGGTCACGAGACGCCCGCCACGGGCGAGCGCCCCGAGCGATTGCTCCCAGGTGCGCTCCCCCACCGAGTCGATCACGACATCGACCCCGCGCTTCCCCGTGCGCGAGCGGATCAGTCGCCCGACATCCCCCGCCGAGTGATCGATCAGTTCATCGGCGCCAAGGGCGGCCGCATGCGCCAGCTTCTCGGCGTTGGAGGAGGTGACCCAGACCCGCGCGCCGCGCGCCTTGCAGATCTGCAGCGCCGCGAGGGCGACCCCACCCCCGATCCCCCAGATGAGCACCTCGTCTCCCTCGCGCACCTGCGCCCGCGTCACACACATCCGCCAGGCGGTGAGGGTCGCGAGCGTGAAGGCGGCGGCCGCCTCGTCGGAGAGGGTCGGCGGGCAGCGCCGCACATTGGTCGCCGGGACGATCACCTCGTCGGCGAAGGTCCCCGGGAGGTGCTCCCCAAGGAGCCGATACCGCGCACAGAGGGAATGCTCCCCCGCACGGCAGAACTCACAGTCGCGGCAGGAGATCCCGGGGTTGATCAGCACCCGATCGCCGACCGCCACCGATGTCACCCCGGGGCTCGCCTCCGCCACCACCCCCATCCCATCCCCCCCCATCACCCAGCCGGGGGAGATGGTGACCCCAGGGATCCCCTCGAGGACGAAGAGGTCGAGATGGTTGAGCGCCGCGGCGCGGAGCCGCACCCGCACATGCCCCGTCGTGGGGAGGGGGGGCGCGGGGAGGTCGTCGCGATACCGCAGGGCGTCGAGCCCCCCATGGGCGTCGATCGTCAGCGCGCGCATCGGCTATATTCTCGAGTCATGATTCCGATCACGGTTCCCCCCCTCGGTGAATCCATCACGGAAGCCACCGTCTCCCGTTGGCGCAAGCAGGAGGGTGACGCGGTCGCGATCGGCGACACCCTCGTCGAGCTCGAGACCGACAAGATCACCGTCGAGGTCCCCGCCCTCAATGCCGGGGTCCTCACCAAGCGGCTCAAGCAGGAGGGCGACGTCGTGCAGCTCGCCGAGGTGCTCGGGCAGCTCGACGAGACGGCGAAGCCCGCTGCCGCCCCGGCGAAGCCCGC
>JBEGVM010000001.1:0-19482 GCA_041178365.1 Gemmatimonadota bacterium | reverse complement strand
CCCCGTACCCCGGCGAGTGTCCGGGGGAGGTCCGTTGGGTCGCGAGACCCGCTGACGGACGGCGCCGACCGGCGCGCAGGACCACGCAGGACTAAGACTCTTCAGAGGATCGTACCATGGCATTCTTCCCGCTTCTCCAGGAGGCCGCGCAGACGGCTTCGAACAGCGACGGCCTCGCCCCCATCGGCGCCGGCCTCGGTGCTGGCCTCGCCGTGATCGGCGCGGGCATCGGCATCGGCAACATCGGCGCAGGCGCCATGGAGGGCATCGCCCGCCAGCCTGAGGCCGCCGGCAAGATCCAGACCGCGGCGCTCATCCTCGCGGCGCTCATCGAGGGCGCGGCGCTCTTCGGCGTCGTCGTCGCGTTCCAGATCCAGGGCAAGTTCTAAATCCCGTTGGTCGCGTGGGCGGCGGTGGTCTCGCCGTCGCCCACGCCTGACGCGGCCCTCGGGCCGCCCCTTCCTTTCCTGCTCATGCGCGCTCCGCTCCTCGCCTCCGCTCTCCTCGTCCTCTCCGCCTCGCCGGCCTTCGCATCCGCCGAGGCGGGGGCCAAGCCTGGACTCCTCGACCCGCACCTCGGGTTGATGACCTGGACGATCATCGTCTTTGTCCTCCTCCTGCTCGGCCTTCGGAAGTTCGCGTTCGGCCCGATCCTCGAGGCGGTCCGCGGCCGCGAGCAGGCGATCGCCGATGCGATGGCTGCCGCCGAGCGCGATCGCACTGAGGCCGCCAAGCTCGTCGCCGAGCAGAAGGCGGCGATCGAGACGGCACGCAACGAGGCGCAGCGCTACATCGCCGAGGGCCGCGCGACCGCCGAGACGATGCGCAACGAGATGGTCGAACAGACCCGTAAGCAGCAGACGGAGATGATCGAGAACGCGCGGAAGACGATCGAGGCGGAGCAGGCCGCGGCGATCACCGCACTCCGTCGAGAGGCGATCGATCTCGCCCTCGCCGGCGCCGGCAAGCTCATCGGGCAGAAGCTCGATGCCGCCGCGGACCGTCAGATCGTCGAGCAGTACCTCACGACGCTGAGGCCGAGCTGATGCGCGAGGTCTCGATCGCGCGGAACTACGCGGAGGCGCTGCTCACCCTCGCCACCAAGGCGGGGGCGCGTGAGGCGTGGGGCACCATGATCAGTGCGATCGGGGACGCGGTGAGCGGCGAGGTCACGCTCCGCAACGTCCTGGAGCATCCGCGCGTGACGGCGGCCCAGAAGACGCAGCTGTTGCGTTCCGCCCTCGGTGGAATCGCTGCGCCGACCTTCGTCCGCTTCGTGGAGAAGCTCGTCACCAACCGGCGGCAGATGCTCCTCCCGGCGATCGCGACGGAGTACCACAACCTGGTGGATGTGGCGGAGGGGCGGGTGCATGCGCGTGTGACGGTGGCGCGCGAGGCCGATGCCGCGATGCGTGAGACGATCACCGCCGCGCTCTCCAAAGCGTTGCAGAAGACCGTCGTCCCGCACCTGACGGTGGACCCCCGCATCCTCGGTGGTGTCGTGGTGAAGGTGGGTGATACGGTGATGGATGGGTCGGTGCGTCGCCGGTTGAACCGGCTCCGCGATCGCCTCATCTCGGCGCACTGACCGATGTCGGCCGGCCCGGTGCAGGTGCGCATCGTCCCCAAACCGTGGGGGCATGAGACCATCTGGGCGCACACGGAGCATTACGTGGGGAAGGTGCTCCATATCAAGGCGGGACATGCGCTCTCGCTCCAGTACCACAACCAGAAGGACGAGACGATCCACCTCCTGCGCGGGGAGATGATCTACCGCATCCAGGAGGGGGAGCAGCTCGTCGAGAAGACGCTGAAGGCGGGGGAGAGCTACCGCAACACGCCGGGGACCGTTCACCAGATGGAAGCGGTCACCGACTGCGATGTGCTCGAGGCCTCGACCCCGCATCTCGATGATGTGGTGCGTCTCACCGATCGCTACGGCCGCGAGGGGACCTCCGCGCCGTGAAGGTGATCATCCCACTCGCGGGGAAGGGGACGCGGTTGCGGCCGCACACCCACACCGTGCCGAAGCCGATGCTCAAGGTGGCCGGCAAGCCGGTGATGGACTACGTGATGGATGACGTGGCCAAGCTCGGCGGGGTGACCGAGGTCATCTACATCACGGGGCATCTCAAGGAGACGGTCGAGCGGCACGCGCGGGGTGCCTATCCGATCCCGGGGAGTTTCATCGAGCAGAAAGTCCAGGACGGGACGGCGGGGGCGATCGCGCTCGCTAAGGACCGGGTGGATGCGCCGGTGTTGATCATCTTCGTCGATACGATCTTCGACGCGGACCTCTCGGTGATCGAGGGGTGCGAGGACGACGGGATCATCTGGACCAAGGAGGTCGAGGACTACCAGCGCTTCGGCGTGGTGGTGACCGATGCCAATGGCCACATGACCCAGATCGTCGAGAAGCCGTCGACGCCGATCTCCAAGCGCGCGAATATCGGGCTCTACTACATCAAGAACTGGCAGCTCCTGTACGAGGGGATCGCCCATGTGTTGGCGCAGCCCGCGAACAAGGGAGAGTTCTACCTCACCGACGCCTTCCAGTACATGATCGAGCACGGGGCGAAGATCCGCGTGATCGATGTCGACGGATGGTACGACGCGGGGAAGCTCGACACGCTCCTTGAGACGAATCGGGTGATGCTCGAGAAGGGGCGCGCCGAGCGACTGGCGATGGCGCCCGTGGGGGTGACGATCATCGACCCGGTGCGGATCGAGGCGGGAGCGACCGTGCGCAACGCGACCATTGGGCCGAACGTGGTGATCCCCGCGGGAAGCACGGTGATCGACTCGACGTTGCGCGACACGATCCTCGGGACCGGGACGACGGTCTCCGGGTGCACGTTGCACAGCTCGATGATCGGGGATGCATGCCATGTGGAGGGGGTTACGGGGGCGGTCGTTCTTGGCGACCATTCGGAGGTTCGCCGCACGCTCTGAGTCGTAGTTGTGGTCCCCACCCCCCACCCGTGGACCGAACGTGACCGACCAGCTCCATCGCCGTGATCTGCTGAAGCAGGCCCTCGTCACCGGTGCCGGCCTCGCGGCCGCCGGGGCGCTCACTCCCCTCCCGGCGATCGCCGAGTCGATCACCGCCGCCACCGCCCCTGATGCGGTGCCGGAGCGGCCGGTAGGCGCCAAGACCATGAAGGGGGTCCCCTTCGCGCGACATGCGGTGGTGCGCGTCGCGATCGTCGGCACGGGGCTCCGTGGGCGGAGCATCCTCTCCGAGTTGCTCGCGATCGATGGGGTGAAGATCGTCGCGGTGGCGGACATCGCCCCGGAGAAGGCGGCGCGTGCGGTGAAGATGTGCACCGATGCGGGGCAGGAGGCGCCGGCGGTCTACACCAACGGCGAGCGCGACTACGAGCGCCTCGTGCAGCGCGATGACGTCGACTACGTGTACACGGCGACGCCCTGGGAATGGCATGTGCCGGTGCTGCTGACCGCCCTCCGGGCGGGGAAGCATTGCGGCGCCGAGTGTCCGGTAGGGGCGACGCTCAAGGATCTCTGGGCCTTGGTGGATGCGAGTGAGCAGGCGCAGCGCCACTGCATGCAGCTCGAGAACTGCAACTACGGCTACAACGAGATGTTGGTGAACCGGCTCGTGCATGACGGCGTGCTCGGCGAGGTGCTCTACGGGTCGGCAGCATATCTGCACGACCTGCGCGCGATCCTCTTCGAGAATCGCGATGAGGGGCTCTGGCGGCGGGCCTGGCACACGCGGATGGATGGCAACCTCTACCCGACGCATGGGCTCGGGCCGGTGGCGTGGTACATGGATCTCAACGCCGGCGACCGGATGACTTATCTGGTCTCGATGAGCACGCCGGAGCGGGGGCTCACCTTGCATCGTGAGCAGACGGTGCCCGATAAGACCGATCCCAAGTGGAAGGAGCGCTACGTCACGGGGGATCTCAACTCCTCGCTGATCATGACGGCGAAGGGGCGGAACATCCTGCTGCAGCACGATGTCTCGAACCCGCGGCCCTACTCGCGTCTCAATGGGGTGCAGGGGACCAAGGGGGTCTTCGAGGATTATCCGGCACGTATCTATGTGGAAGGGCAGGCGGGTGGGGAGCGCTTCGGGGCGATCGATCGCTTCAAGCAGACGCATGAGGATCCTCTCTGGACCCGCGTCGGCGAGCTCGCCCGGAAGAAGGGGGGACATGGCGGGATGGACTTCATCATGGCGTACCGGTTGGTGGAGTGCATGCGCGAAGGACTCGTGCCTGATATGGACGTGTACGATGCGGCGAGCTGGAGCGCGCCGATGCCGCTGAGCCAGATGTCGGTGGCCAAGGGGAGCGCCCCGATGCCGTTCCCCGACTTCACGCGTGGTGCCTGGCAGAGGGCCAAGTAGATGCGACTCGTCACCCTGGATTGGATCATCATCATCGCCGCGCTCGCGGTGGCCTTCGTGCCGGCGCTCCTGATGGCGCGGCGCGCGGGGCAGAACACCGAGGAGTTCTTCACCTCGGGGCGCGCGGCCCCCTGGTGGCTCATCGGGATCTCGATGGTCGCCACGACCTTCTCCACCGACACGCCGAACCTCGTCACCGATCTCGTCCGGCAGGGTGGGGTGGCGGGGAATTGGGCCTGGTGGGCCTTCCTCCTCACGGGGATGGCGACGGTGATGTTCTACGCGCGGATGTGGCGGCGCTCCGGGGTGCTCACCGACCTCGAGTTCTATGAGATCCGCTACTCGGGGCGTGCGGCGAGCCTCGTGCGTGGGTTCCGAGCGGTCTACCTCGGGCTCGTCTTCAATGTGGTGATCATGGCCACGGTGAATCTCGCGGCGGTGAAGATTGCGAGCATGCTCCTCGGGTGGGAGATGGAGCGCACCTTGCTCTGGTGTGCAGGGCTCAACATCGGCTTCGCGGTGATCTCGGGGCTCTGGGGTGTCTTGGTCATCGACCTCATCCAGTTCGGGATCGCGATGACGGGGGCCTTTGCCGCCGCCTGGTTCGCGTTGCAGCGCCCCGAGGTCGGTGGACTCGAGGGGCTCTTCGCCAAGCTCCCGGCAGAGACCTACGCCTTCCTCCCTGACAGCTCCAACCCGGCCATCTTCCTCACGATCTTCATCCTCCCGCTCACCGTGCAGTGGTGGTCGGTCTGGTATCCGGGGGCTGAGCCGGGGGGCGGGAGCTATATCGCGCAGCGGATGCTCGCCTCCAAGAGCGAGAAGGATGCGCTCCTGGGGACGCTCTTCTTCAATGTGGCGCACTATGGGATGCGCACCTGGCCCTGGATCATCGTCGCCCTCGCGTCGATCCTCGTCTTCCCGACGCTGCCCGATATCGCGCGGGCCTTCCCGAATGTCCCCGCGAATCTGATCGGGCACGACATCGCCTACCCGGCGATGTTGACCTTCCTCCCCGCGGGGTGGCTCGGGCTGATGATCGCGGGGCTCCTCTCCGCGTACATCTCGACGATCGTCACCCATCTCAATTGGGGGACGTCGTATCTGGTGCATGATTTCTATCGGCGCTTCGTGCGGCGTGATGCGACGGAGCGGCACTATGTCTTCGTCGGGCGGCTCGTGACGGCAGGCCTCATGCTCGTCGCGGCCTTCGTCACGCGCTACATCAATACCGCCTCGACCGGGTTCACCCTCCTCCTCTCGATCGGAGCGGGAACGGGTCTGCTCTATCTGCTGCGCTGGTACTGGTGGCGGGTGAATGCGGCGGCGGAGATCGCCGCGATGGTCGCCTCCTTCGGGACGGCGATCGCCTTCCATCTCGCGCGGGTGCAGGGAATGGAGATCGCGGGGACGACCTCGCTGCTCGGCACCGTGGCGGTGACGACGGTCGTCTGGATCGCCGCCGCGTATCTCGGACCACAGACCGATGCGAAGGTCTTGGAGTCGTTCTACCGTCTCGTGCGTCCCGCCGGTCCGGGATGGGCGCAGGTGCGCGCCGCGACCGGACTCCCCGCCTCATCCGATTCCATCCCGCAGGCGATGCTCGGCTGGGTGGCGGGGATCTTCCTGGTATACGGTGCGTTGTTCGGCGTCGGGGCCTTCCTCGCGGGGAACAGCGCCCTCGCGCTCACCTGGCTCGTGGTCTTCGTGATCAGTGGGGCGGTGGTCCTCCGCGTACTGCAGGGATTCTGGCGCGCGCAACCCGTCCGGTGAGTCGCGCGGGGGTGCCTCGATGAGCGTGGCGCGATCCACGGCACCCCGCGCGACCACGGCGGTGATCCTCGCACGCGGGCTCGGCACCCGGATGCGCGCGGACGATGCGGGCGCGCTCTCGCCGGAACAGGCGGCCGCCGCTGCGGCGGGGGCGAAGGGGTTGATCCCGATCGCCGGCTCCCCATTACTCGATCATGTGGTGAGCGCGCTCGCCGATGGGGGCGTGACCGAGGTGATCTTCGTCGTGGCGCCGGGGGAGTCGGCGATCCGCGGGCGCTACACCCGCGATCGCATCCCTGAGCGGGTGCGGGTGCACTTCACCGAACAGGTGGAGCCCAAGGGGACGGCGGATGCCTTACTCGCCGCACGCGAGGCGGTGGAGGCGGTGGCCCCGCACGATGCGCAGGGCCAGGCGCACTTCCTCATGTGCAATGCGGACAACCTCTATCCGCGCGAGGCGGTGGCGATGCTCGTAGGTGCGACCGGCCCTGCACTGATCGCCTTCGACGCGGCGAGCCTCGTCGCCCAGGGGAATATCGAGGAGACGCAACTCACCCAGTTCGCCCTGCTCGATGTCTCCCCCGATGGCATCTTGCGCGAGATCGTCGAGAAGCCGCCGCCGGGCCACCCCCTCCGCCGCTCCGCCTCGCGCCTGGTCTCGATGAATCTCTGGCGCTTCACCTCGGCGATCTTCGACGACTGCGCGGCGGTGCGCCCCTCACCACGCGGGGAGCTCGAGGTGGTGGACGCAGTGCGACGTGCGATGCGACGCGGGATCCGCTTCGCCGCGCTGGGCGTGCGGCTCCCCGTGCTGGACCTCTCGCGGCGTCGCGACGTGCCGCTGGTGGAGGCGCGACTCGCGGGGCAGCTCCCGCGGCCATGAGCGAGTCGCGGACGCTCTTCGTCCCCGGGCGGATCGAGCTCTTCGGGAAGCATGTCGATTATGGGGGCGGTCCCTCCCTGACCTGTGCGGTCGGCCTCGGGATCCATGCGGAGATCACCCCACTCGACCGCCCCTTCCTTGAGATCGAGGATGACTCCACGGGGCGCCGGTCGCGCATCCCGCTCCGGCGCGATGCGCGCACCGCAGGTGCGCATGGCGGCACCTACATCACCGCGGTCGTGCGGCGGATGACGCGCGACTTCGCCCCACTCAAGGTGGGCGTACGCATCCGCTCGACGAGCGATCTGCCGCGCTCCTCTGGGCTCTCGAGTTCGAGTGCCTTCATCACCCTGTTGGTGATCGCGCTCGCCGAGGTGAATAGGCTGCGCTCGCGGCGGGTGTGGCGCGACTATCTGCGCACGCCGTTGCAGCTCGCCGAGTACTGTGGGGCGGTGGAGATGGGTGGGCCGTATGGGCCGTTCCCTGGGGAGGATGGGGTCGGCACGCGTGGGGGGGCACAGGATCATGTGGCGATCTGCTGTAATCACGCAGAGCGGGTCAGCGCCTTTCGGTATCTCCCCGCTGAGCCGGTGGGATCAGCGGCCTTCCCGGAGCAGTGGTCGCTCCTGGTGGGGGTGAGCGGGGTGCGCGCGACCAAGACCGGCGCGGCGCGTGAGGATTATAATCGAGCGGCGGATCAACTGCGGGATCTCGTGACCGCGTGGAATCGCGAGACGGGGCGCACCGATCTCTCCTTGCGGAGCGTAGTGCAGTCGAGCGGCGATGCACCGGAGCGCTTGGCGCAGCTCGCGCGTGGATTGGAAGACCCCGATGGGGTGACGGCGCGGATCGCACAGTTTCGAGCGGAGACGGAGCGGATCGTCCCCGAGGCGCTCGCGGCCTTCGCGGCAGCGGATGGGCGTGCGCTGGGTTCGCTGGCGGTCGCGTCGCAGCAGGGGGCGGAAGTCACGTTGGCGAATCAGATCCCAGAGACGATGTTCCTCGCGCGGTCCGCGATGGCGGCGGGGGCGCATGCGGCGTCGGCGTTCGGGGCAGGGTTCGGTGGGGCGGTCTGGGCTGTGGTGGATCGAGCGGAGGCGGACGCGGTCACCGCACGCTGGCGCGCCTCGTATGCGGCGGCCTTCCCACAGACGGCGGCGCGTGCGCAGTGGGTGACGGTGCGGCCCGTCGCGGGAATCCAGTGGCCATGACCGCTTCCCCTCAGGCGCCCAACGGGCGGGGCGCCTTGGGCCGCAACATCACCGTGCTCGCCGCCGCGAGTTTCTTCACCGATGTCGCGAGCGAGATGATCTACCCGCTCCTCCCGATCTTCCTGAGCACGGTGCTCGGGACCTCGGCGGCTGCGCTCGGGGTGATCGAGGGGGTTGCGGAGAGTGTCTCTTCGTTGCTTCGGGTTCCCGCCGGCTGGTGGTCGGATCGCATCCAGCGCCGGAAGCCCTTTGTGACTTGGGGTTACGCGATCGCGGCGTTGGCGCGGCCGTTGATCGGGCTCGCGCAGAGTTCGGGGCAGGTGATGGCGATCCGCCTGACCGATCGCGTCGGGAAGGGGATCCGCACCGCGCCACGCGATGCGTTGATCGCGGATTCGGTGGCGCCGTCGCAGCGCGGGTTGGCGTATGGCATCCACCGTGCCGCGGACAGCCTCGGCGCCGTGGTCGGCCCGCTGATCGCCTGGGTGGTGCTCTCCGCGGGGTGGGTGGAGTTGCGGACGCTCTTCCTGTACGCGGTGATCCCCGGTGCGATCTCCGTGGTGCTCGTGATGGGGTTCGTGAGAGAACAGCCGACGGTGGTCACGGTCGAGGTCGCGCCGGGACGTCGTCAGCCAGCCCCGTTGGTCTCGCTCGGCACCCCCTTCTGGCGCTTCCTGATCGCGGTCTTCGTCTTCACGCTGGGCGCCTCGTCGGATGCCTTCCTGCTGCTCCGGGCCTCGCAGCTCGGGATCCCGACGGCGATCCTCCCGATCCTTTGGGCGGTGCTCCATGTGGTGAAGTCGTCATCGACGGCGATCGGTGGGGCGCTCTCGGATCGGATCGGGCGACGCCCGCTGATCCTCTTGGGGTGGAGTGTCTACGCGGTGACGTATGTGGGGTTCGCGCTCGCCACGGAGGGGTGGCAGGCGTGGGCGCTCTTCCTCGTGTACGGGCTCTACTTCGGGCTCACCGAGGGCACCGAGCGCGCGATGGTCGCGGATCTCGTGCCCGCCTCGATGAATGGGACCGCGTTCGGATGGTTCAACGCCGCGGTGGGGCTCGGGGCGCTCCCGGCCTCCGCCCTCTTCGGGGTCGTCTGGCAGACCTACGGTCCGCCGGCGGCCTTTCTCATGGGCGCGGGGTTCGCGGTCGTCGCTTCTCTCTTCCTGCTCCTCGCCGTCCCGCCACTCAGCAGCAGCGCGACCCTGGACGCTCGTACCGCGCACTGAGTCGCTCGGCAACGAAGGTCGCCTCATCCATCGGGGCGCGGTCGGGATGGCAGGCCCGGTGATGCGCGAGATAGGTCGCGTAGTCGGGCGCGCCGATGATGCGCCGCACGGTGGCGGCGACCTGCGTGAGCCAGCGACTCATCGCTTCACCTTGCTCCCGTTGGGGCCGATCGTGCGCTCGAAGAGCTCGAGGATGCGCCGATACTCATCGTGCCAGGAGCTCGGCCGCACGAACCCGTGATCCTCCACTGGATAGACCGCCATCTCCCAGTCGGTCTTCTCGAGTTCGATCAGGCGCTGGGCGAGATGCACCACGTCCTGGAACTGCACGTTCACATCGACCATCCCGTGCGCGATCAGGAGGGGATCCTTCAAGCCTTCCGCGAAGTAGAGCGGGGAGGAGCGCTGGAAGGCGAGGGTGTCGGTCTGCGGGAGGTTGAGGATACGCCCGGTATAGCCATGGTTGTAGCTCGCCCAATCGGTGACGGAGCGGAGCGCGGCGCCCGCGCCGAAGTGCTGGGGCTTGGTGAAGAGCGCCATGAGGGTGATGAAGCCCCCGTACGACCCGCCGTAGATCCCGACCCGTTCCGGGTCGATCCCGTAGCTCTTGGCGAGGTACTTGGAGCCGGCGACGTGATCGTCGAGGTCTTTGCCTCCCATCCAGCGGTAGATGCCGGTGCGCCAGTCACGTCCGTAGCCGGCGGAGCCACGATAGTCGATGTCGAGCACCACGTAGCCGCGCGAGGCGAGCAGGTGATGGAACATGTACTCGCGCGCGTACTGCGACCACCAGTTGTGCACGTTATGCAGATAGCCAGCGCCGTGCACGAAGATCACCGCGCCGCCGTTTGGCGTGACGCCGAAGCTCTTGGGGTCGTAGAGGCGCGCGGGGACCTTCACGCCATCCTCCCCATCGAGCTGCACGATCGGGGGCTCCTTCCAAGCGTACGACCGGAACTCCGGGGTGGTGCTGGTCGTGAGCTGCGCCATGCGCCCCTCACCCACACGGGTCACGAAGAGCTCGGGCGGGGTGTTCGCGGTGGAGTAGACCGTCGCGATCACGTTCGGATCGACCGGGCTGATCACCGCAGCGTGGCCACCGTTGCCGGCGGTGAGGCGTACCCGCGCACCACCGGTGATCGGCATCCGATACGCCTGCCGGGTGTAGGGCGAGGGCTCACTCGTGACGAGATCGAACGAGGCGTCATCCACACTGCGGGCTGCGCTCAACACCTCCCACGTCCCGGCGGTCAGCGCCTGCTTGCCGGTGCCGTCTGCGTTCACCAGATAGAGGTGCGAGTAGCCGCTTTCCTCGGAGACGAACCAGGCCTTCCCCTGCGGGGTCCACCCGATGCAGCCGAAGCAGGGGCCGTTCACCCACGCCTCATCACGGAGCGTGTCGATGAGCGTCACTGCGCCCGTCGCCGAGGCGACCGACCAGAGATAGCGATGCTTGAAGTCCGCGGAGACGACGAAGAGGAGGCCGAAGCGACCATCGTCGCTCCAGTCGCCGATCTGTGCGCTGCTGACCGCGCTCGAATCGGGGGCGAGGGTGAGCCAGGTGATCTTCCCCGTCGCGAGGTGCAGATGCCCCACCTTCGGTGTGCCCTGCACATCACCGACCTTGGACCGCCCCGGGATCATCCGCGGATAGCCATCGGGATTGATGTAATCGGGCACATCAGAGCCGCGCGCACCGGTCGCGGGGAGGATGGTGCTGATGAGGGCGCTCTTCCCATCAGGGGAGATGGAGAGGCCCGTGATGCGCTCGGCCGTCGGGATCCAGACGACCGGAAGCCGGCGCGACTCCGCCTCGCGACGTTGCGCCGCGGCCAGTGAATCGGCGGCGAGGTCGTCGCGGATCGTCTCGAGGAGCAAGCGCTGTTGTGCGGCGAGGGCGCCGCGCTGGCCCGTGGGCGCCTTGGGATCGGTCGGCGCCACGCCCGAGCGGATATCGGTGAGCTGACGGGTGAGCCCCGTGATCAGATCGACCGCGAAGAGATTCTGGTCGCGCACATAGAACACTTCGCGCCCATCGAGCGAGGGCCGCGCATCGCTTTCGCTCGCGGCGGTCTGCGTGAGACGCCGGAGCGTGATGTTGGTGCCGGTGCGGCTCCGGAGCCAGAGATCCCCATTCGCCGCGACGATCTCGCGCACCGAGCTGCCACGGCTCCCCGGGAGGCGGCGGCCGGCGGCGAGGTGCGGGGCCACCGAATCCATCTGCGCCGGGGTGACGCGCTCCGGGAGCGCCTCCGCGCGCGCCGCGACGCGATAGGGCTCGAGCTCCGCGTTCCACTTGGCGCCCGGGGCGAGCCACTGGAAGTAGAGCCACTGGCCATCGGCGGTGAAGCGCACGTTCTGCGGCTCACGGCCGTAGAGCTCCGGGCCCCGCATGATGTTCTTGACCGAGAGGTCGAAGGGCTGCTGCGCGCGGAGATCGGTGCCGCCGGCGAGGGCGGTGAGGCAGAGCGCGAGGAGGAGCGTGGGACGGAAGCGCATCGGTCAGTCGATGTAGGAGGCAGAAGGCTCGGGGAGCGGCGTCCCCCGGATGATATGCGGTGTCTCGGTGGAACGGAGCGGGGTGCGGCCGGAGAGCACCGACCACCACTCACGCGCCGAGTCGGCGAGGATCACGATCACGGTGCACATGAAGAAGGCGGCGACCGCCGCGTCGAGGCGGTCGTTGAAGATGAGTCGTGCCGCACCCGCCGCGTTGGTGATCCCCGGCGGGAGTCCCCCCGCGTCGAGGAGGCCCCGGACCCAATCGGCATGCGCGAGGAACCCGATCCTGGGATTCGGATCGAAGAGCTTCATCCACCCCGCGGTCATCGTGACGATCACGAGCCAGACCATCGGCATGAGGGTGATCCAGGCGTAGCGCGCCTTCCCCATCTTGATGATGATCGTCGTCCCCACACAGAGGGCGACGGTGGCGAGGAGCTGGTTCGCGATCCCGAAGAGGGGCCAGAGGGAGTTGATCCCGCCGAGCGGATCGGTCACCCCTTGGTAGAGGAAGTAGCCCCAGCAGGCGACGAAGAGTCCGCTCGAGAGGAGCACGGCGGGATACCACGAGACGCGACCGAAGGGCGCCCAGAGATGCTTGCCGAGGTCCTGCAGCATGAAGCGCCCGACGCGGGTGCCGGCGTCGAGGGTGGTGAGGATGAAGAGCGCCTCGAACATCAGGGCGAAGTGATACCAGAGCCCCATCGCGCTCCCACCGATCGCATCGGAGAAGATCTTCGCCATCCCGACGGCGAGGGAGGGGGCGCCGCCAGTTCGTGACAGGAGGGAGCTCTCCTCCACCTGCGCGGCGAGGGCGGTGAGCTCTTCAGGGCGCAGGGTGAAGCCCCAGGTGGCGATCACCTGCGCCGCGCTCTCCGCCGTGGTCCCGATGATCCCCGCCGGTGCGTTGATCGCGAAGTAGATCCCCGGCGTGAGCACACAGGCCGCGATGAGCGCCATCGTCGCGACGAGCGATTCGGTGAGCATCGCACCATAGCCGATCATGCGTGCGTCCGCCTCGTTCTCCAGCAGCTTGGGCGTGGTGCCTGAGGCGATGAGGGCGTGGAAGCCGCTGATCGCGCCGCAGGCGATCGTGATGAAGACGAAGGGGAAGACCTTCCCCGCGAAGACCGGCCCGGTGCCGTCGATGAAGGGTGTCACCGCCGGCATCTGCAGTGGCGGGAGCACGATGAGGATCCCAGCGGCCAACGCGACGACCACGCCGATCTTCACGAAGGCGGAGAGGTAATCGCGCGGGGCCAAGAGCAACCAGACCGGCATCACCGCCGCGGCGAAGCCGTAGACCATCACCGCGAAGGCGAGTGGGACCGGCGCCATGGTGAAGAGCGGCCCGAGGGACGGGTGTTCCGCCGCCCAGCGCCCCGCATAGAGCGCGACGATCAGGAGGAGGATCCCGATCGCGCTCACCTCGAGGACACGCCCCGGGCGCCAGTACTTGAGATAGACCCCCATCAGCATCGCGATCGGGATCGTGAGCCCCACCGTCACCACCCCCCACGGACTCTCCGCCAACGCCTTCACGACGATCAACGCGAGCACGGAGATGAGGATGATCATGATCCCGAGCACCGCGACGAGGGCGGTGAAGCCCGCCACCGGTCCGATCTCATCTTTCGCCATCTGGCCCAGGGACTTCCCGCTGCGGCGCACCGAGGCGCAGAGGATCACCATGTCCTGCACGGCGCCACCGATCACCACACCGACGATGATCCAGAGTGCGCCGGGGAGGAAGCCGAACTGCGCCGCGAGCGTAGGCCCCACGAGCGGCCCGGGCCCCGCGATCGCTGCGAAGTGATGTCCGAAGACGATCCACCGATTCGTCGGGACGAAGTCGCGCCCATCGGCACGAAGCTCCGCGGTGGTCATCCGCTGCGAGTCGAGTGCGAAGATCTTCGCCGACAGGATCTTGGAGTAGAAGCGATAGCCGATGGCGTAGGTGCAGACCGCCGCCGTCAGGAGCCAGGCGGCATTGATCGTCTCACCGTGGGAGAGGGCGAGGACCGCGAAGGAGCCGGCACCCACGAGGGAGACGACGGCCCAGAGGAGGGCCGAGACCCAGCGAGGCATGTGTGGAGGGGCAGAGGGGAACGACCCTCGATTGTAGCCCAGCGACCCCGTCGTCGGGAGGGCTCGATTCATGGAGGGGGCAGGGATGGACGATTAGCTTTCCCTCGTGCTTCGCCTCGCCCACGCCCTCCGGACCCTGCTCGCGCTGACCGCTCTGACGGTGGCGCTCGAGGCGCAGGCGCCGACGGGGTCGCCACCCGCCGGGAAGGGTGCCCCCACCAAGGGCGTGCCAGTGGTCGTCGGGCCGCCGCTGGGCGCCTTCGCCGAGGAGCGGGTGGCGGTCGTCCCCATTCAGATGTGGCGTCCCGATACCACGGGGTGGAGCCGTCCGGTGGTGTGGGCGCAGCTCCGGCTCGCAATCGATTCGGCGGTCACTACCGCGTTGCAGGATCGCGGGATGGGGCGCCGGTGGGCCTATCCCGCCGATGTGGTGCGCATCGCGCGGCGGAACCCGACCTTCCAGGGCGATCCCTATGCCCTCGGGGTGGGTCGGTGGCGCGCGATGCTCCCGGAGATCGGCTCCGCACTCCCGTCCGCGCTCGCCGACAACCTCCGCTTCCTCACCGCGCTCGGCGACATGCGCCAGGTGCTCGTCCCGGTCGAGCTCCGTGTCGATGGTGAGGTGACGGTCGTGCGGTTGGTCTTGGCTGACACACGGGCGCGGACGGTCCTCTGGGCTGGCGATCTCGTCGTCCCCGGCGGGGCGAACATCGCGCCCGCCTTCGCCACCCGGGTCGCCGATCTCTTCCTCGAGCCCTGATGGGCTCCGTTCTCTTCTCTCGTTCCCTCTGTTGACGTGACCTCCTCCCCCCGCGAAGTGACGCTGATCCCCGGCGATGGGATCGGCCCCGATATCACCGATGCCGCGGTGCGCCTCCTCGCGGCCGCCGGGGCGCCCCTCACCTGGGATCGTCAGCTCGCGGGGATGGCCGCGGTGAAGGCACATGGGGATCCGCTCCCCGACGCGACGCTGGAGTCGATCCGGCGCACCGCGCTCGCGCTCAAGGGGCCCCTCGAGACCCCGGTGGGGAAGGGGTTCCGCTCGATCAATGTGGCGCTCCGCAAGGAGTTCGATCTCTACGCCAACCTGCGCCCGGCCAAGTCGGTGCTCCCGGCGAATCGGTTCCAGGACGTGGACATCATCCTCGTGCGCGAGAACACCGAAGGGCTCTATGTGGGGATCGAGAACTACGTGAAGGTCGGCGATGATCCGCACGCGATCGCGCAGTCCGTCGCGGTGGTCACACGGGCCGGCGCGGAACGGATCGTGCGCTATGCGTTCGAACATGCGCTGCGCCATGGGCGCCAGCGCGTCACCCTCGTGCACAAGGCGAATATCCTCAAGTACTCGCAGGGGCTCTTCCTCGAGACGGGGCGGACGGTCGCCGCGGAGTACGAGGGGCGCATCGCCTTCGATGACAAGATCGTCGATGCCTGCGCGATGGAGCTCGTCATGCGTCCCGAGCGCTTCGATGTGATCGTGACGACGAATCTCTTCGGCGACATCCTCTCCGATCTCATCTCGGGATTGGTGGGCGGCCTCGGCCTCACCCCCGGCGCCAACATCGGTGAGACCGCCGCGATCTTCGAGGCGGTGCATGGGACGGCGCCGGACATCGCAGGGCAGGGGGTCGCGAATCCCACGGCGGTGATGCTCGCCGGGTGCCAACTCCTCGACCACATCGGCGAGGAGGCGCGCGCCACGCGTATCCGCTCGGCGATCGAGGCGACGCTCCGTGAGGGACGCACGGTGACGCGCGATGTGGGCGGCACCGCGACGACGGCACAGTACACCGACGCCGTGATCAGCAGACTCTGACACCTGTCACCTGATCCCTGTCATCTGATCCCTGACCCCTGACCCCTGCTTTTTTGCGCCTCCTGCAGCTTTCCGACGTCCACTTCGGCCGGCATGCGATTCCTGCGCAGATCGATGCGGTCACGCGTCGGGTCGCGTCGGGGCGCTATCAGGCCGTGGTGGTCTGCGGGGATCTCACGCAGCGGAACTTCCAGGGGCAGTTCCGTGCCGCCGCGGCCTGGCTCGACCAGCTCCGTGCGCACACGGCGGTGGTGGTGGTCCCCGGCAATCACGATGTCGCCTGGTGGTGGAAGCCGGTGGGACTCGGCGTGGAGTGGCCGCTCCTGCGTGGGTATCGCAAGTGGATCAGTGCGGAGCTCGAGCCCACGGTGCAGCTCCCCGGCGTCACCATCGTCGGCCTCAATTCGTGCCATGGGGTGCGGCCCTATACGCTGACCACGCGGCTTCGTGACCTGAGTGTGGTCGGTGCGATCCGCCCTGCGCAGTGGGCGCACGCGCAGGCGCGCTTCGCGGCGGCACCGGCCGGTGATCTCAAGGTGCTCGTCTTCCATCACAATCTCCTGCGGGGGGATCTCTCGCGGCGCTGGGGGCTGGTCAATCGCGCAGCGGGGATCGAGCGCGCGATTGCGACGGGTGCGGACGTGGTCCTCAACGGGCATGACCATCAGACCCGCATCGAGGCGATGCAGGTCGCGGGGCGCACGATGATCGTCTCGCATGCGACCACCCTCTGTGGGCGAACGCGTGGTGGGTTGTCGTCGGCGGTGCAGGAGATCGAGGTCGCATCGGATGCGGTCACCCTCCGCGCCTGCGTCTGGGAGGGGGCCGCACAGGACTTCGTGCCGCGGCAAGACCGGGTCTTCGCGCGATGACGCCCGCTGCGGACACCGTGCAGCTCGGGTTCGGTTTCGACGAGCCGGCCGTTCCAGAGGATGGCAGCGCGCCAGGCGAGGCGCCCGCCGAAGAGCCATGGGAAGCGGAGGAGACCGCCCGTATCGCCGAGCGATTCCTCGAGCGCCTCCGGTCGCTCGGGCTCCAGCATGTGCGCCGGGTGGTGCTCACGCGCAACCGCTCGATCCTCGTGCGCGTGAAGGGGTTCGATTTGCGGGTGCACGAAGGCTATGTGGATGCCTCCACCGATGTGCATGTGCAGATCGTCCGCTTCGTGATGGCGAAGAAGCCGTGGGAGCGGCAGACGGCACGCGAGGCGCTCGTCGCCTACCCACTCGCGCGGAACAGTCGCCCGCGGCGTGCGCCGGAGCGGACGCATCCCGAGGACGAGCCCCTCGCGGAGCAGCTCGCCGAGTGGCACACGCGGCTCAATGGGGAGCGGTTCGGGGCGCAGCTCGCGCTGGTGCCGATCCGTGTGTCACGGCGGATGATCCGGCGGCTCGGGCATTATGCGCCGACGGTGGAGGGGGGTGGGGCGGAGATCGCCATCTCGGCGCGGCATCTCGCGCGGGACGGATTCGCCGCGGCGCTCGAGACGCTGCGGCACGAGATGGTGCATCAGTGGCAGCATGAGACGGGGCGCACGATCGACCATGGGGCGGAGTTCCGCCGCAAGTGTCGCGAGGTGGGGGCGATCCCGAGCGCCAAGCGCGCGGTCTGTTAGGCCCCGGTCGCGGCGGGCGGGTCCGGACACCGTTCGGACTGGGTCGCAGGGGGCCCTCCGCGGTACTTTTAGGGGTATCCCGACCCCACTCGACATGGCCACTGAGCTCTCTACCCCCGCCTTCCTCCCCTCCCCGCAGCTGACCCCGCGCGAGGGCGATCTCTTCAACCTCGACGCGGCGCTCACCGAAGAGGAGCGCGCCGTCCGCGACTCCGTCCGCGCCTTCGTCGACGAGAAGGTCCTCCCGATCATCGGGCAATGTTACGTGGACGGTCGCTTCCCCAAGGAACTGATCGCTGAGATGGGGGCCAACGGCTACTTCGGGGCGAACCTCCCCGAGGAGTACGGCTGCGCCGGCCTCAACAACGTGATGTACGGGCTCATCATGCAGGAGCTCGAGCGCGGCGACTCCGGGATCCGCTCCTTCGCTTCGGTGCAGGGCGCCCTCGTCATGTATCCCATCTACGCCTTCGGCTCCGAGGAGCAGAAGCGTCACTACCTCCCGAAGATGGCGACCGGCGAGGTGATCGGGTGCTTCGGACTCACCGAGCCTGATTACGGCTCCAACCCGGCGGGGATGATCACCCGCGCGAAGCAGCAGGCCGATGGCAGCTGGATCCTGAACGGCGCGAAGATGTGGATCACCAACGGCTCCACCGCACAGGTCGCCGTCGTCTGGGCCAAGACCGAAGATGGCGACGAGGGCGGGAAGAGCATCCGCGGCTTCCTCGTCCCCACCAACAGCAAGGGATTCAAGGCGAAGGACCAGAAGGGGAAGCTCTCCCTCCGTGCCTCGGACACGAGCGAGTTGGTCTTCGACAACGTGCATCTCCCCGCCGATGCGATCCTCCCCAAGAGCGGCGGACTCAAGAGCCCCCTCCTGTGCCTCACGCAGGCGCGCTACGGGATCTCCTGGGGCGCCCTCGGCGCCGCGATGGCTTGCTATGAGGAGGCGCTCTCGTATTCCAAGGAGCGCGTGATGTTCGGGCGCCCGATCGGCGGCTTCCAGATCCAGCAGGTCCGCCTCGCTGACATGCTCACCGAGATCGTGAAGGGACAGCTCGTCTCCCTCCACCTCGGTCGGATGAAGGACATCGGGACCTTCACCCCGCAGCAGGTCTCCTTCGCCAAGCGGAACAACGTCAACATCGCGACGGACATCGCGCGTGAGGCGCGGCGCCTCCTGGGCGGGAGCGGGATCCTCGCGGAGTACGCGAGCATGCGGCACATGGCGAACTTGGAGAGCGTCTACACCTACGAGGGGACGCACGACATCCACTCGCTGATCCTCGGGCAGGCCGTGACCGGGTTGAACGCCTTCGGGGGGTAAACGCGTCGGTTGTGCGAAGGACCCGCGAGCGCGGACCTGGGATCAGGTCCGCGCTTTGCCGTAGCGGCTTTGGAGCAGGTGGCGCACCCACTGTGGCATGTAGCGCAACATGAGCACGATGAGCTGGTAGCGCTTCCCCGGGACCACGACCACCGGCCCGCCGTTGAAGATCGCGTCGAGCGATTCGCGCACCACACGCTCGGCGTCGAGCCACATGAAGGCGGGGATCCCCACTGACTTATCGATCCCTGCGCGGTCGTGGAATTCGGTGTGCGTGAAGCCGGGGCAGAGCGCTTGCACGGCGACGCCCGTCCCCTGCAGCTCCATCGCGAGGCCCTCGCAGAAGACCCGCTGGTACGCCTTGGTCGCGCAGTAGTTCACGTTCCCGGGGCTCGCCGTGAACGAGGCCACCGACGCGACGGCGATGATCCGCCCCTGTTTCCGCGCGATCATCCCCGGGAGCGCCGCCTGCGTGAGCCGCATCGTCGCCTGCACATGGAGGTCGAGCATCCCCACCTGCTCCCGCTCCGGGCGGTTGGCGAGCTTCCCCTTGGTCCCGAAGCCGGCGTTGTTCACGAGCAGAGTGATGCGTGGGTCTGAGGCGAGGCGCTCACAGAGGCGCGTCACCTCGTCCCCCTTGATCAGGTCGCAGGGGAA